>VBJR01000184.1 GCA_005880175.1 Chloroflexota bacterium
AGTTCCGCTCCTCCAGGTAGCCCGTCCCGGAGGCGACGCCGCCCTGCGCGTCCAGGCCCAGGAGGCCGCCCAGGAAGTTGAGCCCGTGCTCGGCGTAGTGGCCGAAGTGGCGCAGCGGCACGGTCTTGCCCCGGCTGAGGCCGTGCAGGTCGGGCTGCTCGAATCGGACGTACTCGAACCCCTCGGCGGCGAGGCGCTCCTCGACCTCCTGGATCGTCTCCATCGACGGTGCTCCTTCGTGAACTAGGAGCCGGAGGCGGCCTGGGCCTCCGGCGGCAGCGGCGAGTCGTGCGCAACCTGGCGGCCCACAAGGTAGACGATGGGGATCACGGCCAGCGAGAGCACGGTGACGGCGCCGACGGCGACCACCCAGTCGTTCTTGCCGATGATGGCCGAGAACGGGTTGGTGAACACTGTCCAGACGCCGAAGAAGCTGGAGACCGCCCCGATGATCGAGCACACCCAGAACACGGCCGGGTGCGCGATCCGCCGCTCCGCGAACTCCACCGCGAACTTGCGGATCACGTACAGGACGTCCACGAAGAGGAAGACCATCGAGAGGCACCAGATCACCGTGATGGCGGCCTGGAAGACGAGGTAGACGCGGCTGCTGAGGTCGGCCGCGTTGCCGCTCACGATGGCCGGGTACACGAAGAACGTGACGATGGTGACGATGGCCGCCAGCACCGACTGCGTGGCGATCGCCACGTGCGGGATGCGGCTCCGGTTGACCCGGCTCAGGGCCGGCGGCAGGCGGCGGTCGAGGCCGGAGACGAAGAGCAGCCGCGCGAACGAGTAGCTGTAGACCACCGTGATGAAGACGAAGAAGCCGATGAAGACGAGCCCGACGAACCACTCGGCGACCGACCCCATCGTCGCGGTCACCGGGATCAGGAGCGCGCCCAGGTTGCCGCCCTGCTTGGGGTCGGCCGCGACCAGCAGCGCCCAGTCGGCCAGGAGGTACGCCACCATCACGACCACCGAGCCCCAGAGCAGGTAGCGCGTGATGGCACGCCGGTGGACGATCTCGACGCCCATGTTCAGGGGCACCTCGATGCCCAGCAGCGCGAGGATCACGAAGCCGTACAGGCTCCACGTCGAGGTGTCGTTCAGGCCGGCGAACCAGCCGCCCGGCTTGAAGTCGAACCGGCTGAAGTCCGTGAAGGAGTGGTGGCCCTGCGCCAGCCAGATCACGCCGGCCAGGCCGATCAGGAGGATGGCCAGGCCGTACAGGACGAAGACCAGGTTGACCGCGTTCTGGGTCAGCCGGAACCGCAGCGTCGAGACGACCCCGGCGACCACGATGACGGCCAGGATGATCACGCCCTGCAGCCAGGCCGGGAACGTCCAGCCCCCCAGCGCCTGGAGGAGCTGGCTCACGACCGTGCCGGTGGCCAGCTGCACGAGCACGCCGGGCCACCACGCGGTGAAGCCGGCGAAGAAGCTCGCGAACGGGCCGAACGCCTTGTGGGTCCAGAGGTAGATCGAGCCCTCGCCCGGGAACAGGAAGCCGAGCTGGCCCGTCACGATGGCGCCCGGGATCAGGAACGTCAGGAACCCGTGATGAACAGGACGATGGCCACGAAGATCGCGACCATGTCGAACGAGTTGAGCACCTTCGGGAGGACTCCGCCGGCGATGCGCTCCGACGCCAGCTCCGGCCCGACTGCTCGATCCATCTCGCTGGATGCCATGACAGACCCCCTGTCCCGTTGACCGACCGCGTTGCGAGGAGCATATCCCACGCCTGGCGCGGGTCAATCTGGTACTGTCTCGTACTGACTGCGGAGTAATATCCGCGGCGCGACCGCCGTCCGTGTCGCGGGCGGCGCCACGAGAGGGAGAGGTCGATGGGACGTTCGTCGTTCAGCCGTTGGGCTGCGCTGGCGGTCGCGATCGCGGCCTGCGTGCTCACGACCCCGGCGGCGCTGGCATTCCAGCCGGCGACCGGCGTCCGCGCGGACGCGGCGTGCCCGACCTGGCTCTGGTGGTGCTGGACGCCGCCGAGCCCGGCGCCGGCTACCAGCTCGGGGCCGGCCGCGACCGACTCGCCCACGCCGACGCCCACCGCCGCCCCGGCGCCGACGCCCGCGCCCACTGCCACGCCGGCCCCCACGGCGACGCCGACCGCGGCCCCGAGCACGCCGACGCCCGCCCCGACGGGGACGCCGGCGCCGGGCCCGTCCGCCTCGGCGACCCCCACGCCGGCGCCGGCGCCCTCGTCCACGCCGGGGCCGACCCCGACCCCGACGCCGTCCAGCACGCCGTCGCCGGTGCCGACGCGCACCGCGCTGCCGGCGGCCGGACCGGCGGTCGCGGTCCTGAGCTCGGACACGATCCAGATCACGAACCTGCGCTCCCTGGCCGTGCGGACGGTGAGCACCGCGGCCGGCGCGGTCAAGGTGATCGAGCTGCAGGCCGACGCGTCGACGATCACGGGCCTGGGCCTCCAGGGCCCCTGCGTGAGCCACGCGCGGGTGGATACGAACGCGACCCGCGACGTCGCGTCAGGCGGCCTGACGCTGGACGCGACCGCCCTTCAGGCCACGATCCTGGGCGTCTCGATCATCATCGCGGCGGCCGACCTGCCCGAGGGGGCGCTCACCCTGCCCGGGATCACGCTGCCCCCGCTGCCGACCAACCTGGGCATCGTCTCGGTGAAGCTGCAGGTGCAGTCGATCCGGTCAGGCGCCATGACGCTCGACGCGCCTCGGATCACGACCAGCGCCTGCTGAGCTCGGCGGCCGACTCGCGCGGTCTAGCCGCCTCCGGAGAACGGGACGCCCTGGTCGTTCGTCGTGATCTGGGCCAGCTGGTTCGCGACCGAGGAGCCGTCGCCCGGGTAGACGATCACCGGCATCCCGACCGCCGCCCAGTTGTAGATCCACTCCGCCTTGTCCGCCGGCAGGTGGATGCAGCCGTGGCTCTGCAGGCCCTGGGTGTACTGCGAGCCCGGGCCCAGCGTCGAGTCCGGCTGCCAGTTCGCGTCGTGGAACGCCTCGCCGGTGCTCGTGAAGAACGCGGTCCACTGGACCACCGTGTCCGGGTACCAGTGCGGCGAGCCCTTCGGCCACGGCGACTGGAACTTCCAGGGGTGGTCCTTGTGCAGGATCTTCATCGGCCCGAAGTCGGTCCCGAAGTCGCCGATGCCCCGGATGCCCGTCGTCACGGCGTTGTCCATGACGATCTGGGAGCCCTGGTAGGCCCACACGTGCTGCTCCTGGAACGACACGATCGCCGCCTTCGCGGGCATGCCGTCGAGCAGGATCTGGTGGACCTGGTTGGCGTACATCTGCGCCGCCGCCGCGCCCTGGGCGGCCTGGTTCACGTCCGACGAGGCGATCAGGCCGGCGTACTTGCCGAGCCGGCTCATCGCCTTGTTGACCGTGTCGGCGCCCTTGAACGCCAGCTCCTTGTTCATGTAGGCGATGATCGAGGCGCTGTTGTTGGCGGTCGCGACCCCCTGGTTGCCCGCCGCCTGGATCGTGGCCAGGTTGCCGGCGTCCTGGGTCACGAGCTGCTGGCCCGCCGCCGCGATCTGCTGGTTCTCGGCCGTCACCTGCGTCACGACCGCCGCCGCGTCCTGGGCGACGCTCTGCGCCTGCTGCGCCGCGGCCCGGTAGTCCTTCAAGGTGTGCGCGGCGCCCTGGGCGCGCGCCACGGTGTCCAGCCGCTGCTGCAGGCCCTGGACGTCCTGGTCGGACGCGTTGGCCTGCTGGGCCTGCGTGATCGACGCCTTGGCGGCGTCGCTCTGCTTCTTCAGCTCGGCCTGGGAGTCGGTGAGCAGCTGCCGCTGCAGCGCCGTGAGCTGGACCTGGAGCCGCGCGGTCCGGCTCGCGAGGTTGTCGTAGTACGGCACCTGGCCGGGCGGGAACCACGGCTTCTGGCTGCTCTCCAGGGTGCTCTCCTGGGAGGTGATGGGCGCGAGGTCGGTCGTCGTGTAGCCCTGCTGGGCCGCCGTCCGCAGACTTGCGTCCAGCTTGTCGCGCTTCGTCTTGTACGAGTGCGCGGCCTGGTTCGTGGCGGTGTTCGCCCACACGGCGACACCCACGCCGCCGGCGACCAGTACAACGGCCACCACCGCCGCGACCACCTTGAGTGCGAGCGAGTTCATCAGCGTGCCCATCGTTCCTTACAATGCGTCGCCGACCGCAGTCGTTACGTCCCCTCTAGACTCTACCGAACCCAGATGGACCCGATCCACCGTTACGGCGACGTATCCGTGGTCGCCGGCGACGACCTGGTCGCGACGGTCGAGCTCCACCGCCCGCCCAACAACCACTTCGACCTGGCCCTCATCGCCTCGCTGGCGGACGCGTTCGAGGCGATCGACCGCGAGGGCGAGCTCCGGGCGATCGTGCTCTGCGCCGAGGGCAAGCACTTCTGCGCCGGCGCCGACTTCGGCGGGCGCGATGGCGGCGTCGCCGCCGGCCCGCGCCACCTGTACGAGGAGGCGATCCGCCTGTTCGCGGCCCGCACGCCGGTCGTCGCGGCCGTGCAGGGCGCGGCCATCGGCGGCGGCCTGGGCCTGGCGCTGGCCGCCGACTTCCGCGTGGCCAGCCCGGAGGCCCGGTTCGCCGCCAACTTCGCCCGGCTCGGCTTCCACCACGGGTTCGGGCTGACCGTCACGCTGCCGGCGCTGGTCGGCCAGCAGCGCGCGCTCGAGCTGCTCTACACGGGCCGGCGGGTGCCGGGCGAGGAGGCGCTGCGCATCGGGCTGTGCGACCGCCTCGCACCCGCCGAGGAGCTGCGGGCCCAGGCGCACGCGCTGGCGGCCGAGATCGCCGGCTCCGCGCCCCTGGCGGTGCGGTCGATCCGAGAGACCATGCGCGGCGACCTGGCCGAGCGCGTCCGCGCGGCGCTCGTCCGCGAGCGGGCCGAGCAGGAGCGCCTGAACCGGACGGACGACTTCCGCGAGGGCGTCCGGGCCACCGCCGAGCGCCGGGAGCCCCGCTTCGGCGGACGCTAGTAGCCCCGGCCGCTGAGGGCGCCTCGAGGCAGCACCGCGTGCACGCCCCACGTGCCGTTGGCCACCTGCGTGACGCGGAGGTCCACGACGATGCTGGCGACCGCCAGGGCCTCCCGGCGGTCCACATCCAGCCGCCGGGCGAGCAGGTCCACCATCGCGTCCAGCGCCACCGCCATCGCCTCGTTCAGGTCGGCGTCGAACCCGAACGTGAGCGAGCCGACGGGCGTCTCCGCCCTCGGCATCGTCAGCGACAGCTCGGGCCGCAGCACGAGCGTCAGCTCGCAGACGTCCATCGGGCACTCGATCGCGGTGCCCGACACCTCTCCGTCGCCCTGAGCGCCGTGCCCGTCTCCGGCCGACAGCAGCGCGCCCGGCACGGCGACCGGCAGCAGCAGCGTGCTCCCGCCGACCAGCTCCCGGCAGTCGATGTTGCCCCCGCACGGCCGGGGCGGGATCGTGGAGTGCTCGCCGGGCTCGGCCGGGGCGAGACCGATCACGCCCAGGAACGGCCGCACCCGCACGGTGCGCCCGGCCTGGTCCTCGGCCACCAGGCGCTCGGAGTCGAGCCGCCACAGGAGGGCGTGCGAGGGCCCGTCCGCCACGCCCAGCCGGCGGTTCAGCTCGGTGTCGCGGCCGCCCGCGAACGTCTGGCCCCACGCGGCGGGCCGCAGCTGCCCGATCCGGACCTCCAGCGTCATGCCGGGTTCGGCGCCGCGGACGAGGATCGGTCCGCACAGCGCGTGGCCCGACCCGCTGCGCTCGATGCGGCGGCCCTGGACGCCGGGCGCGCTCGGCGGCTCCAGCAGGCCCCCCGCGTCCAGCGTCCGGAGCACGACGGTGTCGCCGGAGTCCACGGTCAGGACCGGCGGCAGGTCCCGGCTGAAGACGCGGTGGACGGTTCGCTCGTCGGGCTCGAGGCGGTACGTGGTCATCGCCCGCCAGCATGGCAGGCCCGCGAGTCCTCCTGGCGGACGAGGCCTCATCCACCTGGAGGATGCGGCGCGCCCGGCCCTCCGCTACCGTCAGCCGCACGTGGCCCCCCTCGCCCGCCTGATCTCCGTCCTCACCTCGCCGGTGGCCGCCGTGGTCCTCGGCGCCCTGCTGACCGTCGGGAACGTGCTGGCGGTCGTGTACCCGCCCGGCGTCCCGCCGGCGGCGGTCGTGCTCGTGTCCGTGGCCGAGACGGCGCCGGTCGTGCTCTGGCGCCGGCAGCCGCTGGTGGCCCTCGCCGGGACGGCGCTGAGCGCACTGGTCGCCGTGCCGCTGGGCGTCGCTCCCTCGATCGCCGGCTTCGCGGCCATCCTCCTCTCGCTCGGCTCGACCGCGAACGAGCTGCCGCCGCGCTTCTCCGTCCCGGTCGCCGGGGTGATCCTGGCCGGCACGGCCGTGGTGGTCCGCCAGGCCGACCCGGTCGGCATCGGCTTCAACCTCGCCATCGTCGCGTGCGCGTGGACGTTCGGGTACAACGCGCGCACCCAGCGGGCCCTCCGGTCCGCGCTGGGCGAGGTGGTGGCGAGCGGCGAGCACGCCCGCGCGGAGGAGGCCCGCCGCGCCGCCGCCGACGAGCGCGGGCGGCTCGCCCGCGAGGTCCACGACGTCGTGGCGCACAGCCTGAGCGTGATCGTCGTGCAGGCCGGGGCCGGACGGCGGGCGGCGGACGGCGTCCCCGACGAGGTACGCGAGGTGCTGGCCTCGATCGAGCGGACGGGCCGGGAGGCGCTGGGCGACATCCGGCGGCTGCTCGGCGTACTGCGCCCCGGCGGCGACGACGGGCGGGCCCCGCAGCCCGGCCTGGCCGCGCTGCCGGCGCTCGTCGAGCGGTTCCGGGCGCTGGGCCTGGCGGTGGCGATCGAGGCCGACGGCGGCCCGGACGTGCCGGCCACGATCGACCTGTCCGCGTACCGCATCGTCCAGGAGGCGCTGACCAACTGCCTCCGCCACGCCCGTGGCGCCGCGGTGCGGGTCGCGGTCCGGCGCGAGGCGGGCGCGGTCCTGGTCGAGGTCGGCAACGGGCCGGGCGGCGTGGACGGCGGCGGTCCGGCGGGCGGCGGCCACGGCCTGGACGGCATGCGCGAGCGCGCCGCCGTGTACGGAGGCGAGCTCGAGGCCGGCCCGCTGCCCGGCGGCGGCTGGCGGGTCCGCGCCCGGCTGCCCGTCGAGCACCCGGCGTGATCCGCGTGCTGCTGGTCGACGACCAGGCCCTCGTGCGGGGCGGGTTCCGGATGATCCTGCGTCCGGAGCCGGACATCGAGGTGGTCGGCGAGGCCGGCGATCGCGAGCAGGCGGCTGCCGGAGGCGGTGCGCGTCGTGGCCGCGGGCGACGCGCTGCTGGCGCCGAGCGTCACCCGGCGGCTGATCGGCGAGCTCGCCCGTCAGCGGCGGCCCGCGCCGCGCGGCGGGGGCGTGGATGAGCTGACCGAGCGCGAGGTCGAGGTGCTCGGCCAGTTGGCGCGGGGACTGACGAACCAGGAGATCGCGACGGCGCTGCACGTCGGTGAGACGACGGTGAAGACGCACGTCGCCCACGTGCTCGCCAAGCTGCAGCTGCGTGACCGCGTGCGGGCGGTGATCCACGCGTACGAGACGGGGATCGTTCGTCCGTTCTCATCCTGAGGGACGAGACAACAATCGGCCGGCCGCGGGACGACTCCGGACGCTGCGCGAACGCAGCATGGCCGCATGCTCACCACCGCTCGTGTGCGCCGCGCCGGCTGGGTCACGATGACCGGCCTGGCGTCGGGACTCGCGCTGTTCTCGGCGCGGTACTTCACGCTGGACCCGGCCGTGTTCCTCGCCATCCAGGCGGCCACGCACGCGGCTCACATCGGGCCGGTGCTCCTGCACGTCGGCGGCGGCCTGACGGCTCTGGCGGTCGGCCCGTGGCAGTTCTGGCGCGGGCTCCGGGCCCGGCGACCGGCCCGTGCACCGCGCGATGGGCCGCATCTACGTGGCGGCCGTGGTGGCCGCAGCCGCCGGCGGGCTGCTGCTGGCGCCGCTCTCGCTGGGCGGTCCGATGGCCCACCTCGGCTTCAGCGTGGTGGCGGTAGTCCTGCTCCTGACGACCGCCGCCGCGTTCGTCTCGATCCGGCGCCGGCGGATCGAGGACCACCGGGCCTGGATGGTCCGCTCCTATGCCCTGATCTTCACCGCCGTGACGTTCCGGGCCTGGCTCCTCCTCCTGACGGCCCTCGGCCTTCCCGTTCGCAGACGTCTACGCGGTCGGCGCCTGGGCGACCGTCCTCATCGACCTGCTCGCCGCGGAGTTCCTGCTGTCGGTGCTGCGGTGGCGCGGACGCCGCCTCTCCCCGAGGCCCGGCGCGTGATAATGTGATTACTTGGGAAAGCAATAGGAGGCCGTTGGTCCCGGAAATCCAGGTACGATCGGAGGGTCGTACGGACGCATCTTCGGCGGTCGTGCATCCGTTGCAAGCGTCACAATAGTTAAACGATGCGACCACCGAATATGCAGCGAGCACTTCGCCTGCTCGGTCCCCTCGAGGCTCGGATCATGCGCGAGGTGTGGTCGGGCAACGTCAGGCCGCCGTTCGTCGTGTGGGACGTCCAGGCGCGGATGCCTGAGCTCGCCTACACGACCGTCATGACCACCGTGGTCAGGCTCGCGGAGAAGGGCCTCCTCGACGCCGAGCGCGTGCCGGGCCAGCGGGCCGTCTCCTACGAGGCCGCTGGCACGCCCGAGGAGTTCCTGGTCAGGACCAGCCGCCAGCGCGTGGAGGAGCTCGTCCGCCTGTATGGCGACGCGGCCTTCGCGGCGTTCGCGGCCCGCCTGGACCGCCTCTCCGACGAGCAGCGCAAGCGGCTGAAGCTGCTCTCCGAGCAGTAGCGCGCGGAGTCACTCCGGCCGCCGCCCGGAACGCCGGGCGGCCCGGAGTGAACAATTGGCGTCGTGGTGACCGGCGCCAACCCCCTGAGCCTCGCCGTCGCGTTCGCCGCGGGCCTGATCTCGATCACCTCGCCGTGCTGCCTGCCGCTGCTGCCCGGCTACCTCGGCTACCTGACCGGCGGCGCGACGGACGACCGCCGGCGGACCGTGGCGGCGGCGGCGCTGTTCGTGGCCGGCTTCTCCCTGGTGTTCGTCGCGCTCGGCGCCACGGCGTCCGTGCTCGGGTCGCTGCTGCTGTCCTACCGGCTGCCGCTCGCGCGCGTGGCCGGCGTGTTCATCCTGGCGATGGGGCTGGTGCTGCTGCTGGACGGCCGGATCGGGTTCCTGAGCCGGAGCGGGGGCGACTGGAGCCAGCGGTTCGCGGGCGGGCGTCTGACGACCGCCCCGGCGCTGGGGGCGGCGTTCGGCCTGACGTGGACCCCGTGCATCGGCCCGGTGCTGAGCGCGATCCTGACGCTGGCCGGGGCGACGGCCAGCCTGGGCCCCGGCGTGGCACTGCTGGCCGCGTACAGCCTGGGGCTGGCGGTGCCGTTCGTGCTGCTCAGCCTGTCGGTGACCCACGTCCGCGGCTGGCTGCGCCGCATCCGGCGGGGGACGGCGCTGCTCCAGAGCGCGTCGGGCGTGCTGCTGGTGGCCATGGGCGCGCTGCTCGTCACGGACCGCTGGCTGCCGCTGATCGCGCCGGCCCTGTCCTGGTACGCGCAGTCCCGCTGGCCGCCGTTCTAGGGTTCGGGGCAGCTGACGGGCCAGGGCTCCGCCCAACCTGCCAACTGCCCCGCGGCCCTCTCCAGCCTGCCCCTCCCTACTGCGGGCAGGTGAGGACCGCCTGGAGCGCGGTCGCGATGGCGGCGGCCAGCGCGGCGCCCTCGACCACGCCGATCTCCCGGTTGCGGTCCAGCGACTGCGTGGACAGGTTCTCGGAGCCGAGGAAGGCGAGCGCGGGCTGGCCGGATCGCCACAGCACCATCACCTTGCCGTGGATGTACAGCCCGGATTGGCACCGGTGGGTGCCGGCGGGCGTCTTCTCGGTGGTGGGCGCGGCCACGTCCACGCGCCGCGAACCCGCCGCCCGGGTCAGCGCCGCGACCGAGGCCGGGTCGCGCAGCTCCTCGGACGTCACCAGCAGGCGGTCGCCGGGCTGGTCGATGAACGTGGCGAGCAGCGCCCGCGAGTTG
>VBJR01000185.1:0-7603 GCA_005880175.1 Chloroflexota bacterium
TGACCCGCCGGATGCGGCTGGCGCTGCCGACGGACGTCCCGCCGTACTTCTGGACGATCAACCCCGGACGTGCAGGCCCGTCCGCGACACCCTGGTCACCAGGCCGTAGCCGTCGTCCGGCCCGACCTCCTCCATCGCCGCGGCCACGTCCTCGCCCAGCCGCCGCTCGCAGAACGCGAAGACGCTCGGTCCGGCGCCGGCCAGCCCGACGCCGAACGCACCGGCCTCCCGCGCCGCGTCCATCACCTCCTGGGCCCACGGGTACAGGGGCAGGCGGTACGGCTGGTGCAGGCGGTCCTCGAGGGCGAGGTCCAGCATCGGCCACTGCCGGTTGTGCAGGATCTGGACGAGCGCCGCCACGCGCCCGGCGTTGAAGACGGCGTCCTCGCGGCTCACCGTCGCGGGCAGCACGGCGCGGGCCTCCTCGGTCGGGACCGGGTTGGGCGCCACGAACAGCGCGATCTCCAGGTCCGGCACGGGCAGGCCGTAGACCTCGTCGCCGACGACCGCCACGACGCCGCCCATCACGGCCGCCGCCGCGTTGTCGTAGTGGCCTTCCTCGCGGCCGGCCGCCCCGATGGGGTCCTCGTCGCCGCGCAGGGCGGCGGCCACCACGCGCGCGGCGGCGCTGCTGCCCAGGCCGACGCCGACCGGGATCTCGTTGTTCACCCAGCCCCGCATCGGCAGCACCGACAGCGGGTTGGGGCCGGCGGCCAGCAGCTCGGCGCCCTCGCCCTCGAACTCCCACTCCGGCTCGTCGGACTCCTCCGCCTCCACGTCGAGCCAGAGGTCCACGGCCATCGCGAGCACGTCGAAGCCCGCGCCGAGGTTGGCGATCGAGGCGGGCACACGGACCCTCACAGGCGCTTCCAGAGTCGCACGGAGCGGCGATCGTACCCCATCCGCTCGGTGAAGAACGGGAGGGACAGGGCGGACTCCGGGTAGGTGTCGAGCAGCGACACGCTGGCGCCCTCCTCGCGGCCCCAGGCCTCGACGGCGTCCATCAGCCGCTCGCCGACGCCCCGGCGCCGGTACGCCTCCTCGATCACGACGGCGTCCACGAGCAGCCGCGTCTCGGCGAACTCGCGCTGGAGCTGGTAGCCCGCGCCGGGCCGCGGCCGGACGACGCGCGCGGCCGCCGAGCCCACGACCCGGCCGTCCACCTCCGCGACCAGGCGGAGCACGTCCGGCTCGTCGGGCGCGGTCTCCTCGCGGGCCAGGAACTCCGCCAGCCCGTCCGACTCGGGCACCTGGAACGTGTCCGGGGCCAGCGCGGCGTAGTAGCGGCCGGCGTCCAGCCAGCCCCGGGCCAGCTCGGCCGCGTCGCCCGGCCGGTGCCGGCGGATCGTGACCTCGCCGGTCACAGCTTCAACGCCTTGGCCATGGCCCGGGCGTCGCCGTCGAGCTCGATCGGCGGCTCGACGTTGCCCAGGGCCGCGTCGGGGTCCTTGAGGCCGGAGCCGGTCAGGACCACCACGGTCGTCGAGTCGCGCTGCACGCGGCCGTCGCGGACCAGCCGGACCAGGAGCGCCAGCGGCGCGCACGAGGCGGGCTCGGCGAACAGGCCCTCGGTCGAGGCGAGCCGGATCTGCGCCTGGAGGATCTCCGTGTCGGTGACCGCGTCGATCAGGCCGCCGGACTCGTCGCGCGCCGTCGTGGCGCCCTCCCAGCTGGCCGGGTTGCCGATCTCGATCGCCGATGCCACGGTCTTCGGGGCGGCGACGGGGCGGCCGGTCACGATCGGGGCCGCGCCCTCGGCCTGGGCGCCGACCATCCGGGGCAGGACCGAGCAGCGGCCGGCGGCGCGGTACTCCTTGAAGCCCTTCCAGTAGGCCGTGATGTTGCCCGCGTTGCCCACGGGCAGCACCAGGTAGTCCGGCGCGTCGCCGAGCGTGTCCACCACCTCGAACGCGGCCGTCTTCTGGCCCTGGATCCGGTCCGGGTTGACCGAGTTGACCAGGGCGACCGGGTACTGGCTGGCCAGCTCGCGGACCGTCTCCAGCGCGGCGTCGAAGTTGCCGCGCAGGGCCACCACCTTGGCCCCGTACATCAGCGCCTGCGAGAGCTTGTTCATCGCGATCTTGCCCGCCGGCACGACCACGATCGCGCGCAGGCGCTGGCTGGCCGCGTACGCGGCGGCCGACGCCGACGTGTTGCCGGTGGAGGCGCACACGAGCACGCGCACGCCCTCCTCCATCGCCCTGGCGACCGCCACGACCATGCCCCGGTCCTTGAACGACCCGGTGGGGTTCAGGCCCTCGTACTTGAAGTACAGGCGGCGGAGGCCCAGCGACGGGCCGATGTTCCGGCTCGGCACGAGGGGCGTGGAGCCCTCCTGCAGCGTGATCGCCGGGGTGGCCTCGGTGACCGGGAGCCAGTCGCGGTACCGGTCGATGACGCCCGCGGCCGCGTTCACGCGGGCACCCCGGAGGCGAAGCCGTAGCGGAGGCCGTTGGCGACGATCTCGCTCGCGGCCTGGGGGTCCAGGCCGAGCGGACCGGTCAGCGCGGCGACCTCGTCGCTGAGTGTGGAGCCGAACATCGGTGGGCAGTCGGAGTTTACGGTGATGGGCACCCCCGACTCGTGGAGGCGCCGCAGCGGGTGCTCGGCCAGGGACGGGACCACGCCCAGGCGGACGTTGCTCGTCGGGCACACGTCCAGCGCGATCCGCCGCTCGGCCAGGTGCGCGACCAGGGCCGGGTCCTCGACGGCCCGGACGCCGTGCGCGACGCGCTCCGCGTGCAGGGCCCGGACGGCGCCCCAGATGCTCTCGGGCCCGGCCAGCTCGCCCGCGTGCGGCACGCTGTGCAGGCCCGCCGCCCGCGCCTTCTCGAACCAGGGCGCGAACGGCTCGGGCGGGTTGCCCGCCTCCGGCCCCGACAGGCCGAACGCGACGGCCCCCGCGTCCATGGCGCCGATGGCGAACTCCAGGGCCTGGTCGGCCCAGTACGCCCGCTCGGCCGCCGGCAGGCCCCGGTTGACGTCCACGATCCAGCGCATCTCGATGCCGGACTCGGCCCGCGCCCGGGCGCGGCCGCGGTTGAGCGCGTCGAGCAGGGTCTCGGGAGCGAGGCCCCGGCGCGCCGCGCCCATCGCCGTGACCATCGCCTCGACATAGCTGACGCCCTGCCGGGCGAGGTCGGCGGCGAACTCGTACGTGAGGAGCTCCACGTCCTCGCCGCTCGGCGTCAGCGGCCGCAGGGCCGCCAGCAGCTCCCCGAAGTGGTCGAAGTCGCGGTAACGATAGTCGGGCGGGATGCCGGCCGCGAGCTCCGGCGGCAGGTCCACGCGATGCCGCCGGGCCAGCTCGCGCATGACGGGCGGCGGGATCGAGGCGAACAGGTGGACGTGGAGCTCCGCGCGCGGGGTCGGGGCGGCGGTGCTCACAGGACCCGCAGGAACGCGTTGACGGCGCTGACCACGTCCAGGTCGCCGATCCGCTCGCGGGTCCGGCGGAGCGCCGAGTCCGGCGAGGGGTGCGTGGTCACCACGAACTCGGCGGACACGTCGTCCGACTCCTTCTGGATCGCGCTGGCGATGCTGACGCCCTCCTCCCCGAACACCGCGCAGATGCGGGCCAGGACGCCGGGCTGGTCCGCCACGCGGCAGCGGAAGTAGGCCCGCGAGCGGACGTCGTCCATCGACAGCACCCGCACCTCGGGGTCGAACTCGACGGCCGCCCGGTGCTGCACGCGGCGGTGGATCGAGCGGGCCAGGTCCACGATGTCGCCGACCACGCTGGACGCGGTCGGCCGGCCGCCGGCGCCCAGGCCCTGGAGGAGGACCGGTCCGACCAGGTCGCCCTCGATGTAGACGGCGTTGGCGGGGCCCTCGACGCCGGCCAGCGGGTGCCCGTGCGGCACCAGCACCGGGTGCACGCGGGCTTCGACCGGGCCGTCCCCGTCGCGAGCGGCGTACGCCAGCAGCTTGACCTCGTAGCCGAGCTCGCGCGCGTACTTGAAGTCCACCGGCTCGACGCCGTCGATGCCCTCCCGGTACACCTGGTCGGGCCGGACGCGGGCGCCGAAGCCGATCGAGGCCATGATCGCCAGCTTGTAGACGGCGTCGTAGCCGCCCACGTCGTCGGTCGGGTCCGCCTCCGCGTAGCCGGCCGCCTGCGCCTCGGCGACCGCCTCGGAGAGCGTCCGCGCCTGGTTGGCCATCCGGCCCAGCACGAAGTTCGTCGTGCCGTTGATCACGGCCATGATCCGCTGGATGTCGTTGGCGACCAGGTCCACCTTGAACGTGCTGATCAGCGGGATGCCGCCGCCGACCGCGGCCTCGAAGTAGACGTCCACGTTCATCTCGCCGGCCACGTCGAGCAGCTCGGGGCCGTGCTTGGCCATGACCAGCTTGTTGGCGGTCACGACGTGCTTGCCCCGGCGGATGGCGCGCTCCAGGAAGGTGCGGGCGGGCTCCTCGCCGCCGGCCACCTCGACCACGACGTCGATGTCCGGGTCATCGAGCACGTCCGCGGGGTCCGTGGTCAGCAGGCCCGGCGGCACCTCCACGGCGCGGGGCCGGGAGGGGTCGCGCACCAGGGCGCGCCGGAGCACGAGATCGACGCCGGCGCGCCGGCGCAGCGCGGCGGGCCGCGCCAGCAGCCGGTCGGCGACCTGCGAGCCGACCGTGCCCAGCCCGATCAGTCCGATGTTCAGCGCAGCCTGTTGCATTCCGGCATATTGTCCAGATTGCGCGGGGGTGGGTCGGAATGAGACAGTACGCACGCGATGGTGGGTGACCGGGCCGCCAGCGTGATCGCACTCGTGGCAATCGTGATCGCGGGGATCATCACGGCGGGCGTCCGGCGCGCCAGCCAGGACGAGGTGCTGCCGCCCTCCAAGATGCGCGAGCTCCACCGGCGCCTCAGCACCAGCCACGAGAACCTGCGCAAGAAGGGCAAGTAGCGCGGAGGCGCGGAGGCGCGGCCCGCGGCCGCGCCCGCCTATGGCATGTGGATCAGGTGGTCCTTGACGCTGCCGGCCCAGCCCACGTTCGCGGTCGCCAGGCCGACGACGACCAGCGAGAGCAGCAGCAGCAGCGCGAGGCCCGCCGCGCCCAGGGCCGACGCCATCGCCACCGGCCGCCGCCACGAGTCGGCCAGGCGGTCGGTCAGCTCGACGAGGTCGGGGACGCGACTCGGACGCCACGCCGAGACCTCGACGTGGAGGGCCGCCACGACGTCGCTGTCGGTGTGCTCAGGATCCACGGTCATCTGTTCCAACGACCGGGGGCGGAATTTTGTTCAGTGTCCGGCAGGGCCAGCCGCCGCCGCATCACGATCATGGCCTTCGCGATCCGGGACGCGACCGTGCCGCTCGGGATGTTCAACGCGTGTGCCACCTCCTCCCGAGAGTAGCCCAGGTAGAAGTGCAGATACACGGCCGCGCGGAGCTTCGGGCTCAGGTCGGCGAGCGCGTCCTCGACCATCGTCCTCGCCTCGCTGCGGGTGTAGTCGCGGTCGTCCGGCGCCTGGTACAGCCGCATGGGCAGGAACCGCGCCAGCTTCTGCCGGCGCAGGTGCGAGATGGCGGTGTTGACCGCGATGCGGTGCAGCCAGGCGCCCGGCGGCGCCGTCGGCTTGTAGCGGAGGCGGGCCCGGTAGGCGCGGGTGAACGCGTCCTGCGTCAGGTCCTCTGCCTCCTGCTCGTTGAGCACCATGGCGCGGATCGCCCGGAAGACGTTGACGTACTCCCGCTCGTACAGTTCTGGGAACTGGGTGGCGGGATCGAGGTCACGCGAGCCGCGCTGGGCGTCCTCGGTGGGCATGGCTATCCCACAGTGTGAATGGCTCACATGTCACGTGTCATCGACCAACAATCCCATCTGGGTCCCATCATGTCCCAGGAGAGCTCCGCGAATGTCACCCTATCCGCCTGACGCCCTGCGTCGCTACACCGCCCACGCCCTCGCCTCCCTGGACGTCCCGGAGCCCGACGCCGCCCTGGTGGCCGACAGCCTGGTCGAGGCCGAGCTGGAGGGGCAGGCCACGCACGGCCTGCTGCGGCTCCCCTTCCTGCTCGACCGGCTGCGCGCCGGCCTGATCAACCCCCGGCCCTCGTTCCGGGTGATCGGCGACCGGGCGGCCGCCGCGCTGCTGGACGCCGACAACGGGCTGGGGCCGGTCGCCGGGATGCGGGCGACCGAGCTGGCCGTCTCGCGGGCGGCGGCGGCGGGCGCCGGGATCGTCGCGGTGCGCGTTCACGAACGGGCCGCCGGCCATGTCCCCGCCGGGCGGCAGCACGCCGTACCTGGGCACCAACCCGATCGCGGCGGGCTTCCCGACGACCGGAGACCCGGTGATCGTGGACATGGCGACGAGCCAGGTGGCGCGGGGCCACATCCTCAAGGCGGCGCGGGTGCGCGAGCCGATCCCGGAGGGCTGGGCGGTGGACGCGGAGGGCCAGCCGACGACCGACCCGGAGGCGGCGATGGGCGGCCGGCTGCTCCCGCTCGGCGGCGAGAAGGGGTTCGCCCTGGCGCTGCTGGTGGAGGTGCTGAGCGGCGTCCTGGCCGACGCGGCGGTGGGGCGCGGGTGGCGGCGGACGTGCGCCGCCTGGGCGGCCGGGCGCCCGGCGACCGCCGCCACGCGGAGCGGGCGCGGCGCCTGAGCGAGGGGGTGGCGCTGCCGGCGCAGCTGGTGGCGGACCTGCGCGAGCGGGTGGGCTCGGAGCCGTAGGCCCGCTCGTGTCGCGGATCGTCGTGCTGGGCAGCCTGAACGTGGACCTGGTCACGCGCGTGTCCGTCCTGCCGCGGCCCGGCGAGACGGTGCTGGGCGATCGCCTGCTGACGTTCACGGGCGGCAAGGGCGCCAACCAGGCGGTGGCGGCGGCCCGGCTGGGCGGGCGGGTGGCGATGGTGGGCCGGGTCGGCCGGGACGCGGGCGGCGACGCGCTGCTGCGCCAGCTGGCGGCGGACGGCGTGGACGCCGCCGGCGTGGAGCGCGACGCCGCGGAGCCGTCAGGGGCGGCGCTGATCATGGTCGGCGCGGACGGCGAGAACCTGATCGCGGTGGCCCCGGGCGCGAACGGCCGGGTGGGCGACGCCGACGTGGAGCGCGCCCTGGAGGCGGCCGGGGCCGACGGGTTGGTGGTGCTGCAGCTGGAGATCCCGCGCTCGGCGGCCGAGCGCGCGCTGCGGGAGGGGCGGCGGGTGCTGCTGAACGCGGCGCCGGCGGCCGCGCTGCCGGCCGAGCTGCTGCGGGGCCTGGAGGCGCTGGTGGTCAACGAGTCGGAGGCGGCGGCCCTGCTGGGCCGCTCGCTGGCGGGGTCTGATGCGGCCGCCGCGCTGCACGCGGCGGGCTGCGCGCTGGCGGTGGTCACGCTGGGCGCGGCGGGAGCGGCGGTCTGCGATGCGGATGGAGCCCGGGTGGTGCCGCCGTTCGCGGTGGCGGCGGTGGACACGACGGCGGCGGGCGACGCGTTCGTCGGCGCGCTGGCCGTGGGCCTGGCGGCGGGCCGCCCGGCCGGCGAGGCGGTGCGGTTCGCGAACGCGGCGGGCGCGGCGGCGGCGACGCGGGCGGGCGCGCAGGAGTCGCTGCCCCGCGCGGAGGACCTCCGCAACCTGTTCGGGGTGGCTTAACGGGTTAGGTTGGCGGACGCCC
>VBJR01000185.1:7665-13019 GCA_005880175.1 Chloroflexota bacterium
GCTCGTGGACGCGTACATCGTGGCGGTCGCGGGCCACTTCCAGCGCTTCTGCCGGAGTCTGCACGACGAGGCGGTCGCCGCGGCGGCGAACCAGGTCACCCCAGCCAGCATCGGCAAGCTCCTGGGCGACCGCCTCAGCGACGGCCGCCAGCTCGATCGCGGCAACGCGCGCCCGGCGGCGCTCCAGGCCGACTTCCGCAGGTTCGACATACGGCTCTGGGACGACCTGATCCAGCTGGATGGTCGCAACCGGCAGCGCCACCAGCAGCTCGACCAGCTGAACGCGTGGAGGAACGCCGTGGCGCACCAGGGCTTCCCGCTCAGCTCGTCGACCGCCATGGCGGTGGCCGGCAGCGCGAGGACGCTGCGCTGGGCGCGCGTCTGCCGCGGCAACTGCGCAGCGCTGGCGCAGCAGATCGACAGCATTGTCAGCCTGCACTTGACCAGCCTGATCGGGAGGAGACCATGGTGATAGGGTGGACGGCATGACCGACGAGGAGCGCCGCGAGTGGCTCGACAGCCTGCGCCCCGGCGACCGCGTCGCCTTCGACTTCAGCCTCGGCTGGCTCCGAGGCGGCTGGCTCGAGCGCCGGCTCCCGGGGATTACGGACAGTCCCGATCACCGGGCGTGGCTGGTGAGCCCGGACAGCATCGAGGACGACGAGCCCCCGATCCGGGTGCTGGAGCCATCGCTGCGGCCGCTGCCCTATCCCGAGTGGGCGGGCATCCTGATCGAGCTGCCGAAGCCCGCGCCGCCGCCCAAGCGCCGCCCGCGGGCCAGGGCGAAGACCGCCACCGCCTGAGCACCCCGGCGCTCAGGCGGACCGGTACAGCTTCGTCAGCACGAACTCCCGGTGGCCCAGCGCCTCCGCGCACGTCAGGCGGCCCTCGATCACCCGGTCGAGCAGGGCCAGCAGCCGGTCCCCCGCCTCCCGCAGCGTGTACTCCCGCCACAGCAGGCCCGACACGTCCAGGTCCACGTGCTCAGACATCGTGCGCGCGGTCAGCGGGTTGGCCGTGACCTTCACGACCGGGACGAGCGGGTTGCCGATGATGTTGCCCTGCCCCGTTGGGAACAGGTGGACCGCCGCCCCCGCCGCGCCCATCAGCGTGATGAACTCCGCGGCCGCCGACGACGAGTCCATGAAGTTGAGCCCCGGCAGGCGGGGCGTCTCCGCCGGCCCGAGCGCGTCCACCACCGGGGCCGTGCCCGTCTTGGCGATGTTGCCCAGCGCCTTCTCCTCGATCGTGGACAGGCCGCCCCGGATGTTGCCCTGCGTCGGCTGCGAGCCGAGCAGGTCGGCGCCGGACGACTCGATCTCCCGGATGTAGTCGTCGTACATGGCCTGGAAGCGGGCCCGGACGTCCTCCGTCGCGCAGCGCGCCGCGACCAGGTGCTCACCGCCGGTCAGCTCGGACGTCTCGCCGAAGATGACGGTGCCGCCGTCGCCGACGTGGCGGTCGACGACCTGCGAGACGGTCGGGCAGGAGCCCAGCCCGGTCGTCGTGTCCGACTCGCCGCACTTGATCGAGATCAGCACCTCGCGCCGCTCGACCGGCTCGCGGCGCAGCTCCGACGCGTCCTGCAGGAGCTGCTGCGCCGTCCGGGCGGCGGCAGCGAGCGTCTTCAGGTCGCCGAACCGCTCGATCGAGTACCTCTCGACCGGCTTGCCGCTGCGCGCGATCCCCTCCGCCACGTGGTGCGTCCAGTTGGGCTCGATGCCGACCACCACGGCCGCGGCCACGTTCGGGTTGGCGCCGCTGCCGATCAGGGTGCGGAACGTCAAGTCGAGATCCTCGCCGTACTGCAGGCGCCCGTAGTGGTGGGGCAGCGCCAGCGTCCCGGGCACCACCCGGGCCACGTTCTCGCAGACCGCGTTGGACAGGTCGTCCACCGGCAGGATCACGACGTGGTTGCGGACGCCCACGCGGCCGTCGGGCCGCCGGTAGCCGGAGAGGCTCACTCGCTGCGCGCCCATCGGGCGCTCCGCAGGTTGTGCACGTGGACCAGCTCGCCGCGGCGCACGGGCCGGCGCGTCAGCCCCACCGGCACCCGGTACTCGATCACCTCGGCGCCCCCGTCCAGGTCGGCCAGCGCGACCTTGTGGCCGAGCGGGACCGTCTCCGTCACCTCGACCTCGACCGCCCGGTCCGAGTCGAGGTAGACGGCCCGCCGCCGGCCCGGATCGACGTCCTGCACGGCCACCGCCACGTGGTCCCCCTCGTTGTGGACCAGGAAGTGGGGCGCGCCGCCGCCCGCCACGACGCTCTCGCTCATGGCCGGACAGGGTAACCGTCCCGTGCGCTCCGCACGAGGCCCATCGGTGCCGGCCACCGGGACGAACGAAAGAGCCGAGCAGCCCCGCTGTGGCGAGAGCTGCTCAGCTCGGAGGGAGGAACTGCGAAATTGGACCGACGCCACAACTGTTCTCCGTCCGAGGCCGATTGTCAAGTAGGGATGTCGCAGTTGTTCAGGAGAGCGGACGGCGGTCCGCCCAGGGCGCGGCCTCCTCGTACGCCGCCGCCGCCCGCAGGCACACCGCGTCCCGATGCCACGGCGCCACGATCTGGAGCCCGACCGGCAGCCCCTCGGCCGTGAACCCGCAGGGCACCGCGGCGGCCGGCCATCCAGTCAGGTTGAACGGATACATCAGCGGCCACCGGCCGCCCGCCACCTGCTGGACCGGCTTGCCGTCGATCTCGGCCGGCGGCCGCTCCCACGACCAGGCCCCGCACGCCATCGCCGGGGTCAGCAGCAGGTCGAAGCGCGCCATGAACGCGCACGCCTGCTGGTAGAACCGGCTCCGGGCGGCGTAGGCGGCCAGCAGCTCGGGGGCGGTGACGGCGCGGCCCAGCTCGATCACCCGGGCCAGGGACTCGTCGATCCACTCCGGCCGCTGGTCGGCCAGCGGCCCCACCCGGGCGGCGAGGCCGGCCCGGTAGATCGCGGCGTGCCACGGCCCCGGATGGTCCCAGCCGGGGTCGGCCGCCTCGACGTGGCAGCCGAGCAGCTCGAAGCGGCGGGCCGCCGCCTCGGTGAGGCGCCGGACCTCCGGGTCAACCGGCGCGTAGCCCAGGTCCGCGCTCCAGGCCACCCGGAGCCCGCGCACCCCGCCCTCGCAGGCCGCCAGGTAGTCCTCGCGCGGACCGTCGATCGAGAGCGGGTCCCGCGGGTCGGGTCCCGCCATGGCGCCGAGCAGCAGCGCGGCGTCGCGCACGGTCCGGGTCATCGGGCCGGCGTGCGAGCGGCTGTTCCACAGGTCGGCGGCGTTCCAGTTCGGCACCCGGCCGAACGACGGTTTCAGGCCGAACACGCCGCACAGCGCCGCCGGGATCCGGATCGACCCGGCGCCGTCCGTGCCGTGCGCCAGCGGGCCCACGCCAGCGGCGACCGCGGCCCCGGCGCCGCCGCTCGACGCGCCCGACGTGCGGTCCAGGGCCCAGGGGTTGCGGGTGGCCGGCATCAGCAGGTTGTCGCACATGTCCTTGTGGCCGAACGCGGGCGTGTTGGTCTTGCCGAACAGGATGGCCCCGGCGGCCCGGAGCCGCCCGGCGGACGGGCCGTCCGCCCCGGCCACGTCGTGCTCGTGGAACCGCGTCCCGAGCGTGAGCCGCAGGCCCGCGACCGGCTCGAGGTCCTTGACGGAGACGGGCAGCCCGTGCAGCGCCCCCAGCTCGTCGCCGCGCGCCACGGCGGCCTCCGCCTCTCGGGCCGCCGCCCTCGCGCCCTCGGCGTCCACCGTCACGAACGCGTGCACCTGCGAGTCGACTGCCTCGACGCGGGCCAGCACCGCTTCCAGCAGCTCCACCGGCGAGAGCTCGCGGGCGCGGATGCGCCGGGCCAGCTCCAGCGCGGGCGTGAAGCACAGCTCGTTTCCGTCGGTCATGGGCCCGATTGTCGGGCGGGCGGCGCGCCCGTGCATGCAACATTGGAGGTCTCGCCAACATGAGCAAGAAGCGCACCGCCGACCCGCCTCGCCCCGGGCAGCGGCCCGGACAGCGCCCCACGCCAGGCCGCCGGCCGCCGGTCCGGCGGTCCGGTATGCCGCCCTGGCTGCTGCCGCTCGTCATGACCGTGGTCGCGCTCGGCGTGATCTTCGTCGCGGCGTTCCTGTACTACCGGCAGACCCCGACGCAGAGCGCCTCCTCGCCCACGACGGCGGCCACCGGCCAGACCGTGGACGGCGTCCAGTGCCAGACGTCGGAGCAGGTCGCCTACCACATCCACGCCCACCTCGTGATCTACGCGAGCGGCCAGCCGCAGACCGTCCCGTACGGCATCGGCATCCCCAACCCGCAGGTCGACAACAGCTCGGGTCAGCCGTTCGTCGTCGGGGGCTCCTGCTTCTACTGGCTCCACTCGCACGCCACCGACGGCGTGATCCACATCGAGTCGCCGGACCAGCGCACGTACACGCTCGGCACCTGGTTCGACATCTGGGGCCAGCCGCTGAGCGCGACCCAGGTCGGCGGCGACAAGGGCACCGTCACCGCCTACGTGAACGGGCAGCGCTATACGGGCGACCCGCGCAACATCCCGCTGACCGCGCACGCGGTGATCCAGCTCAACGTCGGCCAGGACGTGGCGCCCAGGCCGTACACATTCGCCTCCGGCCTCTGACGCCGGGACGGCTTGCCGTATGGTGCGAGCATGCCGGCCAGCAACGAAGTCCTGGAGATCGCCGGCCGGGAGGTGACGATCACCAACCCGGACAAGGTGTTCTATCCGCGCACGGGTCACACCAAGATGGACCTCGTCCGCTACTACCTGGCGGTCGCCGAGGGGGCGCTCCGCGGCGTCTCCGGCCGGCCGATGGCGCTCAAGCGGTTCGTGAACGGGGCCGAGGGCGAGGCGTTCTTCCAGAAGCGGGCGCCGGAGTCGCGGCCCGAGTGGATCGAGACGGTTGAGCTGCGGTTCCCCTCCGGCCGCACGGCCAGCGAGGTCGTCGTCAGCGACGCGGCGCAGCTGGCCTGGGTGGTCAACCTGGGCTGCATCGACCTGAACCCCCACCCCGTGCGCGGCGACGACCTGGACCACCCCGACGAGCTGCGCATCGACCTGGACCCCGTGCGCGGCGTGCCGTGGTCGCAGGTCCGGGACGTGGCGATGGTCGCCCGCGAGGTGCTCGCCGACTTCGGGCTCACCGGCTGGCCCAAGACGTCCGGCTCGCGCGGCATGCACATCTACTGCCGCATCGAGCGCCGGTGGCCGTTCACCGAGGTCCGGCGGGCGGCGGTCGCGTTCGCGCGCGAGGTCGAGCGGCGGGCGCCCGACATCGCCACCAGCAAGTGGTGGAAGGAGGAGCGCCACGGCGTCTTCCTCGACTACAACCAGAACGCCAAGGACCGGACCA
>VBJR01000186.1 GCA_005880175.1 Chloroflexota bacterium
CCAGGACCTGTTCTCGATCAGCGCGCTGGCCGGCGGCCTGCGCAAGGCGCTGCCGGCGGGCGCCGAGGTCCAACCCCAGCTCGAGACGCTGAGCCGGACGGTCGCCTCGACCATCCAGGAGATGCGCGCGCTGCTGCTGGAGCTCCGCCCGACGGCGCTGGAGGAGAAGGGCCTGGTGCCCGCGCTGACCGACCTGTGCGAGGCGTACGAGGTCCGCGCCGGCGTCTACGTGCGGCGCGAGCTGGAGCCGGTGCCGCTCGACCCCGCCATCGAGCAGGCGATCTTCCGCATCGCCCAGGAGGGCCTGTCGAACGCGGTCCGGCACTCGGAGGCCGACCGCATCGAGCTGCGCCTCCGGCAGAGCGGAGCGGCCGCCGAGCTCACTGTCGCCGACAACGGGCGCGGGTTCGACAGCGGGACGAACCCCCACGGGCTGGGCCTGCGGCTGATGGCCGAGCGGGTGCGCGAGCTGGGCGGCTCCCTGGCCATCGACAGCGGCGCCGGGCGGGGCACGCGCCTGCGCGTGCTGCTGCCGGCGGGCACGTGATGGGCGAGACGCCGGTGGTCCGGGTGCTGATCGTGGACGACCACAACGTCGTCCGCCAGGGGCTGCGCTTCCTGCTCCAGCAGGAGCCGGACATCGAGGTGGCCGGCGACTGCCCCGACGGCGAGTCGGCCGTGCGGGCGGTGGAGCGGCTGGTGCCGGGAGTCGTCCTCCTCGACCTGCAGATGCCGGGGATGGACGGCATCGCCGCGCTCCGCGAGATCAAGGCGCGCAGCCCGGCCACCCAGGTGATCGTGCTGACGTCGCACCAGGGCGACGACCTGGTGTTCGACGCGGTCCGGGCCGGGGCCACGTCCTACCTGCTCAAGACGGCGGGCGTGGAGGAGGTGGTCCGGGCCGTCCATGCCGCGGCGCGCGGGGAGAGCGTGCTGGACCCCAGCGTGGCCGCCCGGGTGCTCCAGGAAATGCGGAACCGGCAGCGGGCGCCCGTGGACGAGCTGTCGAAGCGCGAGGTCGAGGTGCTGCGCGCGCTGGCCAGGGGCCGGTCGAACAAGGAGATCGCGGCGGCGCTCGGCATCGGCGAGGAGACGGTCAAGACGCACGTCTCGAACATCCTGTCCAAGCTGCACCTGGCCGACCGCACGCAGGCCGCGATCTACGGCCTGCAGAAGCGGCTGGTCCCCCTCGACGAGGCGCTGGAGCAGCCGCGGTAAAGAGGCTGGGCGGCGCCTCCTCCGGCCCGTATCCTCGACACATGCTGCGGCGACCCGAAGTCAGGACCGACCTTCCCGGACCCAACGCGGCGAGGCTGATCGAGCGCGATTCGGTCGCGATGTCGCCCAGCTTCACCCGCGCCTACCCGTTCGTGATGGACCACGGCGACGGCTGCTGGGCGACGGACGTGGACGGCAACACGTTCCTCGACTTCACCGCCGGCATCGCCGTCTGCTCGACGGGCCACTCGCACCCGCGGGTGGTGGCGGCGATCACCGACCAGGCCCGCCGCTTCCTCCACATGTCGGGCACGGACTTCTACTACCGCACGGAGATCGAGCTGGCCGAGCGGCTGGCGGCCGCGATGCTGCCGGGCGCCGCCGCCCGCGTCTTCTTCACGAACTCGGGCGCCGAGGCCGTCGAGGGCGCGATGAAGCTGGCGCGATATGGCACCGGCCGGCCCAACTTCCTGGCCTTCTTCGGCGCGTTCCACGGCCGCACGATGGGCGCCCTGTCGCTGACCGCCAGCAAGGCGACCCAGCGCCGCCGGTTCGCCCCCCTGCTGCCCAGCGTCTTCCACGTGCCGTACCCGGCCGAGTCGCGCGGGATCGGCAGCGACGAGGCGCTGGCCAACATCGAGGAGCTGTTCGCGACGGTCATGCCGCCGGAGAGCGTGGCGGCCGTCTTCGTCGAGCCGGTGCAGGGCGAGGGCGGCTACCTGGTCCCGCCACCGGACTTCCTGCCCCGGCTGCGCGAGCTGACCCGCCGGCACGGCATCCTGCTGGTGACCGACGAGGTCCAGTCCGGGATGGGCCGGACCGGCCGCCTGCTGGCCGCCGAGCACTGGGACGTGGAGCCGGACGTGGTCTGCCTGGCCAAAGGGCTGGCCTCGGGCATGCCCCTGGGGGCGTTCATCGCCCGCGGCGAGCACATGAGCTGGGCGCCCGGCTCGCACGGCTCGACGTTCGGCGGCAACCCGGTCGCCTGCGCGGCCGCCCTGGCCACGCTGGATCTGCTGGAGGAGGGCCTGGTCGGCAACGCGCGGGAGGTTGGACACCACCTGCTCGACGGCCTGCGGGCGCTGCGCGAGCGGCACCCGGGTCTGGTGACGGACGTGCGCGGCCTGGGGCTGATGGCCGCGCTCGAGCTGGGCTCGCCGGAGCTGGCCGGCGAGGTCGTGCAGCGCGCCTTCCGGCGCGGCCTGCTGCTGCTCACCGCCGGCACGCGGGCGGTGCGGCTGTGCCCGCCGCTGGTGCTCAGCCCGGCCGAGGCCGACGTGGGCCTGGAGATCCTCGGCGAAGCCCTCGCCGACAGCGCCGCCGCGCAGCCGGCCGCCCCGGGCGCCGGGGCCGAGGTGCGCTGATCGCCGGCGCTCGTCTGTTCGCGGGCTGCGCGCCCGAGGTCGCGGCCGGGCCGGATGGGCGCATCCTGGCCGTCGGGCCGGCCGCGGCGGCCGCGGCCGGCCGGGGCGCCGAGGTCGTGCGGCTCGCCGGGCGGACGCTGCCCGGGCTGACGGACGCGCACATCCACCTGGAGTCGCTGGCCCGGATGAAGCTCGAGGTGGACCTGGGCGGGACGCGGTCGCTGGAGGAGGCGCTGACGCGCGTCCGCCGCCACGCCGCGGGCCTGCCCGACGACGCCTGGGTCGTGGGCCGGGGGTGGTACAACGACGCCTGGCGGGACCCGCGGTTCCCCGACCGGCGCTCGCTGGACGAGGCCGCCGGTGGCCGGCCGGCGTTCCTGGTCAGGAAGGACGCCCACTCGGCGTGGGTGAGCTCGGCCGCGCTGGCCGCCGCGGGTGTCGCGAACGGCTCGCCCGACCCGCCCGGCGGCGTGATCGACCGTGACGCGGCTGGGGACGCGACCGGGATCCTGCGCGAGAACGCGATGGACCTGGTCCGGCGGCGCGCGCCGGGGCCGTCGGACGAGCGCATGGACGCCGCGATGGCCGCGACGCTCCGCGAGCTCTCGCGACTGGGCGTCACCTCGGCGCACTCGATGGACCGGGCCGCGGCGTTCGCCTCGCTGTCGCGACTCCACGGCCGGCGCGCGCTGCCGGTCCGGGTCACGTGGAACCTGCCCGCCCCCCGGCTGGAGCACGCCGAGCGGCTGGGCCTGCGCGGCGGGGTCGGCGACGACCGGCTGCGGATCTGGGGCGTGAAAGCGTTCCTGGACGGTTCGCTGGGCAGCCGCACCGCGCAGATGCTGGACGGGTCGGGCGTGCCGGTGCTGCCCCAGGACGAGCTAGTCGAGCTGGCCCGGCGCTGCGCGGCGTCCGGCCTCAGCCTGTGCCTCCACGCGATCGGCGACGGCGCCGTCCGGCGCGCGCTGGACGCGCTGGAGCCGCTGGCCGGCGCCTCGCCGCGCTGGCGGCCGCGCATCGAGCACGCGCAGTGCGTGGACCCGGCCGACGTGCCCCGGTTCCGGGCGGCCGGCGTCATCGCCTCGATGCAGCCGATCCACGCCGTCGCGGACCGCGAGCTGGCCGACCGTGAGTGGCCATCGCTCACCGCGCAGGCCTACGCCTGGCGCGCCCTCCAGGCTGCCGGCGCGGTGCTCGCGTTCGGGTCGGACGCGCCCGTGGAGACGGCCGATCCGCTGCTCGGCCTGGACGCGGCCACGTCGTGGCGACGGCGGGCGGGCTGGCACCCGGAGCTCGCCCTCACCCCGGCGCAGGCGCTGCGGGCGTACACCGCGGGCGCCGCGTACGCCGCGGGGATGGAGGACCGTCTCGGCCGGCTGCGGCCCGGCCTGCTGTGTGACCTCACCGTGGTCCAGGACGGCCGGGTGACGGGGACGGTCGTGGGCGGCGAGGTCACCTGGCGGCAGCCGTCCGAATAATCATCGTTGCCTTATATAAGGCGACGGTGATATCCTCGGCTGGTGCACGCGTTCGACGTCCTCGGCGACCCGGTGCGGCGCCGGGTGCTCGAACTGCTGGCCGACGGTGAGCGGCCGGCCGGCGCGATCGGGGCCGTCGTCCAGGCCGAGTTCCGGATCTCCCAGCCGGCCGTGTCCCAGCACCTTCGCGTGCTGCGCGACAACGGCTTCGTGACGGTCCGCGCCGAGGGCGCCCGCCGCCTGTACGCGGTCGATCACGGGCCGCTGCGCGAGGTGGACCTCTGGCTGGAGCGGTACCGGCGGTTCTGGAACCAGCGGTTCGACGCCCTCGGCACGGAGCTGGCCCGGGGCCGGCGGGAGCGCGGCGCGAACGACGAGACCAAGGAGCACGAGACGACATGACCAACGACACCACCTCCACGACCGGGACCCATCGCGAGGTCCGCCGCCGGAGCATCGGCGCCGGCGACGCGCGTACGGCGCTGATCCGCCGCCGCTACGACGCGCCCATCGAGGACGTGTGGGACGCCTGCACCAGCCCGGAGCGGCTGGCGCGGTGGCTGAGCCCGGTCACCGGCGACCTCCGCGCCGGCGGCAGCTTCCAGATGCAGGGCAACGCCGGCGGCGAGATCCTGCGCTGCGAGGCGCCGCGCCTGCTCCTCGTCACGTGGGTGTACGGCGACCGGCCGGCGGACGAGGTCGAGCTGCGCCTGGCCCCCGACGGCGACGGCACGGTACTCGAGCTGGAGCACGCATCGGTCGCCGAGCACGCGCCGATGCTGATGGACGGGCGGCCGGTGGACGCCATCCTGGGCGTCGGGATCGGCTGGGAGCTGCCGCTGACGTACAGCCTGGACCTGCACCTGCGGGGCAAGCTGCCGGCGTCGCCGCCCGAGATGACCCCGGACATCGAGGCGGCGATGGGCCGGATCGCGGCGGCCTGGTCGGCGCTGCTGGAGGCCGGGCGCTCGCCGAGCTAGGAGCACGAGGCGGTAAGGGCCAATCGCCGGCGGATGGCCCAATGGAAGGGCCAGAAGTGGTCTATTCGCCGGCGGATGGCCCGATCGACGCTGGCCCAACCTGTTCGGTCGCAGCAGAGCCGGGGCTGGCGGAGCCTGACTGCGTCAGGCCGGCGCCAGTCCGGCTCGTACAGTGCCCTTCACGACGAAGAGCTTGCGGATCGGGAACAGCGTGTCGTTGGTGGCCGAGACCATATCTCTGCTACGAATCGGGCACAGCCCCGGCGATCACTCCCGGCCGTTACCGACCCGCGCTCCTAGCGGTGTGCGACCTCGCGCGATTGTATGGTCAGCCGCATGGCGATCGTCGCGCTCGACCACGTGCAGGTCTCGATCACACCGGGCGGCGAGGACGCGGCCCGGCGCTTCTACGGCGAGGTGCTGGGCATGCCCGAGGTACCGAAGCCGGCCACGCTGGCCGGCCGGGGCGGCGTCTGGTTCGCGTGCGGCGCCCAGCAGCTCCACTGCGGCGTGGAGGACCAGGTGGCCCCGAGCCGCCGGCACCCGGCCCTGCGCACGGACGACCTGGAGGCGCTGCGCGCCCGCCTGACAGCGGCGGGCTTCCCCATCCGGACCGACGCCGAGCTGCCCGGCTACCGCCGCTTCTACACGGAGGACCCGTTCGGGAACCGCCTTGAATGTATAGAGAAGATCGAGGACCCAGAGCCGTCCTGAACTGTCCTCAGTTCCGCTCTCGGCGGCGCCGCCTGAAGGCCCGTGCAGCCGCCTCGATACCCTGCGCGATCTCCTCATCTTCCGAAGCCGCCCCATCCTCCTCGCAACAGGGAGGCTCGTCGCGCTCGCCGGCCGGCGGATCGGCGATGCCCAGGCTCCTGTACAGCCGCCGGTAGATGTTCAGCACAGATCGCTCATCGTGTCGGCCGACCATGAGGACGGCGACCTCCCGGGCGGAGGGGAATCCGACGAGCACGCGCCATTGGCCTGCTCCGGTCAAGTGGATGCAGCAGATCCGTTCGACCTGCTCACCGGTCAGCCGGTAGTTGGCCGCCCGGCAACCACGACGCGCCAGCTCGGCCTCCACCCGTTCCACGCGGCGTCGAACGTCCGCGCGGAGACCTCGTATGTCCTCTTCAGCGACGTTCGTC
>VBJR01000187.1 GCA_005880175.1 Chloroflexota bacterium
TCCAGGAACGCCTGGACAGCGGCGTTGCCGGCGCTGCGCTGCAGCGCCCGCAGGACACCCGGCGTCAGCCCCTGATCGACCGGGTCACCGGCGCCAGCGGCCGCGGCGACGCCGGCGCCACCAGCGGCCTTCAGCCAGGCCTGGTCGGGCGCTTCCGCCGGACCGTTCCTCTCCTCCTCTTCCTCGGGCTGCTGGACGGGCGCCCGACGCTGGGTCCCCTCCGACTGCCCGCCATGCGCCTCGACAGGCCGCATCCAGACCATGAATCTTCGGGCACGGACGCCCGCCGGGACAAGGGAGCCCGGGGCAGACGTCGCTTCCCGAAGGGGCAGGGCGCCGGGCCTGGTGGGCGGTGAGGGGATCGAACCCCCGGCCTCCTCGGTGTAAGCGAGGCGCTCTGGCCAGCTGAGCTAACCGCCCGGGCCGATGCTGGACCAGTCTACTGAGCGCCCAGCAGCTGGAGCGCCCGGTTGAGCTGGGTGTCGTTGGCGTGGCCTCGGGCCGGCTCCACCACGTCGAACATGCCCTGCTTGTCCGGCAGCGTCACCGCGACGTCCGGGTTCAAGCCCTGCTTGTCGATCGTCCGGCCGTTGGGCAGGTACCAGTGGGCCACCGTCAGGTGCAGGTCGCCGCCGTTGTCCAGCCGGTAGTCGATCTGGACGGACCCCTTGCCGAACGTCTTCGCCCCCACCAGCTTCGCCCGGTCGTGCGCCTGCAGGGAGCCCGAGACGATCTCCGACGCCGACGCGGTGTTCTCGTTGACCAGCACCTCCAGCGGCACCTGGGCGGCCGGGTCGTTGCCGTCCACCGTCGTCCGGTCCACCTCGCCGTCCCTCCCCCGCTGCTCGAAGGCCTCGCCGCTGGCCACGAACCGGCTGATCACCGCCGCCGCCGCGCTGACGAAGCCGCCGCCGTTGTCGCGCAGGTCCAGGACGACGCCCTTCGCGCCCGGCAGGCCCGCCTTCAGCTGGGCGTCGAACTCCTGCTGGGTCGAGTCGCCGAACTGGTAGATCCGCAGGTACAGGATGTCCTGGTCCAGCCGCAGCGACTGCACCGTCGGGCTCTGGAAGTTCTCCCGCATGATGCTGACGTCGCGCTCGGGGCCCGTGGCGCCGTTGCGCACGTGCATCGCCACGACCGTCCCGGCCGGGCCCCTGATCAGCGCCGACGTCTGGTCCTGGGTCAGGCCCTGGGTGCTCTTGCCCGCGACGCTCAGGATCACGTCGTCGGTCCGCAGACCGGCCCGCAGCGCCGGCGAGTTGGGCAGCACGCCGCCCACCACCGGGTACCCGTTCATGTAATTGACGAGGATGCCGATCATGCCCGCGTGCCGGCCCGCGTACTGGTCCTGCTGCCCGCGGTACTCGTCCGGGCTGAGATACGTGCTGTACGGGTCGTTGAGGGCCTGCACCATGCCCTTGACCGTCCCGGCGGACAGCTTCCCGTAGTCGACCTTCTGGTCGTAGTAGTGGGCCTGGATCACCCGCAGCGCCTGGTCCATCGTCGCGCGGTCGACCTGGCCCTGGGGCGGGGCGCCGACGCGCAGCAGCGGCACGTACTCGGGGAACGTCTGGTCCACGAAGATGCCTGCCGAGAAGACCAGGAGCAGCACCACGACGCTGCCGGCGCCGAGCAGCGTCCGGCGCAGCAGGCCGCCCGGTCCGAGCGGCCCGTGGCGAAAACCAATCACGCCAAATAGCTAAGCGGATTCTGGTACTCGCCGTTCAGCCGAATTTCGAAATGCAGGTGCGGACCGGTCGAGTAGCCGGTCGAACCCTCGGCGCCGATCACCTGGCCGCGCCTGACCCCCTGGCCGGCCGAGACCGCGATCGACGACAGGTGCGCGTACAGCGTGGCGTAGCCATTGCCGTGCGTGATCAGCACGAAGTTGCCATAGCCGCCGCCCCAGCCGTAGTTGACGTACGAGACGATGCCCGAGTCGGCCGCCGCGATCGGGGTCCCGAGGTTGCAGCCGATGTCGATCCCGGTGTGGAAGTGGTGCGTCGGACAGCTCGGGTCGTACGGTTCGCCGAGCAGGTCCGTGCAGCCGAAGCCCTGTGTGATCGGCCCGCGCTCCGGCCACGAGAAGCTGCCGCTGCCGCCGCCCAGGCCGCGCGCCTGGCTGTCGTACTCCACCTGCAGCTGGCTCACCAGCCCGTCGATCTGGGCCTTCTCGGCCGCCAGCTCCTCACGCTGCTGCTCGAACTGCGCCTCCAGCTGGGCGAAGTACGCCAGCGCGTCCTGCTGCGCGCTCCGCGTCCGCTCCAGCTGCCCCTCCTGGTCGCGCTGCTGCTTCAGGAGCGCGGCCTGCTCGACCTGCTGCGCCTGCAGCTGGCGGTCCAGGTCCCGGACCGCGTCCCGCTCCTGCCGCAGCGTGTCCACGAGCCGCTGGTCGCTGCGGACGATCTCCTGCATGATCACCACCCGGTCCACCAGCTGCGTGAACGTCCGCGACGTCACGACCAGCTCCAGGTAGTCCACCGACCCCTGCTTGTCCAGAGCCCGCACGCGCTGCGCCAGCAGGTCCTGCCTGACCTCCAGGTGGGCCTCGCGGCGCGCGATCTCCGCCTCGGTGAACCGGATCTGCCGCTCGGTCTCCCGCACCCTGGCCTGTGTGTCCGCGATCGCCGCCTGCTGGTGGACGATCTGGCCGTCCAGCTCGTCGATGTAGGACCGCGTGCGGTCCGCCTTCTGCTGGGCGTCGGCCAGGCTGTGCTCGATGTCCTGCAGCCGCTGGCCCGCGCTGGCCTGCGCCTGCTTGGCCTGCTGCAGCTGCTGGCACGTCGTGTTGCCCGGGTCGCAGTCGTCCGCGTGCGCCCGGCCGGGGACGGTCAGCAGCAGGAACGCCACCGCCAGCAGGGCGGGCAGGGCTGGCCGCATCACAGCCGCACGAACCGGCGGACGCCGATGTAGCTGCCGACCGCGCCCAGCAGCGTCCCGCCCAGCAGCAGGTCCTGTCCGAGCACACCGACGAAGCGGGGGTCATACGTCAGCGGCACGAAGAACAGCGCCGACTGGAACGTCTGGACGAACGGCCGGTACGCGACGACCAGGATGCCCAGCGCCAGGCCCGCGGCGATCAGCCCCGTGATGATGCCCTCGACCACAAACGGCCCCCGGACGAACCACTCGGTGGCGCCGACCAGCTTCATCACCTCGATCTCCTGGCGCCGGTGGTACACGGCCGTCCGGATCGTGTTCATCACGATCACCACCGACGCCACGGTCAGCACCACGAGCAGGCCCAGGCCGGCGATCGTCAGCCACGTCTGCAGCCGCTGCATGTTGCCCACGAAGTCGCCCTGGTAGTCGGTGGGGTCGCTGTGATCCACGCCGCGCCACTGCCGGGCCAGCGCGTCCACCCGGCCGATCTCGTCCAGCCGCGCCACGCGGACCTCCAGCTTCGCGGGCACCGGGTTGCCCTGCAGCTGCTCCAGCAGCTGCTGGTTGCGCGGGTCGGCGGAGAAGCGCTCGAGCTCCTCCCCCTTGGTCACGAAGCGGACGCTCACCACTCCCGGGCGGGCCCGGAGCTGGTCGGCGAAATCGTACACGGCAGGCAGCGGCGTGTCGTCGGCGACGCTGATGGTGAGCACGCTGACGCGCTGGCGGTACGTGTCCAGCACCTGGCCGAGCGCATGCCCAAAGAGCAGGCTGGCGCCCGCCAGCAGCAGGATCAGCATGATCGACAGCACGGCCGCCATGCTGACGGCGGCGTTGCGCCAGAAGTTCTGCCAGGCGCTGTCAAGAGCGAACAGCAGGTTCCGCCAGATCCACATGGTATCTCCCCGCCCGGTCGTCCCTGACGACACCGCCCCGCTCGATCGCCACCACGCGGCGCCGCACCAGGTCCACGATGTCGCGGTTGTGCGTGGCCATCACGACCGTCGCTCCGTCCGCGTTGATCCCCAGCAGCAGCTGCATGATCTCCCACGCCGTGACCGGGTGGAGGTTCCCGGTCGGCTCGTCGGCCACGCTCAGCCGCGGCCAGTGCACCAGCGCCCGCGCGATCGCCACGCGCTGCTGCTCACCGCCCGACAGCTCGCACGGGTACTTGCGGCCCATGGCGTGCAGCCCGACCGTCTCCAGCGCTCCGGCCGACTGGCGCGCGATCGCCCGGCTCGACCGCCCGAGGACGCGCAGCGCGAACATCACGTTCTCCTCGACCGTCAGGCGTGGCAGCAGCTTGAAGTCCTGGAACACGGTCCCGATCGTCCGCCGGAACCGGGGCAGCCGGCGCCGGCGCATCGCCCCCAGCTCGTGGCCGTGGACGACCAGCCGGCCCTGCGTCGGCAGCTCCTCCCGGATCAGCAGCCGGACCAGGCTCGACTTGCCGGCCCCGGATGGCCCGACCAGGAACAGGAAGTCGCCCTGCGGCACCGACAGGCAGACGTCGCGCAGCGCGTTCGTACCGTTCGGGTACGTCTTCCAGACGTGCTCGAACCTGATCGCCGGTGCTGTGTCGAAGTCTGGTGCGATGACCATGCTGTGCTCTGTCGTTGACTGCGACGTTTCGCCTTCCCCGCGGCCAGCGAAGTGGCCTGCCGCGAGTCTAGACAGAGCTCAGCTCAGGTCGTCAACTTTTGAATTTGGATCGGTCTACGCCGATCGCTCGTTCCGCTCGCCCAGGCGCCAGCGCAGCCAGCCCTCGATGAACGGCTCCAGCCCGCCCTCCAGCACCGCCTGCACGTTGCCGACCTCGACGCCCGTCCGGACGTCCTTGACCAGCGTGTACGGCTGCAGCACGTAGTTCCGGATCTGGTTGCCGAAGTCGGCCGGCATCATCTCGCCGCGCAGCTCGTCGCGCTTGCGGGCGGCCTCCTGCTGCTGGTGCTGGAACAGCCGGGCCCGCAGCACCTTCATCGCGATCTCGCGGTTCTTGATCTGCGAGCGCTCGTTCTGGCACTGGACCACGATGCCCGTGGGCAGGTGCGTGATGCGCACGGCCGAGTCCGTCTTGTTGACGTGCTGCCCGCCCGCGCCGGTCGACCGGTACGTGTCGATCCGCAGGTCGTCCGAGTTGATCTCGACCTCGTTCTCCTCGGCGTCGTCCAGCTCCGGCATCACCTCGACCAGCGCGAACGACGTGTGGCGCCGGTGGTTCTGGTCGAACGGCGAGATCCGCACCAGGCGGTGGACGCCGTGCTCGGAGCGCAGGAGCCCGTACGCGCGGCGGCCGCGGAAGATCACCGTGGCCCCCTTGAGGCCCGCCTCTTCGCCCGCCGCCGTGTCCAGCAGCTCCGTCTGGCAGCCAGGCCGCAGCGTGGACACCTCGTGAGGGCCCGGGGCCGCCCACTTGCTGTACATGCGCAGCAGGATCTCGACCCAGTCCTGGGCGTCCACCCCGCCCTGGCCGACCGTGATGCTGACGACGGCGTTGTGGTCGGCGTACGGGTCGGAGAAGAGCAGGCTCAGCTCGCGCTGCTGCAGCTCCACCTCCAGCCCGCGCGTCTCCTGGCGAACCTGCGCGTCCAGCTCCTCGTCCTCTCCGGCGAGCTCGATGAGCTCGATCAGGTCGCGGGCCTGCGCCTCCAGGCGTTCCCAGGACTCGGCCTCCTCGCGGTTCTCGGAGGCCTGGCGGGCCATGCGGCCAGCCCCCACCGGGTCGTCCCAGGCGCCGGGCTCGGCCAGCTTCTTCTCCAGCTCGACCGCACGCTGGCGTTTGCCAGCGAGGTCAAAGATGCTCCTTCAGCTCGAGGATCCGCCGCAGCAGCTCATCGGGCGGCCGAGTCGCCTGCTCAACGTCCATGGCAGCGCTTGTACTTGCGGCCCGAGCCGCACCAGCATGGGTCATTGCGGCCGATCTTAGCGCCAGGCGTTCCCGCGCCGACCGGCTCGCCCAGGCCGCCGTTCGCGCTCCCGTTGGGCCCCGGGCCGTGCCCATTGGGCCCGCGAGCGCCCACCGGCGTCCGCGGCTGCGGCGGCTCGTCCTCGCGTACGAACTGCAGGTGATACATGCGCGAGACGATGTCCGCCTGGATCGACGCGGTCAGATCCTTGAACATCTCGAACGCCGCGTTC
>VBJR01000188.1 GCA_005880175.1 Chloroflexota bacterium
GAGGCAGGAGCAACGTGTCGAATTTCCGACGGGTGACGATCCGGGGTCGCTGGGCGACGGGCGGCCGGGCGGTCATCGTCCTGGTGGCGGCAGGCGTCGTGGCGGCGGGCCTCGCCATGGTGCTGGGGGCGACCTCCGCTCCGTCACCGGACGAGCTCGCGATCCAGAGCACGATCCAGGGGGCGCTGCAGGCCCGGATGACGCTGGAGGTGCCGCCGGCGCGGCCCGCGAGCGGCGCCGCCGCCGCGGCCATGGCCAGCCAGATGCACGCGCGCGTGGACGCGCAGATCGGCCAGTACTACGCGGCGGGACCGACGCACGACCGGATGGCGAGCGCGCTGCACCAGAGCATCGCCGGTGACAATGCCGGCCAGAGCCGCTACGTAGCCGGCGGTGTGGACTGGGTCCACTTCGACTCGATCACGATCAACTCGGCCGACGCCCAGGTCAACGTCCACGCCCAGCTGTGGAACCGGCAGTCGTTCACGTCGTCCACCGGGACGACCACCGAGACGAACCCGCGGTCCGTCGTAGTCGGCCGGTACGCCCTGCACCGGGACGCGAGCGGCTGGCGGATCACGAACGAGCTGCTGTCGATCGAGAGCGGAGACCGGCCCTGATCGTCAGACCGGCCCAGGGGGGAGGGGCCCAGACGCGCTCCGGGCCCCTCTGCCCACGGCCTGTTCCCCAGAGGTAGCACGATGACGCTGACAGTTCCTGTTCCCACGCGAGCGCTGCTGCTGTCGGTCCTGTGGGCCGTCGCCTCGGGCGCGGCTGGAGGGGTGGCCAGCTGGGCGGTCACCGGGGCGCTCGGCTACCGGGTCTACGGCGCCGTCGCGCCCCGGGCGCTCGCCGCCGCGGGCCAGCAGGAGCCGGCCGCGCTGGCGCTGTTCGGCGTCGTGGCCCTGCCCGCGCTCGTGCTCACGATGGCCGCCCTGGTGGTCTCCAGGTTCTGGATGCGTGGGCTCTTCGGGCGAGCGGCCATCCCGTTCGCGATCTGCGCGCTGGTCGTCGCCCTGTGGCAGGTGCTCGCGCTCGTCGAGTCGGCGATCGGAGGCGGCGGCTGACCGCCCGAGCCCACCACCAGGTCGTACCTGTCGGGCGCCCCGTAGTCGAGCTGGACACGGTCGGCGCGGGCGGCCAGGTCCCGGCTCCCGTTCGCCTCGGCCACCTCGTGGCCAGGCGAGCCGCCCATCATTCATATGATGCTGCCTATGCCCGTGATCGGAGTTGCGCATCGACGACTCGAAGGCGGCGGCAAGGTGACGGGCGCCACCCGGTTCACCGCCGACCTCCGCCTGCCCGGCCTGGCCCACGCCCGGCTGCTCCTCAGCCCCCACGCCTCCGCACGCATCGCCGGCGTCGACCTGGAGGCCGCCCGCCGGTCCCCCGGGGTCCTCGCCGCCCTCGCGGGGGCGGACCTGCCGGACCTCGGCCTGGCTGGACCCGACCGACCCCTCGCCACCGACCACGTCTCGTTCGCCGGCCAGCCCGTCGCGGCGGTGGTGGCCGAGACGGAGGCCCAGGCCGCCGACGCGATCGAGCTGATCGAGGTCGAGTACGAGCCGCTGCCGGCCGCGCTGGACCCGACGGCGCCCACGGCGCGACCGGCGGTGGCCAGCAGGTCCGCAACCTGCCCCCCAACGTCACGGCCGAGGTGCGGTTCGCCGAGGGCGACGTGGACGCCGCGCTGGCCGCCAGCCACGCCGTGGCCCGGGGTCGCTACCGCGTGCCCGCGGTGCATCAGGGCTTCATCGAGACCCACCTCGCCATCGCCCGGCCCGAGCCCGACGGCGAGCTGACGATCTGGACGCCCACCCAGGGCACGTTCCTCACCCGCAAGACGGTGGCCAGCCAGCTCGGGATGCCGGTCAACCAGGTCCGCGTCGTGCCGATGGCCGTCGGCGGCGGGTTCGGCGGCAAGGTCTGCCTGATCGAGCCGCTGGTCGCGCTGCTCGCCCGGCACGTGGACCGCCCGGTGCAGCTCGTCCTGACGCGGGGCGAGGAGTTCGCGATGGGCCGCGGCGCGCCCGGCGCGATCGTGGACATCGAGCTCGGCGCCAGCGCCGACGGCATGCTGACTGCGCTCAAGGCCCGCGCCCTCTTCGACAACGGCGCCGGCCACGGCGGCCTGGGCGGGCTGGCCGGCCTGTTCCTGGGCGCCACGTACCGGGTGCCCGCGTACGAGATCATGGCCATGGACGTGGCGACCAACAAGACCCCGGTCGCGGCGTACCGGGCCCCCGGCGCGCCCCACTGCTACTTCGCGCTGGAGTCCGCGGTGGACGACCTCGCCGGCCAGCTGGGCGCCGACCGCATCGAGCTCCGCCTGCGCAACGCCAGCCGCGAGGGCGATCGCCGGCCCGACGGCCAGGTCTTCCCGGCGATCGGGCTGGTCGAGTGCCTGGAGGCGGCCCGCCGGCACCCCATCTACACGGAGCCGGCCGGCCCGGGCGAGGGCGTCGGGATCGCCGTCGGCGGTTGGGGCGGCGGGCGCGAGCCGGCGGCGGCCGGCTGCCGGGTCGAGCCCGACGGCAGCCTGCTGGTCCACCTCGGCTCCAACGACATCAGCGGCACGGACACGTCGCTGGCGATGATCGCGGCCGAGACGTTCGGCGTCTCCCTGGACCGCGTCCGCGTGGACCACGCCGACAGCGGGTCCGCGCCGTACGCGGGGATGGCCGGCGGCAGCAAGATCATCTATACCGTGGGCCCGGCCGTCCAGCAGGCGGCCGCGGAGGCCCGGCGGCAGCTGCTGGACATCGCGGCGGAGGAGCTGGAGGTGGCGGTGGAGGACCTGGAGATCGCGGACGGCGAGGTGCGCGTCAGAGGCGTGCCGGGCCGCTCGCGCGGCATCGGCCAGCTCGCCGACCTGGGGGCCCAGTTCGGCGGCCGCTACATGCCCGTGCTGGGCCAGGGCCGCCACGTCGTGACGAAGCAGTCGCCCATGTTCACGGTCCACCTGGCCCGGGTCCACGTGGATCCCGAGACGGGCGAGTGGCGGCTGCTGGCGTACGCGGCGATCCAGGACGTGGGCAAGGCGCTGAACCCGCCGGAGGTCCAGGGCCAGATCCACGGCGGCAGCGTGCAGAGCCTCGGCCGGGCGTTCGGCGAGGAGCTGGCGTGGGACGGCGACGGCCAGCTCCGCACGGGCAGCTTCGTGGACTACGGCCTGCCCACCGCCGACCAGATCCCGGACATCGGCGTGGAGCTGGTCGAGGTGCCGTCCGCGTACGGGCCGTTCGGGGCCAAGGGCGTGGGCGAGCCGCCGGCCGTGCCGGGGCCGGCCGCCATCGCGAACGCGATCTGCGCGGCCTGCGGGCTGCGCCTGACGGACATGCCGGCGGACTTCGCCCGTGTGGTGCGGTCGATGCGTTGACACGCTCGCCCGACGCCATCCCGCCCGACCTCGCGGACCGCGTCCTGGACGCGCTCGCCGACCCGGTGGTCGCCATCGACCGCACCGGCACGATCGTCCGCTGGACGCCCGCGGCCGAGAAGCTCCTCGGCGTGCCCAACGGCAAGGCGGTCGGCCAGCGGCTGACGACCATCTTCCAGGGCCTGATCCGCAACGACCCGATCGAGGTGTCCACGCTGGGCGGGGCGGAGAAGCTCGACTCCGTCCACCGGCTGGGAGAGAGCGGCCCGCTGATCGCGGTCAGCGCGACCCCGCTCCGCGACGCGCAGGGCGAGGTGGCCGGCACGGTCGCGATGATCCGCGCGATGGGCGGCTGGCTGGACCCGGTGGAGCGGGCCGGCCGGCCGCGCCGCCAGTGGCACCGGACGCTGGGCGCGATCGTGCAGGACCTGGTCGAGGGCGCGGCCGAGGACCCCAGCGCGATGGACGCCTCGGAGGCGCTGGCCCGGGTGCTGGTCGGCCAGGCGCGGGCGCTGCTGCCCGGCGCGGAGTGCCTGCTGGCCGTCGTGCCCCGGGAGCGGCAGGAGCGCTTCCAGGTGGTCGCGGGGGCGGGGCCGTGGGCCGAGGCCCAGGTCGGCACCGACTGGCCGCGCACCGGCACGCTGGCCGGCCGCACACTGCAGGACGGCCGAGCGCTGGAGAGCACGCGGCTGCGCGAGCTCGGCGAGCCGATCGAGGCGCTGGCGAAGAGCGGCATGCAGACCGGCCGCCTGGTGCCGCTGTGGAGCGCCCGGCCGCTGCCGGACGGCCGCCAGGCGCTGGGCGTGCTCGCGTTCTACCGGCGGGCGCGCGCCTACTTCACCCCGTACGAGCGCCGGCTGATCGCCGAGTTCGCGCGCCTGGTCACGCTCTCGCTTCAGCGCGCCGAGCTGCTCCGCAGCGCCGGCGAGGCGGCGTCGCGGCTGGAGACGGGCGTCGACGTGGCCGTCGAGCTGGCCGTCACGCTCGAGCCGGAGGAGGTGATCGCCAAGCTGGTCCGCCGGGCCGCCGCCTCGGTCGAGGCCGACCGGGCCATGCTGCTCGAGATCGAGGGCACCGAGGCGATCGTGATGGAGGCGTTCGACCAGGTCAGCGGCCAGCGGGCGCCGGCCGGCGACCGGTTCCCGATCTCCGACCTGCTGTCCGGCGGCAAGGCGGTCGTGCAGCAGGCCGTGGACGAGCGCCAGCCGGGCATGAGCGGCTCCTACCGGGTGGTGGGCCGGCCGGCGGTGTCCGAGTGGGGCCAGGCGGGCCTGCGCCACACGCTCACGCTGCCGCTGGTGCTCGGCGGGTCGGTCACCGCCGTGCTGCTGGTGAGCCGGCGCCACGACCAGCCGTTCCGGCGCGAGGACGCGCTCACGCTCCAGCTCGTCGGCAACGTGGCCGCGCTGGCGCTGCGCAACGCCCGGCTCTTCGTCGAGGCGCAGGAGGCCCACAAGGCGCGCAGCGACTTCCTGAACATGGCCGGCCACGAGCTGCGGACGCCGCTGACCGTGATCAAGGGCTACCTCTCGATGCTCAGCGACGGCAGCCTGGGCCAGCCCCCGGCCGGCCTCCGGCAGCCGATCGAGCTCCTGGCCGGCAAGGCCGACGAGCTGGGCACGCTGGTGGACGACCTGCTGTTCACCTCCCGGCTCGACTCGGGCCGGCTGCCGGCGCACCCGATGCGGCTCGACCTCCGGATCGCGGTCCAGGACGCCGCCCGCCGCGCCGACCCCCGGGTGCATTTACTCGGGGGCGAGCTGGAGATCGAGGCCGGCGGCGAGGAGGCGCTGGTCGTCAGCGCCGACCCCGAGCACGTGGCCCGGGTGCTGGACAACCTGGTCAACAACGCGCTCACGTACCGGCGGCCGGGGCAGCCGGCGTGGGTGCGCCTCACCGCCGGCATCGAGGACGGCATGGCCGTCGTGGCGGTCGAGGACCGCGGCCGGGGCGTGCCGCCGGACCTGCGCGACCGCATCTTCGAGCGCTTCGTGCGCGGCGAGCAGGGGTCGTCCGGCGCGCCGGGCACCGGCCTCGGCCTCTACATCAGCCGGCAGCTGGCGACGCGGCACGGCGGCAAGCTGGAGCTCGACCGCAGCACGCCGGGGCAGGGCAGCCGCTTCTCGCTGCGGCTGCCCAGGGCGGCGGTCACGTGAGGAGAATCCGTGACGTGGCGGCGAGCGAGGGCTTCGCCCGAGCGTGTGAGTCGATCCTCCCGAGTTCACCGAGGTGGCACGCAGGCCCGAAGGGATGGACCGAAGGTCCCCCCAACGTCCCGGAACGGCGGGGGGGTTCTGGAACGGGGGGCCTGCCCCCCCGGGCCTCATGAACCTGTCGACCCAAATTCTCCGCGCGCTCGGCGACCCGGTGATCGCCGTCGACGAGCAGGGCGACGTGATCGTCTGGACGCCGGCCGCCGAGCGCGTGCTCGGGTTCCCGGTGGACGAGGTGCTGGGCCGGCCGCTGCCCGAGGTGGGCATCCGCGTCGAGACGCTGCTGTTCGGGCGCGAGCGCCGGGTCACCCTGCGCCGGCGCGAGGGCGGCGAGTTCCCGGCCACGGTCACCGCGACGCCGCTGCCGGGCCCGGACGAGGGCATGGTGCTGCTCGTCAAGGACCTGACCCCGTGGATCGGGCCGGGCGGCGACGACGCCGCGAGCACGGACACGCTGATCGTCGAGGAGCGGCTGGGCGCCGCGTTCCGCGGCATCGTGGAGGCGACCGGGTCCGACCTGGACCGCAGCGGCCGGCTGGAGGCGCTGGCGCAGAGCCTGGCCGAGCAGGGCCGGCGGCTGCTGCCCGGCATCTCGTGCATGATCGCGGTCGTCCCGGCGACGCGGCAGGACGTGTTCCACTGCCTGGCCGGCGCCGGGCCGTTCGCCGAGACGCTCGTGAACCAGACGTTCCGGCGCGAGGAGACCGTGCTCGACACCGCCCTGCGCGGGAAGCGCGTGGTCGAGCGCAACGACATGCAGGTCGCCAGCGGCCGGCGCGACCTGTTCGTGGCCGCCGGCGTGCAGACGATGCGGGCGGTGCCGATGAGCACCGAGGTGCCGCTGCCCGACGGCCGCCGGGCGCTGGGCGCGATCGTGTTCTACCGCGCCGAGGCGCGGTCGTTCAGCGACGCCGAGCGCCGGCTGCTGGACGACTTCGGCGCGCTGGTCGGCCTGTCGCTGCAGCGGGCGGAGGTGCGGGCGACGACGGAGCGGGCGATGGCCAGGCTCCAGCTCGCGGTGGACGTCGCCCTCGACCTGGCCCGGTCGCTGGACGTGGGCGAGGTGGTGCGGCGGCTGGTGCGCCGGGCGGCAGTCGCGACCGGCGCCGACCGCTGCGCCCTGCTCCGGATCGAGGGCGGCGAGGACGGCGAGATGGTCACGGAGGCCGCCCACGACGTCAGCGGGTACGACGGCGGCGTCGGCAACCGGGGCCCGGTTGCCGAGCAGCAGCTGGTCCGCGACGCGATCGCCAGGCGCGAGCCGATCCTGGGCGGCCAGCAGAACCTGGCCCCGATGGCGGCCGAGATCCGCAGGGCGCTCGGCGACGTCTGCCACACCGCGACGGTGCCGCTCGTGTACGGCGGCGAGGTGATCGCGGTGCTGGTGCTCAGCCGGCGCCGCGACCAGCCGTTCGGCAAGGAGGAGGCGGACACGATCAAGCTGCTGGGCGGCCCGGCCGCGCTGGCGCTCCGCAACTCGTACCTCCACGCCCGTACGGAGGAGGCCAGCCGCGTCAAGACGGACTTCCTGGACATGGCGGCGCACGAGCTGCGGACGCCCCTGACCGTGATCAGCGGCTACCTCTCGATCCTGCGCGAGGGCGCGTTCGGGCCGGCGCCGCCGCGCTGGGACGACCCGCTGCGGATCCTGGACCAGAAGGCCGCCGAGCTGCGGCGGCTGGTGGACGACCTGCTGCTGGCGGCCCGGCTGGAGACCGGGCGGCTGGAGGGACTGACGCAGCCGATCGACCTGCGCGAGGTCGTGGAGCAGTCGGCCCAGGCGGCGGACGACGTGCCGGAGCTGCTGCTGCCGCAGGACCCGGTGGTGGTGAGCGGCGACCGCGAGCAGGTCAGCCGCCTGGTGGACCAGCTCGTGAACAACGCGCTGGCGTACGGGCGCGAAGGCAGCCCGCGGTGGGCGCGCATCGAGCTGGAGGCCCGGCCCGAGCAAGGCGAGGCGCGGCTGGCGGTCGAGGACCGGGGCCGCGGCCTGCCCCCGGAGGTCGGCGAGCGGATCTTCGAGCGGTTCTACCGCTACGAGGACCCCGACCACCCGATGGTGCCGGGCACCGGCCTCGGCCTCTACATCGCGTCCGAGCTGGCCACCCGGCACGGCGGCCGGCGAGGAGCTGGCCCCGCTCACGTGACCCGGCGGGTCGTCCAGCAGTACGCGAGCCCGAGCAGCAGGACCGCCAGGCCGCTCAGACCTCGTCGCGGAGCACGGACCAGACGTCCACGTCGCGCCAGCGCCCGGCCCGGAACTGGGCGGCCCGGAGCACCCCCTCCCGCCGGAAGCCGGCCCGGGCCAGCGCCCGCTGCTCCGGGACGTTCTCCACGTCGGTGACCGCCTCGACGCGCTGGAGCGTCGTGGTGGCGAAGAGGTGCTGCGCCAGCAGCCGCTGCGCCTCGGTGCCCAGGCCCTGGCCCCGCGCGTCGGTCCGCAGGCTGATGCCGATGTTCCATGCCGCGGACTCGGGGTTCGGGCCGTAGTGGACCCGGTGCCAGCTGACGTGGCCGACCGCCTGGCCGTCGGCGTTGCGGACGACCACGAACCGGCCGATCGCCGACTCGCTGAGCCAGTTGGCGATGACGGGCCCGAAGTCGTTGAACGGGTCGGCGGAGCCGCCGACGGTGAGCTTCGCGTCGCCGGCGGTGAACTCGCGGAGGGTGACGAGCCGGCCGCGCCTCAGGGTCCCAGCTCCTCGCGCAGCCGGTCCTCGAACCGGGCCAGGTCCGCCTCCAGCGACGCGCCGCGGAACGTGAACGCGGCCGCCCGGGCGTGGCCGCCGCCGCCGAACCGCTCGGCGATGCCCGACACGTCGCCGTCCCGGCTCCGCAGCGAGACGGTCCGCCGGCCCGGGTTCACGATGGCGGTCGCCTCGACCCCGAGCTCGGTCATCAGCCGCTCGGCGACGTCGGACTGGTACGCCTCCGCGTAGCAGAGGGCCCAGCGCCGGCCGCCGATCTCGACGACCCACGCCTGCTCGGCCTTGCGCCGGAGGTAGTCCGCCCGGCGCGCCTCCTCGTTGTCCACCAGCAGCCGCTCCCCCTCGCGCAGCTCGACGCCGGGGTCCTCGGTGAATCGGGCCCGGAAGCGGTCCGAGCCGATCAGCCCGAGCAGGGCGGCCAGGCGGGCCGAGCGGGGGTCGTCGTGCCGCCACAGGTCGTGGTCCTCGACCAGGCGGGCGAACTCGGCGAAGGCGGCGGGCCGGCCCAGGTGGTCGAACAGCAGGCCGGCGGCGCTGCGCTCGGGGTCCACCGTGGCCCACGCCCGGCCGGCCAGGTGGAGCGAGGAGCGGTGGTGGTCGAGGAGGACGAACCGGCCGCCGGCGCGGACGAACGCGTCGGCGTCGTCGGCGGTCGCGGCGTCGAAGCCGTGGTCGGTGACCACCACCTCGTGCCCGGTGGCGTCCGCGAGGCGCTCGGCGAGCACCTCGCGGACCCGGGCGTCGATCGCGCCGTTGTCGACGAGCTCGACGGGCCCGGCGCCGGACCGGACGCCGGAGAAGAGGACGGCGCAGCCGACGCCGTCCAGGTCGGTATGCGTGAGCAGGGTGCTCCGAACCACCCGCACACGCTACCTAACCCGGACTGGTCTCCCTCTCAGGGGTTCTGGAACAGGGACTGCACCTCCGTGGCGCTCAGCGCCCGGTTGTAGACGCGGAAGTCGTCCACGCTGCCGGCCAGGAACGGGTCGGCAGAGTATTCGGACCGGCCGATCCAGTTCTGCGTCGTGCTGCCCAGGCTCGACGGCCGCAGGGTCATGCCGCTGTTGCGGCCGACCTGCGCGCCGTCCACATACAGGGTCCCGACACCCCCGGACAGCGTCACCGCCACGTGGTGCCAGCCGCCGGTCGGCAGCGCCGCCGTGCCGTCGATCCGCTGCTCCCCGCCCGCGCCGCCGGTCGTGATCGCGAAGCGGATCGGGCCCGAGCCGCTCTGCGGGGTCAGGAACATGTTCGTCGTCGTGCCGGTGCCGAAGTCGAAGACCCGGCGCCACGCGCTGGTGGACGACTCGTTCACCCACGCCGCGATCGTGAAGTCGTTCAGCGCGCTGACCGCGCCCGCGGGCAGGGCCACGGACTGGTTGGTGCCGTTCAGCGCGACCGCGTTGCCGGTCCGGCCGGCCCCGAACGTCGGGCCGTTGACCAGCGTCGCCGTGTGGCCGCCGCCCGACGAGTCGGCCGCCGTCGTGCCGCCCGTCTCGTCGAACCTGTACCAGGCCACCGGGCCCGCCGCCGCCCCGTCGTTCAGCGTGATCGCCACCTGGGTCGTCCCGGCGTTGACCACCACCGTGCCGCTGCTGGCGTTGAACGTGCCGCCCGTCACGGCTGGGTCGCCGGCTTCGTGACCGCCAGCGACACGCCGTACGTGGCCCGGGCCCCGGAGCTGGCGTCGAACGACGAGGTCACGTTGCTGACGCCGATCGTCTGGCCCGGCACCACCCAGGCGTCCGGGATGCCGCGCCCGATCCACAGCGGCCGCGAGTACGTGAACCCGCTCCCGCTCGGCGTCGCCGCCAGCCCGTCGGCCGCGATCGCCTCGACCAGCGTCAGGCCCTGCGCGGCCTGCGGCCAGGCGTACGGGATGGCGCCGAACTGGGGCGCGGCGTGGCTGCCGGCCCACGGGTTGCTCGGGTTGGGAGCGCTGCCGTTCGCCTCCCACCACGCGTTGGGGCCGCCGGTCGTGGTCGCGATCTGCCACGCGTAGTCGGTCAGCGCCAGGTCGCGGTGGCGGTTGCTCATCAGGCCGCCCGAGCCGTACGACGTCAGGTACGCCGTGCTGAAGCCGTTGAACGCCCCCGTGGTCGGGAACGGCAGCACGCCCTGGAGCCGGCCGTAGCCCATGTCGTACGTGTTGTCGATCATCGCAGGGTCGCCCAGCGGCCCGTTCAGGACAGCGCCCATCAGGAACGCGTCCCAGCCGTTCTGCCCGAAGAACGAGTTGCCTCCCCAGTTGGCGTCGGTCGCGTTGTTGCACCGGTTGGCGGTGTTGGGGCGGGTCACCTCGCAGGGCAGCCAGTTGAACTTGTTCGCCGACTGGTTGGCCGCCACCGCGCTGTTCGTCGCGTTGAGGAGGCTGGTCATCTGCTGGTCGGCGTACGTCGCCTCCGCGGTGTTGCCGATGCGGGTGGCGATGTACTTGTACGAGGCCAGGCCCATCAGCGCCGAGTAGTCGTCGAAGAGCCACGTCCCCGTCGAGTCGTTGTCGAACGACTGCTTGAGGAACCCGCCGCTGAGCTGGCCCTGGAAGATGGAGTGGAACATCGTGAAGAGGCTCGGGCCCCACGGGCTGGTGGCGCTCGCGTCGTCGTGGAAGAACTGGCCGACGAACGCCGTGTCGTTGGTCCTGGCCAGGTACAGGGCCCACGCCCACGGCGTCTTCCAGATCCCGTCGAAGTACCAGTTGGCGCCCTGCTCGTTGAAGTTGACCTGCTCCGAGATGCGGCCGTCGAGCAGCAGGTTCTGGGCGTCCGTGAAGTCGCCCTGGAGGAACCGGTTGGCCAGGATGCCGGGCGCGTCGTGGTCGAGCACGTAGTCGTAGTTGTTGGCGCCGCTGAACGGCGCGTCGCCGACCTGGATGATCCGCGTGTAGACGAACGTCGCCTTGTACGCGTTCGCCATCGCGGTGCCCGGGTTGGCGAGCCCGTTCGTGTTGGGCAGCGTCAGGTTGGGCAGCTGGAACACCGGGGCGGTGGCCAGCCAGGTGTTCCAGTGGTTGGCCATCTGGGTGAACGCCGTGTCGAACGAGGGCGCGGACGACGTCAGCGTGGCCGCGCTCGGCAGCGCCTGCCCCGAGCCGAAGTTGTCCACCGCCACCACGTAGTCGTGGTTCGCCGACTGCCCCGGCTGCAGCGTGTTCGAGGGGCTGGTCAGCGTCGCCCGGTTCGGGCCCGAGGCGCCCGGGTCGACCGTCAGGACGGTGGACCCGGTGTTGGTCAGGCTGACCCGGCTGTACACGAGCTCGAACGACCCGCCGCCGACCGTCACCTTGTCCGCGAAGTTCTCGATGAACACGCCCAGGCCGGCGCGGGTGAACGAGGTCGTCAGGGCCGGCAGGTAGCCGCTGTCCATCGTCCACTGGACCGAGCCGGCCGGCGGCGCCTGGCCGCCCGACAGGCCGAACGTGTAGACGCTGAACGAGTACATCGCGCCGCAGAACGAGGTGCTCCCCTGCGCGAACGTCGTGGGGACGCCGCGGGCGAAGAAGGAGCCGCTGAGGTACGTGATGGGCGCGTACGTGTTCTGCTCCCAGCCCAGGATCGACTGGTTGGAGAAGCCGAAGGCCATCGGGTCGGCCGGCACCGGGAAGTTGGTGCCGAAGCTCTTGGGCAGGGAGCTGTTGTTGCAGGCGTTGACGGGCAGGTTGGGCAGCCCGTTGAACGCCCGGGCGATCTGCGCCGGCCCGGCGAGGACGGCGAAGATCGCGATCGCGACGGGAACCAGGCGCCGGCGGGCGCGTCGGGCGAGCGACATCACAGGACCCTCCTCCCCTGCGGGCGTGCCGCCGGAGCTCGCGGAAACCGTTTGCCGTGATCTTGCGTCCGGCCAGGATGCAGCGAGCCAGCGGATTCGTCAACGGCCGGCCTCAGCGGCCCCCGGCGAGATCGCCTTGACAGCGAACCGCCGCCACCTCAGACTGCGCAATCATCGGCAAACCATTTCCGGACCAGGACACGTGGGGCCTGCGCGGGAGCCGGGTCACGATCCACGATGTCGCCGTGCTGGCCGGCGTGTCCACCGGGACCGCCTCCAAGGCCCTGAACGGGCGCGGCCAGCTCCGCGACGAGACCCGCGAGCGCGTCCAGGCCGCCGCCCAGCAGCTCGGCTTCCGGCCCAACGACCTGGCCAAGAGCCTCATCCGCGGCCGCACGTTCACGGTCGGGCTGCTGACGAGCGACAGCTTCGGCCGGTTCAGCATCCCCGTGATGCAGGGCATCGAGGACGCGCTCGGCGCCGGCAGCATCGCCGTCTACCTGTGCGACGCGCGCGGCGATCGGGTCCGCGAGCGGCACTACGTCGAGAGCCTGCTCCAGCGCCGGGTGGACGGCATCATCGTGTCGGGCCGCCGCGCCGATCCCCGCCCGCCGCTGGGCGTGGACCCCATGGTGCCGGTCGTGCACGCGTACAGCCAGTCCACGTCGCCGGAGGACCTCGCGGTCGTCCCCGACGACGTGGACGGCGGGCGCCTCGCCATGGACCACCTGCTGCGCGCGGGCCGGCGCCGCCTCGCCCACGTGACCGGCCCCGCCCGGTTCGAGGCGGTGCAGCTCCGCTACCGGGGCGCCCGGCAGGCGGCCGAGGAGGCCGGCCAGGAGCTGCCGGGGGCCCGCGTGCTGACGGGCGCCTGGAGCGAGGCGTGGGGCCGGGAGGCCGCCGGGCTGCTCCTGGCCGAGAGCCCGGACGTGGACGCGGTCTTCTGCGGCAACGACCAGATCGCCCGCGGCGTCGCGGACGCGCTGCGCGAGCGCGGCGTCCGCGTGCCCGACGACATCGCGATCGTTGGTTACGACAACTGGGAGATCGTCGCCGCCGCCACGCGGCCGCCGCTGACGTCGGTGGACCAGGGCCTGGAGGGCGTCGGCCGGACGGCCGCCCGGCTGCTGCTGGCCCGGATCGACGGCGAGCGCGAGGCCGGCGTCCGCCGCCTGCCCTGCTCGCTGGTGGTGCGCGAGTCCTCGGGCGTCAGCAGCCTGCGCGAGCACCCCGAGGCCACCCGGTGAGCGGCCAGGGGCAAGAGGGGGCGGGCCCCCTCTTCCAGAACTCCCCCGCTTGCCCTCGACGTTGGGGGCG
>VBJR01000189.1 GCA_005880175.1 Chloroflexota bacterium
TACCGGCAGCGCGGCAGCGACCCGGAGGAGCTGATCGACCGCTGCATCGAGCTCGACAACGCGATCATCCAGGGCCACCCCGGGATCACGTTCGGCCTGCACGTCTGCCGCGGCAACAACCAGAGCAAGTTCTATGCGGAGGGCGACTATGAGCCGATCGCCCGGATCTTCGAGAAGACGCTGTTCCAGCGCTTCCTGCTGGAGTACGACGACGAGCGCTCGGGTGGGTTCAGCCCGCTCCGCCACGTGCCCGAGGACCGCACGGTCGTGCTGGGCCTGGTCACGACCAAGAAGCCGGGCATGGAGACGGAGGACGAGCTGAAGGCGCGCGTGGATGAGGCCGCGCGGTACGTGCCGCTGGACCGGCTGGCGCTCAGCCCCCAGTGCGGCTTCGCCTCGACGATGGAGGGGAACCACATCACGCGGGAGCAGCAGCTGGAGAAGCTGCTGCTGGTGTCCCGCGTGGCCCGGTCGGTGTGGGGCTGACGGCCCGACAGGAGGAGGAGGAGGCGCGATGAGGACCAGAGCCGCCGTGCTGCGCGGACCCCACCAGGACTGGGAGGTCACCGAGCTGGAGCTCGACCCGCCCCGCGACGGCGAGGTGCTGATCCGCTTCGAGGTGGCCGGGCTGTGCCACTCCGACCAGCACTGCCAGACCGGCGACATCGAGCCCCGCTTCCCGCTGGTGGGCGGCCACGAGGGCTCCGGCGTGATCGAGGCGGTCGGGCCCGGCGTCACCCGGGTCGAGCCGGGCGACCACGTCGTGTGCGCGTTCATCCCCTCGTGCGGCCGCTGCCGCTTCTGCTCGACCGGCCACCAGAACCTGTGCGACCTGGGCCTGAACGCAGTGACCGGCGCGCTGCCCGCCGGCGGCTTCCGCCTCCACCAGGACGGCGAGGACTTCGGCGGGTTCGCCATCCTGGGCACGTTCGCCCAGTACGGCACCGTGGCCGAGGCCAGCGTCGTCCGGATCGACCCCGACATCCCGCTGGACGTGGCGGCGCTCGTCAGCTGCGGCGTGCCGACGGGATGGGGCTCGGCCGTCTACGCCGCGAAGGTGCAGCCGGGCGACACCGTGCTGGTGTACGGCGTCGGCGGCATCGGCAGCAACGCCGTCCAGGGCGCGCGGCACGCGGGGGCCAGGAACATCGTCGCGGTGGACCCCGTGGCGCTGAAGCGGGAGACGGCGGAGCAGCTGGGCGCGACGCACAGCGCCGCCAGCGCCGAGGAGGCGCAGGAGCTGGTCACGAACCTGACGTGGGGCGTCGGCGCGGACCACGCGATCCTGACCGCCGGCGTCATGCACGAGGACATCGTCGCGGCGGCGTTCTCCGCGGTCCGGAAGGGCGGCCAGGTGACGGTCACGGGCCTGGGCCACACGACCCGCAAGACGGTCCAGGTCCCCGGCTCGGAGCTGACGCTGTTCGAGAAGCGGATCGTGGGCTCGCTGTTCGGCTCCGCCAACCCCGTGTACGACATCCCGCGCCTGCTCGACCTGTACCGGGCGGGGGACCTGAAGCTGGACGAGCTGATCACCCGGCGGTACCCCCTGGACGAGATCAACCAGGGCTACCGGGACATGCTCGACGGCCGGAACATCCGCGGCCTGATCGTGCACGAGCACTAGGGAGCTGCTGAACATCGGGGCAGCCCCTGGAGACCGGCGCGAAGAAGCCCGTCAGGGGCAGCTGACCGGCCGCGACTCCGCCCGCGCCGTGCTTCCAGGCTCCGCCCCCAGAGCCCGTCCCGGCTTGCCATGAGGAGGGGAGGCTGCCACGGCGGCCACCCGGCACCCGCTCGCAGAGCTCGCGGGCGCCGGGACCCGGGCCGCTGGCGTCGGGATGCACGCCGGGGGTCAGGTTGAAGTGTCGGAACGTCAACGTATCCCCACCTCTGGAGGCGTGCAAGTATCGACACTTCAACCTTTCCCTCCTCGGGGTGGCAGGGGAATCGCGCCGCGCCGCCTCCCGGCGTGCTGGCCGACGCCAGACGATGGGTGCCGGGGTGCCAGCGGCCTGCCTACCTCATGGCAGGCCGGGACGGGTGATGAGGGCGGAGCCTGGAAGCACGGCGCGGGCGGAGCCCCTGCCCGTCAGCTGCCACGAGCACTAGGCGTCCGGACCCGTCGTGTCCCGCATAGTGACACGGGGGCCACTAACATACTAGGATGCAGGTGACATGAGCGAGCGCCACCCATCGGTCTCGAGCGACCTCCGCATCGACGGGTCCACGCGGGACACCCTTGCCGACCGGGCGTACCGGTCCATCCGGGTGGCGATCATCAACCACGAGCTCGTGCCCGGCCGGTACTACTCGGAGGCCTGGCTGGCCGGCCTGCTCGGCGTCTCGCGGACGCCGACCCACTACGCGCTGCTCCAGCTGGAGATGGAGGGGATCGTCGAGATCGCCGCCCAGCGCGGGTTCCGGCTCCGCCACATCCCGGAGTCGGAGTTCAACGAGTTCTACGAGGTCCGGATGATCCTCGAGACCAACGTGCTCCAGAAGCTCGCCCCGGCGGTCACCGGCGAGGTGCTGGACGCGCTGCGCGGGTTCCTGGAGCGGCAGCGCCGGACGGTGGAGGACCCGATCCCGTTCCAGGACCTCGACGAGGGCTTCCACCGCTTCATGGCCGAGGCGGCCGGCCTGCACCGGACCGCCGCGATCATCCACTCCCTGCGCGGCATCCTGTGGCTGGGCACGGCCCACCGGCCCGCCGCCGAGCGCGAGATGGTGGTCGAGCAGCACGCGGCGATCGTCGAGGGGCTGGCCAGGCGCGACGCGGACGCGGCGGTGGCCGCGCTGGTGCACCACCTGGGGACGTCGCAGGAGAAGTACCGGGAGGCGATCCTCCGGGAGCGGGGCCGGCCGGCGCTGCCCTGATGCAGCCAGAGCTCGACCCGGACGCCGCGCAGCTCGCGATCGAGCACTGCTACGAGCAGGGCTGGACCGACGGCTTGCCCGTGGTGCCGGTGTCGGAGCCGCTGCTCGACCGGTTCCTGGCCCGCACGGCCCGCGACCGCCGCGAGGTCATCGGCCGCATGGACCACCTGAACCGCGAGTGCACGGTGGAGCTGGCGGCCATCAACGCGGCCATGGCGGGCTGCCGGCCGGAGCACTTCCCGGTCGTGCTGGCCGTGTGGGACGCGCTGATGCGCGAGCGCTCCGCGACCGGCGGCGGCTGGCAGAGCACGAGCGGGCCGGCCCCGCTGATCGTGGTCAACGGCCCGATCCGCCAGGAGCTCGGCTTCAACTCGACCGGCGGCGTCTTCGGCCCGGGCTTCCGCGCCAACGCCACGGTCGCGCGCGCGATCGGCCTGATCGTCCGCAACGCGTTCGGTATCGTGCCCCACGTGCTCGAGCAGGCCACGCAGGGCGTGCCCGGCCGGTGGGCGATCTGCGTCGGGGAGAACGAGGAGGAGAGCCCGTGGGAGCCGCTCTCGGCCGACGGCGGCGTGCCGGCCGAGACGAGCGCGGTCTCCGCGACGCTGGTCCGGACCTGCGAGTTCGTGGACAACCGGCATACCCAGGACCCCGAGCACGTGCTCTGGGACGTGGCGAACACGATCGCCCGGCCCGGGGCGCTGATCTTCACCGACACCTCGGCCGGCGTCGTCCTCTGCCCGGAGCACGCCCAGCTGCTGGGTGACGCGGGCTACTCCAAGGCCGACGTCGCCGCCTGGCTGGTCGAGCACTGCGGGGTGCGGCAGTCGGACCTGCGCCGCGCCGGCAAGGACGGCGTCGACGGCCGGGTGCGGCACGCCGGCGGCACGACGGGAGACGAGTTCGTCCGCGTCCTCCCGTCCCCCCGCCATGTCATGGTGGTCGTGGCCGGCGCCCGCAACGCGGCGATCTCCATGGTCGTGCGCACGTTCGGCGTGTGGGCGGGCGCGGCCCTGCCGGTCGAGACAACCGCGGCGATCGCCCGGGGAGGTGCAGATGATCGATGAGGGGGGCCTGCAGACGATGCGGGCGGCGCTCGAGGCGGACGGCTACCTGCTCGACGTGAGCGAGGCCGGCGAGCGGCTGGAGGCGAGGATCTCGGCGGGACCGGGGGCGTGCGAGGACTGTCTGGTGCCCAAGCCGGTCCTGCTGGCGATGCTCCACCAGGCGCTCGGCGTGCCCGAGCAGGCGATCGACCTCAGGTACCCGGGGGAGGCGTAGCGGCGGTGGGCGAGCGGCGGGTGGCCCTGGTGACGGGCTGCGGCAAGGCGGACGGCATGGGCCGGGCGATCGCCCGGACGCTGGCCGCGGACGGGATGGCGGTCGTGGTCGCCGACCGCGTGCCCACCGGTGTGCGCAACATGCGCCAGGAGCAGGTCGGGGACGGCGGCGACGCCACGTGGCGCGGCCTGGACAGCGTGGTCGAGGAGATCAGGGCGGCGGGCGGCGCGGCCGCGGCGGTCACTGGCGACATCGGCGACGAGGGGGACGCCCGGGGCATGGTCGAGGAGGCCGTGTCCCTCCACGGCCGGCTGGACGTGCTGGTCAACAACGCCGCCGCGCCGCAGGGCCTGGACCGCCAGGACATCGAGGACGTGCCGGTCGCGGTCTGGGACGACGTCATGCGCATCAACGCGCGCGGCACGTACCTGATGTCCCGGTTCGCCGTGCCGGTCATGCGGCAGCGGCGCTGGGGCCGGATCGTCAGCATCTCCTCGATGGCGGGCCTGGTCGGCGCTCCCCGCTCGACGGCGTACTCGGCCTCGAAGGCGGCGATCATCGGCTTCACCCGGGCCCTCGCGATGGACGTGGCTCCGTGGGGGATCACGGTCAACGCCATCTGCCCGGGCATGGTGGCGACCAGCCGGTCGATCCTGAGCATCGACCCCGACCTGGACGTGGCGGCCGAGATCGAGCGCCGGGGCCAGCGGGTGCCGGTGGGCCGGGCGGGCCAGCCCGCCGACATCGCGGCGGCGGTCGCGTACTTCGCGTCGGAGGGCGCNCCCGCCGGGGTAGGCGTCGCTCACCGGGCCCGCGAACGCAGGACGCGGAACCCCCGCCGGGAGGCGACGCGGTCGGTGGGCCAGCCCTGCTCGATCAGCCAGCGCTGCAGCGAGTCCGAGCCGAGGTGCTTCTGCACGACCAGGTACGCCTCCCCGTCCGGCCGCAGCCGGCCCAACCAGCGCCGGAGCAGGTCGTGCAGCACCTCCTTGCCGACGCGGACGGGCGGGTTCGACGCGATGCGGTCGAACCGCACCTCGGCCGGCACCTCGTCGGGCGCGAGGACGCGGACGTTGGCGGCGCCCGCGGCCGCCGCGTTGGCGGCGCACAGCGCGCGCGCCCGCTCGTTCACGTCCACGGCCCAGACGACGGCGTCCGGCGCCTGGACGGCCATCGACAGGGCGATCGGGCCGTAGCCGCAGCCGGCGTCCAGCAGGTCGCCGGCGGCGGGCGGCGGCGGGATCACCTCCAGCAGGACGGACGTGCCGGGGTCCAGCCGGGCGCGGGAGAACACGCCGGCGTCGGTGACCAGCTCCAGGGTCCGGCCCGCGACCGGCAGCCGGACCCGGCCCGGCGCGCGGGCGTCCGGCGCCGGCGTCTCGAAGTAGTGCGGCATCCTCTTCCTTGATCTTGTCCCTCTGGCACCTCGGTCTGCCCGAACCCCTCGCTCCCGGAGACCGCGTGGTCGCGTTCCACGCGGCCGAGCTGGCGCGCGCCGGCGGCGCGGGCGTCGGGTTCCACGAGGCGATGGAGGCCGACCTGCAGCGGGCGAGCGCGGTCGCGGTCCACCTGCCCACGTATCGCGGTCTCGCGTTCGTGCCGGTGCTCGCGTGGCTAGCGGGGCGCCTGGCCGGCGAGGGCGCCGCCGTGAGCTGGTACGCGGCCAGGCAGCAGGGGCCCGACTCGGTCCGGAAGCTGCTGGAGGCCGCCGGCTGGCGGCTGGAGCGGGACCGCGCGGGACGGCTGATCCGGCTGTGCGGCCCGCCGCCGCCGCCGCCGCCCCGGCCGGAGCCGCGGCGGTTCGCGGCCGAGCTGGGCCAGCGGCGCGTCGAGCTGGCCGCGGACTACGGGGTGTTCTCGCCCGAGCGCATCGACGACGGCACGGCCCTGCTGCTGGACGTCGCGCTGCGGCACCCGGCGGTGGACCGGGTGGCGGACGTCGGCACGGGCTACGGCCCGCTGGCGATCGGCCTGGTGCTGGGCGGCGTGGCGGGGGCCGCGGTGGCGACCGACGTCGATTGTGTCGCGCTGTGGCTGGCGGCGCAGAACGCCGGCGCCTGCGGCGTGCCCGTGGAGCTGACGTGCACGCCCGACCCGGCCGCGGTCGCGGCCACGCCGCTGACCGTCTGCAACGTCCCCACCCACATCGACCGGCACGAGACCGGGCGGTTCATGGCCGCGCTGGCCGGCCGGGCCCGGCGGGGCCGCCTGCTGGCCGTCGTCCACGCCAGCCTGGAGGCGCGCTACACCCGCCACCTGGAGTCGCACGGCCTGCGCGTCGGGCGCCACCCCGGCGCCGCGCACGTGGTGCTGGACGCCGGCAGGTGAGCGGGCGGCTCAGCCGCGCAGCCGCGTCGCCAGGTGCTCCGCGATCATCACCACCGTCAGGTGCAGGTTGGCCCGCGGCACCTCCGGGATGATCGACGCGTCCACCACCCGCAGACCGTCCACGCCCAGCACGCGGCAGTCCGGGTCCACGACCGTCCGGACGTCGTCGGGCGACCCCATGTCCGGCAGCTCCGGCCGCCCGTCCAGGATGCCCGCCAGCGCCCGGTGGCCCAGCACCTCGCGGATCCGTTCCAGCGCGTCCCGCATCCGGACCAGGTCGCGCTCGTCCGTCAGCAGGCACAGGTCCAGGCGCGGGTCCACGTCCGGGTCCGGCGACGCCAGCGTCAGCCGGCCCCGCGAGAAGATCTGCTCCTGCTGGGCGATCAGCCAGCTCTGGCCGAACCGTGCCGACCCGTTGTTCGGCAGCAGCATCATGTCGTTCTCGCCCGCCCCCGCCAGCCCCGACGAGTAGCGCAGGACGCAGTTCGTCACCCGGTGGTCCACGGCGTGCCGGGCCGACTCCACGGTCGGCACCACGACCATCAGCATCGCGTGGTCCTGCAGGCCGTCCCCGACCGGCAGGTCCAGCAGCGCGTCGATCCCCAGCCGGGCCAGCTCCTCCGCCGGCCCGATGCCCGAGCGCAGCAGCAGGGCCGGCGAGTGCACTGCCCCGCAGCACACGAGCACCTCGCCGCCCGGCTCGACCAGGCACCGCTCGCCGGACGTCAGCAGCACCCCGGCGGCGCGCCGGCCGCCGGGCTCGAGGACCACCCTGTCCACCTGGACGCCGCCCCGGATCGTCAGGTTGGGCCGCTCGCGGACCGGCTCCAGGTACCCGTCGTTGGTCGAGACGCGACGCCCGTCCCGGATGTTCATCGCGAACGGGCTCAGGCCGGTCGCGTCCGGCGCGTTGTGGTCCTCGCTCCACGGGAAGCCGGCGTCCAGCACCGCGTCCCGGAACGCGAGGTCCACCCCGCCCCACCCCGACTCGGGCTCCCGGTAGACCGGCACCGGGCCGCCGCGCCCGTGGTACGCCCGGTCGCCGAAGTCGTGGTCGTCCTCCAGCCGGACGAACGCCGGCAGCACGTCCGCGTACGCCCAGCCCGCCGCGCCGAGCTCGGCCCACCGGTCGTAGTCCGCCGGCACGCCGCGGATCGCGCACAGCCCGTTGACCGTCGAGCTGCCGCCCAGCCCGCGTCCCCGCAGGTACGGGTACGGCTCCTGCTCGGGCGTGCGCCGGGCGGTCAGCCGCGGCCAGAAGAACTCCGGGTTGCGCTCGACCGTCATGTCGATCTGGCGCGTCCGGAACTCCGGCGGCGTGTCGGCCGACCGGAAGTCCGGCCCCGCCTCCAGGAGCAGCACGTTCGCCGCCGGGTCCGCGCTCAGCCGGGCCGCCAGGACGGCGCCTGCCGAGCCCGCCCCGACGATGACGTAGTCCCAGTGCCGGCTCACCGCGGCTCCACGCCGAGGAACCGGAAGCAGTTGTGCCAGGTCACGTCCTCGAGCACCTCGTCGGACAGCCCCAGGGAGCGCAGCGTGCGCCCGGCCGGGAGCTCGCGGGCCATCGCCGGGAAGTCGGTGCCGACCAGGAGCTGGCGGTGCCCGAGCATGTCCACCAGGTAGCGCAGGGCGCGCCGGTCGAACACGAGCGTGTCGTAGTAGAACCGGCGCGCGTACTCGGACGGCGTGCGCGGCAGCCGGGTGACGCCGGGCATGGCCGGCGGCGCCGGCGCGCCCTCGGCGCGCTCCTCCTCGTTCCACGTGCCGGCGTAGAACCACTGCGCGCGCGTGAGCATCAGCGGGAACCCGCCGGCGCCGTGGCTGAACGCCAGGCGGAGGTCGGGGCAGCGCTCGGCCGTGCCGCTGGAGACCAGCGACGCGGCGGCCAGCGACACCTCGGCCGCGAACCCGAACCCGGCCATCGCGGCGCGCGGCAGCCGGTCGCCGAACGTCACGTCGAGCGCGTGGACGAACACCGGCACGCCCAGCCGCTCGGCCTCCTGGAAGAAGCCCAGGAACCGGTCCTCGCCGAGCGAGGCGCCGCAGATGTTGGAGCCGATCTCGACGCCGTGCAGGCCCATCGCCCGCACCTGGGCCAGCTCGGCCGCCGCCAGGTCGGGGTCCTGGAGCGGCACGGTGCCGAGGCCGTAGAACCGGCTCGGCGCCGCCTCGCAGAGGCGGGCGATGAACTCGTTGATGGAGCGGCACAGGCCGGCAGCGCCGGGCACGGGCACCCGGTAGTTCAGCAGCGGCGGGAGCGGCGACACGACCTCGGCGTCCACGCCGTTGGCATCCATCGCGGCCAGCCGCCGCTCGGCGTCGAAGTAGGCGTCCTGGGCCGTGAGGCGCATCTGGCCCGAGACCAGCACGCGCGCCCCGTCGGCCTCCTCGATCCGCGGCCAGCCCTCGCCGGCCGGGAAGCCGGCCGGGATGACATGGGCGTGCATGTCGATCAGCATCCTGACCGGCACACTAGCATACTAGTGCGGCTGTCAACCCTAGAGGCGCAGCAGGCGGCGGGCGTTGCCCTCGTAGATCAGGCGCCGGTCCTCGTCCGTCAGGTCGAGCGCCTCCAGGTTGGCGATCGTGGACCGGATGTAGCCCGGCCCCTGCTCCGGGTCGAACGGCGAGTCGGACGCGAACAGCACGTGGTCGGCGCCGAAGAAGTCCAGCGAGCAGCGGATCGCGTGCTGCGCGCCGAACATCGCGGTGTCCGCGTAGAACATCCGGAAGTAGTCGAGCGGCCGCTTCGACAGCGGGTAGTGCTCGACGTCCTCGCGCTGGTCCGCCGGCGTCCGCGCTCCCAGCTGGTCGAGGCCGGGGCCGACGCGGCCCGAGAAGTGCGGGACCAGGCTGCCGCCGTGGTGGACCAGGATCTTCAGCGTCGGGTAGCGCTCCAGCACGCCGGACAGCACCAGCCGGCCCATGAACAGCGCCGTGTCGTACTCCCAGCCGAACACCCACCACAGCTCGTACCGGGACCGCTTCTCCGTCGGGTAGTCCGCCCACGAGGAGTTGCGCGACGGGTGCACCCAGATCATCCGGTCCAGCTCCGCCATCCGCCGGTACACGGGCTCGAAGCGGGGCTCGTCCATCGGGTGCCCGTTGACGTGCGTGTACAGCTGCACGCCCAGCGCCCCGAGCTGGCCGCACGCGTGGTCGATCTCCTCGACGGCCGGCGCGGGCAGGCTGATCACCTGCCGGTAGTCGTCGCCGAACTCCTCCATCTGCCGGAACCGGAGGTCGAGGTCCACCATCGCCGGCACCCCGCTGCTCCGCAGGCGCAGGTTGGCGGCGTCGGCGGACTGGCCGTGCGAGGCGAGCCGGTCCGCGTAGGTCCTGGGCATGAGATGGCAGAAGACGTCGATCTTCATGCCTTCGGATTATCCGGGCCGGCCGCCTTCCACGCGAGGAACGCGGCCACGTCGAACGTCTCCAGGTCCACGTCCTCGATCGGCGGGTAGGGCCGGCTGCGGCCGTCCCAGCCGACCTGGTCCAGCGCCCAGTACAGCTCGACCAGGTTGCCCTCGGGGTCGGGGAAGTAGACCCGCAGCTGGCAGCCGGGGCCGCCCTGCCGGACCGCCCGCAGCGGGCCGTGGCGCTCCGCGACGAACCGCGCCGCGCCGCGCAGCTCCTCGAAGCTGCCGAGCTCGAACGCCAGGTGGTGCAGGCCGTGCGGGCCGGCGGCGGCGCCGTCGGGCCCGGTCGCCGGCACCTCGAACAGCGCCAGCACGTGGTGGTCGGCGTTGCAGCGCAGCCACGTGCCCTCCGTCTGCGGCGCGCCCTCCGGATACGTCATCCGGTCGGACACCCGCATGCCGAGGACGGCGCGGTAGAACTCGACCATCCGGTCCATGTCGCGGACCGCGATGCCCACGTGGCCGAGGCGCAGCGGCCGAATCGCCATCCCGGTGATTGTTACGCTAACGGGCCAGTGGAGACCGTCGAGGGGCTCGGGTTCGACTCCTTCTGGCGCAGCGACCATCTCTACTCGGTGTTCGGACAGGTGGACCGCGGGGTCATCGAGTGCTGGACCTCGCTCGCCCTGATCGCCACCTGGACCAGCCGCATCCCGTTCGGGCCCAACGTGTCGCCGATGACGTTCCGCGAGCCCGGCGTGCTGGCACGGCAGGCCGCGTCGGTGGACCTGCTCAGCGACGGCCGCCTGGTGATGGGCGTCGGCGCCGGCTGGTACGAGGGAGAGCACCGCGACTTCGGCATCCCGTTCCCGCCGCTCAAGGAGCGGATGGACCGCATGGACGCCTCCTTCGACGTCATGCGCGAGGTCTGGCAGACGCGGAACCCGCGGCCGCCGCGGGGGACGATCCCGTTCCTCGTCGGGGGCGGGGGCGAGCGGCGCACGCTGCGCGCGGTCGCCCGCCACGCGGAGCTGTGGAGCCTGGGCGGGCGACCCGACCTCGACACGTACCGCGGCAAGGTCGAGGTCCTGGAGCGCCACTGCAAGGAGATCGGCCGCGACCCGTCCGGGATCCGGCGCGGTTTCCAGACGCCGTTCCTGATCGGCCGCACGCAGGAGGACCTGCTGCGGCGCGCCGGCCAGATCGGCTCCGTCATCCCGCCGTACAGCGGCATGAAGCCCGAGGACGTGCTCGCCAGCGCGCGCGAGCGCAGCTTCGCGGGCACCCCGGCCGAGATCGCGGAGCAGATGCGGCCGTACGTCGAGCTGGGCGTGGACCTGTTCTGGATGCAGCACTTCCTGTTCGAGGACGACGACGCGCTGCGGCTCCTGATGGACGAGGTCGCGCCGCTCATCGCGTGACACGAAGCCTTTACCAGTTCTCTCCCTGCGACTGCGCTACAGTGGATGTCACGCGTGGGGGCACCGCCTCGCCACACTGGGTGAACGATCTACCCGCCCGGCAGAGGTCCGCGCGCGTTCGACACCAGCAAAGGAGAGACGCAGCCTGACCATGCAGAACCTGGTGAGCGCCGAGGAACTGGCGGACCACCTGAACAAGCTGTCCCTCAACAACCCGATGTGGGGCGAGGGCGGCTTCCGGGTGGGCGGCCGCTGGCTCGAGATCGACCCCGAACTCTCGGACCAGCTGGCCGCGGTGATGCTCAAGTGCGACCTCGAGACCGCTCGCCGGCGCAACGAGGAAGAGGCGCGCTGGTTCGTCGCGGGAGGCGTCGCGGTCGTGTACGTGAACGGCAAGGGCTGGCGGCCCGTCAAGAACAAGAACTGGCTCCGGCAGGCCCCGCAGGACTGACCCGGCGCCGGGCCGAGCCATGAGAGCGCTGTGAGCGGAGGCGGGCGGCCGCCCATCGAGCCCGTGGACGCGGTGCTCGGCATCGGCCGGTACGCGCGGGCGCCCGCGCCGGACGACGCCGGGGGCCCGCTGCTGGGCATCGGCACGTTCGCCCGGCGCTCCCGGCTGTCGCTGAAGGCGCTGCGCCTGTACGCCAAGCTCGGCGTGCTGTCGCCCGCGCACGTGGACCCGGCCACCGGCTACCGCCGCTACCACGAGGCGCAGCTGGGGACCGCCCGGCTGGTGGCGATGCTGCGCCGCCTGGACATGCCGCTGGCGCGGGTCGCCGAGGTCGTCGCGGCGGACGGGCCGCGCGGCGCCGACGTGATCGCCGAGCACTGGGACGCGGTCGAGCGCCGCGTCGCTTCCCAGCGCGAGCTGGCGGCGCACCTGCGCAACCGGCTGCTGGGCGAGGAGCGGAGCTTCGCGACGTTCGAGGTCCGCGAGCGCGACGTCCCCGAGCAGCTGGTGCTCACCGAGCAGCGGCACGTGCTGCTGCCGGACCTGTCGGACTGGATCGCGTCGGCCGTGCCCCGCCTGCGCCGGGCCGCGGAGGCGTGCGGGGGCGCGGCCGGGCCGCCGTTCATCGTCTACCACGGCGAGGTCAACCAGGACAGCGACGGCCCCGTGGAGGCCTGCATGCCGGTGGACCCCGCCCGGGCGGCGGACACAACGGTTGCGACGCGCCGCGAGCCCGCTCACCACGAGGCGTACGTCAGGCTGCGGCGGGCCCAGGCCGAGAACCCGCAGATCCTCTCCGCGTTCGACGCGGTCGGCCAGTGGATCACGGACCACTGCCGCGAGGAGACCGGGCCGCCGCGCGAGGTCTACTTCACGAACTACGGCGCGGCGGCGCCGACCGACGAGGTGTGCGACGTCGCCTTCCCGATCCGCTGAACCTGGCGGCGGTCGCCGTTACCCGCGCTGGCGCGACGCCTCGTAGAGCACGATCGAGGCCGCGACGGCCATGTTCAGGGAGTCGGCCGCGCCCGCCATCGGGATGCGCGCGACCGTGCCGCACAGGGCGCGCAGGCCGTGGCTGGCGCCCGCCGCCTCGTTGCCCACGACGACGACGGTCGGCCGGCGCAGGTCCACGTCGCCGAGCACGGTCTGGCCGGCAGAGTCCGTGCCCACCACCTGCACGCGGGGCCGGCCGGCCAGCCACCGCTCCAGGTCGGCCGGGCCGCCCACCTCGACCAGCGGCAGCGAGAACAGCGAGCCCATGCTGGCCCGGATCGCCCGCGGGTCGTACGGGTCGGCGGCGTGGCCGGTGACCACGACCGCGTGGGCGCCCAGCGCGTCGGCGGAGCGGATCACCGTGCCCACGTTGCCCGGGCTGGCCGGGCGGTCGAGCACCACCACCAGGAGGTCGTCGGGCAGCGCCAGGTCCTCCAGCCGGCGCCCGCGCAGCTCGGCCACGACCAGCAGCTCCGACGGCTGCTCCCGGTCGCTCAGCTGCTCCATCAGCTCGGGCGCCAGCCGGTAGTGGCATTCGGCCCCGCACGTGGCCACGACCTCGGTGGCCCAGCCCGACAGCTCGCGCCCGTCCTCCGAGCAGACGCTGCGCACCGGCCAGCCGGCGGCGACCAGGCGCTGGATGGGCCTGACGCCCTCCACGAACAGCTCGCCGTACTGCCGCCGGCGGGTGCGGTTGCGCTTCAGGACCTCCAGGCGCTGGAAGACGTTGTTGGCACGGCCCACGCGCACCACGCGCGGGCGCTCACGCTGGATCACGCCTCTAGGATCGGCGGATGCGGCTCGTCGCGCGCTGCCTCCGGGGCATCGAGTGGATCTGCGCCGCCGAGCTGGCGGCCGCCGGCGCCCACGTCGAGGCCGTGGAGCACCGGCTGGTGGAGTGCCGGGCGGCGCCCGGGCCGGCGCTGCTCGGCGCCGGGACGGTCGACGACCTGTTCCTGCTCGGCCTCCGGCTGACCGGCGCCGGGCGGCAGCGGACCGCGCTGGCCGAGGTGCGGGCCCAGGTCGAGCGCCTGGAGGCGGGCCCGCTGCTGGCCGCGGTCGAGGCGGTGCGGCCGCTGCCGGCGGACGCGCCGTTCGAGGTGGTGGCGAGCTTCCTGGGCCGGCGCAACTACAGCCGCTTCGAGATCGAGCGAGCGGCCGGCGAGGGGCTGGAGCGGGCGCTCGGCCGCCGGTTCGTCCCGGGCCCGCTGGGGGCGGACGAGCACCCGCCCCTGAGCTGGCGCGTGCACCTGTACGACGAGGGCGGCTTCCTCGGCCTCCGGCTGGCCGCCGCGCCCCTTCACCGGCGCCCGTACAAGCTGGACTCGCTGGCCGGGACCCTGCACCCGCCGCTCGCCCGGGCCGCCGCGGCGCTCGGGGGTGTCGCGCCGGGCGACCGGGTCCTCGACCCGTTCTGCGGCGCGGGCACGATGCTGCTGGAGGCCGGCGGCGAGCAGCCGGCGGCGAGGCTGGTGGGCGCCGACATCGCGGCCGGAGCGGTGCGGTCGGCCGGTGCCAACGCGGAGCGAGCCGGCGTGCGGGCGGCCCTGCTGGTGGCCGATGCCGGCCGGCTGCCGCTGGCGGACGGCGCCGCCGGCGTGGTGCTCACGAACCCGCCGTGGTCACGGCGGCTGGCGCCGGCCGGCTCGCTGGCCGGCGGCCTGGAGCCGTTCTGGCGGGAGGCGGCGCGGGTGACGGCGGGCCGGGTCGTGGTGGTCCTGGAGGAGCTGGAGGACCAGGCCGAACCGATCGCCGCCGCCGGGCTGGAGCCGGTCGTCCTGCAGCGGGTCGCGGTGTCGGGCGCCTGGACCACGCTGGGGCTGCTGGCCCCGGCGGGGCGGCGGCGAGCCGAGCTGGCCCGGCTCGCCGCGCTTGGGCTCCGCCCTATGTCCGGAGCGGCTCCCGCTTGATCAGGTGGACGATGCCCACCAGGACGCAGGCGCCGATCACGGCCACGATGAAGGAGGCGATCAGCCCGGTCGCCTGGATCCCGAGGAGCGCGGAGATGATCCAGCCGCCGACGAGGCCGCCGATGACGCCGAGGATCACGTCCACGATGACGCCATAGCCGTGTCCGCTCATGAGCAGGCCGGCGAGCCAGCCGGCGATGCCGCCGACGATCAGAAAGAGAATCAATTGCATCAGAGTTTCCCTCCTACTCACGATGGATCGCCTTATATGATAGCAACACTATCGGATTAAGCGATAGTGCTTCTAGGAGGAATCTGCGGGTCAGGACTCGGTGAGGCCGTCCCAGCCCCAGCGCGGCATGGGCAGGCCGCGCGGCACGGTGGAGCCGTGGGGCGAGCAGGCGAGGACCTGCGCCACCGCCCACTCCATGTACGCTCGGAGGCCAGCCCGGAACTCGGGGTCGGCCGGCAGCCCGGCGTCGTCGGCGGCCTGGACGAAGCAGGCGACGAAGCGCGTGCCGAGATCGTCCTCGGCGCCCTGGGCGGCGTGCACGTCGAGCATGGCCGAGTGGCCGCCCCACCGCTCCGAGTACCGCGGCGGTCCGCCGAACACCTCGGCCCAGTAGCCGGCGAGCCGCTCGATGTGGTCGGGCTGGCCCGGGTGGGAGAACGGGTGGTTCAGCTCGGGGTCATCGAGGCAGCGCTGGTGGTGCGCCTCGGCCAGGGCGAGGAAGGCCGGCTCACCGCCGGCGAACTCGAACATCGAGGGACGTGGCATGGTCGAACACTATCGCCGCCGGCCCACGCCCGATGTCAAGGTCCGCTGACGACGACCGTGACCCGGTACCGGCCGGCGCCGCCCGTGCAGGACAGCGCCTCACCGCAGCTGGAACGGGAGGCGGTGACGTCGGCCCGGCCCGGCCCCACGGCGGTGAACGTCGCGCTCACCTGCCCGCACCCGACCCCGGGCGGGCAGGACCCCGGCGAGACCACCGGCTGCCCGTCCTGCCGCAGGACCGCCGCGTTCGAGCTGCCCGCGACGTTCCAGTACGTGCTGCCCAGCGCGAGCGCCAGCCGCCCGCCCGTCGTCAGCGTGACCGTCCGGCCGTTGTCGGCGTCCGCGACCCTGACGACGGCCGGCGCCGAGCTCGCCCCGCCGGCGGCGGCCCCACCACAGCCGGCCACGGCCAGCGCGGCCGCGAGGACGGCGATCCACATGCGGTCCGAAACGCATACCCTCATTGACGCCCCGATGCTGGGGGATGCTACATCGGCAGCGACGGCCGCACCCGCGGCCGGCCATCGGACGGGAGAGTGAGGATGCGCGGGCGGAGCCTGCTGCTCGTGGCCCTGGCGCTCGCGTCGTGCGGCCGTGTCCCCGTGCCGCACCACGTCGATCCGGCCGCGGTGCAGCGGGTGGCGACGCAGCCCGCCGCGAACCCGGGCTACCACCATGGGCCCGTGATGCACGACCCCGTCGTCCACACGGTCTTCTGGCTCCCCGCCGGCCACCACTTCGAGCCGGTCGGGACGGGGGCCGGCGACGCGGCGTACGAGCAGCGCGTGAACCGGTTCCT
>VBJR01000190.1 GCA_005880175.1 Chloroflexota bacterium
TCACACGCTGATGAACATTGGCTGGAACGCGACCAACGGATGGGGTCCGACGCACGGAGTCGGCAGTAACGTAGGCAGCAATCCCGCAGCGACCAGTCGAACCTCCGACAGCATGGATGTGTTCTACCGGAGCATGGACAACTGGCTCTGGGGCGCTGGCTGGACAGCCGCCAACGGGTGGAGCGCTCCGGCTCCCCTCGTCGCCAACGGCAGCGTCAATGGTGACCCGACGGTCATCCACCGGACGTCCGACAGTATGGATGTCTTCTACCACGACAGCCACAACAACCTAGCAAACCTTGGTTGGACCGCACAGTACGGCTGGAGTGGACCCTGGACACTGGTCGGAAATGGTGGTGTGGCCGGCAGCCCGACCGCCATCACCCGTTCATCGGGGCAGATGAGCATCTTCTATCGGGACAACAACCACAACCTGATGGAAGAGAGCTGGACCGCACAGTATGGCTGGAGCGGGCCGTGGCCACACGTCATGACAACTGCCGATGGCGACTTTTCGGCAGTGACGCGGACCTCGGAGAGTGTCGATATCGTCTACCACACGACCAGCGGTGGCGTCGGGAAAGCTGCCTGGGATTCCGTCAATGGATGGAACCAGCAGACCTTCGTCTCCAGTGGCACCATCGGCAATCCGACCATCGTGGCCCGCAGTTCGGACACCATGGACGTTTTCTGGCAGAACAGCCAAGGCTACCTCGTCAATGATGGCTGGAACTCAACCAACGGTTGGTATGGGCCCGTCAGCCTCACCAGCAACGTTGGCGATAACCCTGTCGCAATTTCCAGAGGATCCGGATCCATGGAAGTCTTCTTCCGCAATGACGGGTCCGGTTATGTGGGTGACCTCACCAATGCGGGCTGGGACGTCGTCTACGGATGGCACGTGGCAGCGATTCCGGGCGCTGGCAGTATGGATTGAGCAGCAGCTACGTCACATGCTACTGACTGGGATATTGTGGGAGATCTGATGCCTGTGACGGCTGTGTGTACGTTGGTGAGCTGAAGTGTTACTATCGCAGTAGGACTATCACATTCACTGCACTAGACGAATATGAAGATTAGCAGCATCCACATTCATCACTCCCCAGACATGGTCGTAGCCGACCTGTTGTTCGGGGTGGGTGACGGCCTTGTTCGGCCCGCAGTTCGAGTCGATCAATACTGCGACGCCCTTCTGGAATGCCTCGACCGGCTTGACCGTGACGGTGTCCATACGTTTCTCGATCCCAAATCGCAGCCGTACTTGCGCCTCGTGCGGAATGGGGAGGAGGTGCTCGTCCAACCGGTCGGGAATACGGAACTGCCTGATGGCCCACGTAGGCTGAAGTATGCGCAGCTGCGGGCCGGCATCCTCGTCGTGCTGGACCTCTACCGAGATCAGCTCGCCGAGTCCGCTCCATCCCACCCGGAGACCCGTACGCTCCAAGCTCGGTTGGCGGCCATCGGCGCCGCTTGAGGCCGAACGGCAGTTCGGTCATGACTCGTCTTTCTCCCGCTTAAGCAGCCGCTCGATCTGGTCGAGGTGGTTCGAGTACCGTCTCGTTTGGTCTACCAGTACATTTGTTCGGGCCTGGTCCACCACGACCTCGAGTCCGGTCCTTCGAAGGTAACACCGGCCGCGTGATCCGCATGCGCAACGATCGCGACCAGCGGCGTGGCCTGCAGTACCTGCGGGTCACCAGCCCGGATGCCGCGGCGGTCCTGGAGGCGGGGATCCGCGGCTCGCGACCGGTCGAGGATCCGGGCGGGTGGGTGGCGGGTACCGGCTACACGGTCCGAGACGGCAGTGACGGGCGCGGCTGAGCGCCTGCGCGACGGACTCCATGCCCTCGGACGGGTGCGCGTCCCACTCGACGCGGTGCTCAGTGTGTGGGCGAGCGCGGCGCCTGATTTGACCGGCAGCGCCGAGAGCCTCGCGGCTCTGGCCGCATCCCTCCGGGCGCTCGCCGACGCCGGCTTGCTGGAGCTGCCGGCCGGGCGGTCCTGGGACCGGTCCACCCGTCCGCCGCTGCCGAGGTTCGTGACGGTCCCCGGGTCTCGTCGGGAGCGCCCGCCCGATCGCTGGCGATCGTTCCCCTGGCGCAAGGAGCTTGGTTGGGTTGCGTCACTGCCGTACGTAGGCGACACGAACTTCGAAGCGCTGATCGCGATCGACACCTGGCTCGCCCGCCACGATGCGGACGGACCGCCGGTACCGGTGCGCGTGCGTTCCGCCGAGGTGTTCGGTGACGAGAAGCGGCTGGATGACTTCGTGAAGACTAGGCTGTTCGGTCCGGGACGGCTCAGCCTCGAGTTGCTCGGCGCCGTCCGCTACCCGCCACCCCTTCCGACCCGGCTGGTGGGGGACGGCTCAAGCATTCTGATCGTTGAGAACATGGATCCGTTCTGGGTTTGCGTCGAGGCCGCACGTACGACGGCGGGTTCGGTCGGACGCGTCGCGTGGGGGGCGGCAAGGCTGCAGTTGCCTCCGTGGCGTCCCTGGCGGCCTGCCGCCCGTCCGTCCGGCCCTCACGCTGTGGTCGGCGATGCTCGCTCACCCGGGCAAGGAGGTCGGGACCGTCCGGTGGGACCACGTGTCCGGTACGTGGCTCGGCCACGACCTGTGGATCCGGGCAGCACTCGTGCGCGCGGCGCACGCGCGAGTCGCTACAGGAGGACCTCGGTGTGGAGGAGGTGGCCCGAGCCATCGGCCGTCTGTGTTGACGAAGACGGGAAACCGGTACAACTGGTTACACTGAGAACGTGACGCCTGAACGGACCGTCAAGATCACCGTCTCGATTCCGGCCTCCCTCTTCGACGGGGCGGATCGCCTGGCACGCCGGCGCGGCATGCCTCGCAGCAGGCTCTACGCCGAGGCGCTCCAGCGCTATGTCGACGAGGACAGCGAGAGCGAGGTGACCCGCCGGCTCGATGAGCTGGCCGCCGAGATGGACACGAGCATGGACCCCGTCGTCAAGGAGCTGCAGCGCAGAGCGCTGGCGAGGCATGGCGGCTGAGACATGCGCCGGGGGCAGGTGTGGTGGGGTGACCTCGGCGAGGCGCGTGGGTCTGCGCCCGCTGGCCGGCGCCCGCTGGTCATCGTGTCGGACGACACCTTCAACCAATCACGCATCGCCACCGTGACGGTGGTGCCCGTGACCACGAACCTGCGCTGGGCGAAGGCGCCGGGCAACGTCTTCCTGCCCAGAGGTGCCGGCGGGCTGCGCGAGGACTCGGTAGCCAACGTGACCCAGGTGGCCACGGTAGACCGCGCGGATCTCGGCGAGCAGCTCGGCAAGCTGGATGCCGCCCTGGTCCAGCAGGTGGACGCGGGCCTGCGCCGGGCTCTGGGGTTGTGAGCACGATCCTCACGGGAACCTGATCCGGGGCGCCCAGACTGTATGGTCGCTGTCGCCTCGAATCCCGCCGGGGCTACACCTACGAAACCGTTGCACTCGGTCGAGCAGATCGGCGATTTCCGCCGCTCGATCCCGCCGGGGCGCGACTCCCACGACCTCGCTGCCCTCGATGTCGATCTCGTCGAAGAACGCGAGGAGCAGCTCCCGCCGAGTCGCTGGGTCACCTGTGCGCCACGCTTCGAGCAGGCCGTCGAGCGGCAGCGGTGCCGGGGCCTGCGCACGTTCCCTCGCCTCCAGCAGCTCCCGCCGGGTCGCCTGCAGACGTGCCCACTCCTCGTGGTACTTGTCCTGGTCGATGTGCCCCCACTCGAAGCGCTGGCCGAGGCGGTCGATCATCCGATCGAGTTGCACCAGCGCGTCAGCTGACGGCGCCGGCGTCGCGTCATCGAGCAGTCGCTCGACCTCGGCCGACAGCTCCGCCGGCCGGTATTCGTCGAGAGCGGTGAACAGCCGCTCCGCCCCACGGCAGCAGCGCGTCCTCCCGGACGCCGCGGCGGCACGGGTCGGCCCGATCGTTGCCGCGGCAGTTGTAATAGGGGACGCCCACGACGCCCGCTGAAGCTCGACCCGCGGCGCGTGGGCGCGCTTGCCGCGGCTCGCATCGATTACCTCTCCGCCTCGGCGACGAACGAACCGCTCCTGGCGCATCCGCCGCATCCGAATCGCCAGCCGGCGCGAGCAGTCGTCGCAGAACCTTCTGCGACGACCGCCCGCCACGATCGGCCGCGCACACGCGGCAGCCGAAGGCGAACAGCTGACTCCTCACGCAGCCGCCTCGCCGCCCGCCGGCTCCCGCGCCTCCGCGTCAGGGTCGTCCTCGTCGTCGCCGGACACGTCCCCGCGCGACGGCTTGCCGCTGATGACCTCGACGTCGAGGTCGCGGTAGTTGCGCATCAGGCGCTCGAAGCCGGCCTTCTTCCGCAGCGCCTTGCGCCGCCGGTCAAGCAGCGCCTGGGCCGTGTCCACCTCGCCCTGGCGCGCCTCGATGTCGCGCTCCTCGTCGGTGAACTGGCGCTCGGTGGCCGCGACGATCTGCGCGTAATCCACCTGCGCCACCTCAGCGCCGGCAGGCCAGCGCCTCGTCGCGTCGAAGTTGACGAACCTCATATAAGATCCTTCGTCGAGAAGGTGGTTGAGACCCCGGAAAAGTTGGGTGGTGGTGGAACCACCCTCCGGCGTCGGACGCGGCGACGCCCGAAGCCGGCGAGCGTCCGGTTCTCCGTCCTCAGCCGGTCATGTGCGACGACATCTCACGCGGCCTCGGCCACGCGATGCACGAGCATGAGTCCAGCGATCGTTTGACTCGTAGGGATCAAGAGTCTGCCCGCGCCACCTCGGTCACTCGACGGCCTGGATGTGCCAACTCCCCACGCCTTGGACGTCGATCGAGACGGTGCCAGCGTAGTGCATGTGGACCATGTCGCTCTTCTTGCTGTTGGGTGGACCGAGATCGATGGTGATGGTTGCTGCAACAGGGGTGCCGGTGCCGTCGAACACCGTGATCGCCACCAATGAACCGGTCGTGTCCGGGGCCGACTCGGCTTCCCAAACCAGGTTCCATTCACCCCGCGTCGTGAACGTCTCCGATCGGTAGTTCCCACTCCCGCTCTTATCGAAGAGAACTTGGCCAGGCGTCGTCTGGGCCGTAGCGCTCACTGTCGGAGCAGGAGTAGTGGCCGACCTGGCAGGTGCCGGCGCACCCGTCGATTGGCCGCACGCTACGGTTAGCAGGCCGACGGCCAGAGCGATCGTAAGCGTCGTCGTGCGTCTCATGGTGGACTCACCTCCTCAACCATCTACGGGCGAAGATCCGGCCGTGGTTGCAGCCTCTGCATTCCGCCAGACAATGGCGCAAACGACATATGTTGCAACGCCGCAGCCGATTTGCAGAGTCACCCCTTCAACCACATTGGTCGAGAGGCCAAAGGCCTGTGTTCGAAGGGCCGTTGGCCCCACCGCGCCAACAGATCGACACCGCCTCGCACGCTCATCCCGCCACTCGCAAGTGCAGCTGCATCACCTCGAGCCGCGCCAGCGTCCGCTCCCGCCACGCCGCCGCGTAGCGCAGGCAGTTCTCGCAGTTGGCGTGCGAGCAGCCGGGCAGCGGCGCCGCCGGGCGCGCCTCGAAGCTCCAGGCCAGCGAGTCGGCCGAGGCGAGGCAGTCCGCCGTAGCGGACGAGGCCGCCCGCCTTGACGCCGAAGCCGTGCAAGCGGATCCCGAGCGACGCGAGGGAATGCACGATCGCCTCGATCTCACGGTCGCCTGTCGGCGGCAGACCGGCCCTCATCCAACCGGACATGAGGTCGGCGTACTGGCACTGACTTTTCGCCGGGGAGTTGACGTGCGTCATGCCCTCACCCGTCCATCGCAACTCGCGCGTCACTGCAATGCTCTGAGGTCGTGACATCGAGATCGCGATAACCTCACAAATTCGGCGCGACATTTTGGCGCTGAGAGAGTGGCCAGGAGGGGTCTGAGTT
>VBJR01000191.1 GCA_005880175.1 Chloroflexota bacterium
GGCATCCTGGCGGTCCCCGGCTTCGTCGTCGCCATCGTCCTCATCTACCTGTTCGCGGTGCAGATCGACCTGGTCCCGGCGACCGGGTACACGCCGCTGCTGACCGACCCGCTGGCCAACCTGCGCTCGTTCTTCCTGCCCGCGCTCACGATCGGGCTCGGCGAGGCGGCAGCGTACACGCGCCTGCTCCGGAGCGACATGATCGCCACGCTCCAGGAGGACTACATCGCGATGGCCCGGGCCAAGGGCCTGCCCACGTGGCACATCCTGACCCGGCACGCGCTCAAGCCCTCCTCGTTCACGCTGCTGACCGTGCTCGGCATCAACATCGGCCGGCTGATGGGCGGCGCGCTGATCGTCGAGACCATCTTCGCCCTGCCCGGCGTCGGCCGCCTGCTGGTCGAGTCGATCTACGCCCGCGACCTGGTCGTGGTCCAGGGCGTCGTGGCGTTCGTCGCGGTCGCGTTCGTGCTCGTCAACTTCGCCGTCGACCTGCTCTACGCGGTGCTCGACCCCAGGATCCGCCATGGCCGCGCCGTCGCCTGACCTCGCCGGCGCGGTCGTCGTGGCGGCCCCCGTCGCCACCCGCGAGCGCGGCGCGCCGGCGGGGTGGCGCCGGCTCGGCCTGGCCTTCTGGCTGCCCGCCGGCTGGCTGGTGGTCGTGACGCTGCTCGCGCTCTTCGTCCCGCTGCTGCACCTGCCCGACCCCAACCTGCAGGACCTCTCGGACCGGGGCGGCCCGGCCGGCGCCGGCCACCTGCTCGGCACCGACAGCCTGGGCCGGGACATGCTCTCGCGGCTGGTCTGGGGCGCCCGCATCTCGCTGACCGTCGGCTACGCCAGCACGCTCCTGGGCATGGTGGTGGGCGGGCTGGTCGGCATGGCCGCCGGCTACGTGCGGGGCCGGTTCGAGGCCGTGGTCGTGGCCACGATGGACGCGCTGCTGGCGTTCCCGGCGCTCGTGCTGATCCTGGCCATCACCACGTTCGCCGGCCACGACATCCGGATCATCGTGGGCGTGATCGGGTTCCTGGGCATCCCGGCGTTCGCCCGGGTGGCGCGCGCCAACACGCTGGCCCTGGCCCAGCGCGAGTTCGTGCTCGCGGCCCGGGCCATGGGGGCGGGCGGGCTGCGCATCCTCGGCCTGGAGATCCTGCCCAACATCGTGGCCCCGGTCCTGACGTTCGGCCTGCTGGCGGTGGCGGTCGCGATGATCGCGGAGGGCGCGCTGGCGTTCCTGGGCCTGAGCGTGCCGCCGCCGTCGGCCAGCTGGGGCGCGATGATCGCCGACGGCCGCGGCGACCTCGACACGTGGCCGCAGGTCAGCCTGATCCCGGCCGCCGTGTTCTTCCTGACGATCTTCGCCCCGGTGCGGGCCGGCGGAGTGCGGCATCGTGGGTCGGGCTCGGGGGGACGACTGGGCGGCGGGGTGGTCGCCCTGGCCTCAGACGCTCCCCTTCGCCATGTGGGACGCAGGCGACCCCGGGAGCAGGTGCCAGCGACCCTGAGACGTTGAAGTGGAGGCGTCTGAGGCCGAAGGCGAGACCAGGGTTGCGACCTCGCCACCGGCCATCACGCGCCGACGGGGTGCCGTCACAGCCGTGACGCCGCCGCTGCTCCAGGTCTGCGACCTCCGCGTCGAGTTCCGCACCGAGCGGGGGCTGCTGCGCGCGGTGGACGGGGTGTCGTTCGAGCTCGGGGCGGGCCGCACGTTGGGCCTGGTCGGCGAGTCGGGGTGCGGCAAGACGGTGCTGTCCCGCACCCTGCTCCGCCTCAACCCGGTCGCGGGCGGCCGCGTCGTCTTCGAGGGCCAGGACCTGACCGCCATGGACGAGGGGGAGCTGCGCGCGCTGCGCGGGCGCGACGTGTCGATCGTCTTCCAGGACCCGATGACGTCGCTCAACCCGGTGCTGACGATCGGCGCCCAGATCGTCGAGGTGCTGACGCACCACCTGCGGATGGGCCGCCCGGCGGCCCGGACCCGGGCGCGCGACCTGCTGGCCGCGGTCGGCATCCCCGCGCCCGACGCCCGCCTGCGCGAGTACCCGCACCAGCTGTCGGGCGGCATGCGGCAGCGCGTCACGATCGCGATGGCGCTGGCCTGCGAGCCCCGCCTGCTGATCGCCGACGAGCCCACGACCGCCCTCGACGTCACCGTGCAGGCGCAGATCCTGGACCTGCTCCAGCAGCAGCAGCGAGAGCGCGGGATGGCGATGATCCTGGTCTCGCACGACCTCGGCGTGGTCGCCGGCCGCACCGACGAGATCGCCGTCATGTACGCCGGCCGCATCGTCGAGCGGGCGCCGACGCGGCAGCTGTTCGCGCGGCCGCGGATGCCGTACACGGAGGCGCTGCTGCGCGCCATCCCGCGGCTCGACCACGACAGCCACACGCGGCTGCTGGCGATCGGCGGCCGGCCGCCCGACCTGGTGGACCCGCCGCCCGGCTGCCGGTTCGCGCCCCGCTGCGAGCACGTGCGGGAGCGCTGCCGGCGCGAGGAGCCGCCCCTGGGCGGCGACGGCGAGCGGGGCCACGAGTTCGCCTGCTGGTACCCGGTGGGGGCTCCGGCGTAGGTGGCGGGCACCGGGACGGCCCACCTCCGCGACGGCGCGCTGCTGCGCGTCGAGGACCTGGTCGTCGAGTACCCGCTGTCGGGCGGCCGGCGGGTGCAGGCCGTGTCGGGCATCAGCCTGGACGTGGCCGAGGGCGAGACGCTGGGGCTGGTGGGGGAGTCGGGCTGCGGCAAGTCCACGACGGGGCGGGCGATCATGCAGCTGCCCCGGCCGACGCGCGGCCGCGTGCTGTTCGAGGGCCGCGAGCTCACCGCCCTGGGCGGCTCCGACCTGCGCCGGGTCCGGCGCCGGCTGCAGATGGTCTTCCAGGACCCGGTGTCCTCGCTCAACCCGCGGCGCCGGGTCGGCGACCTGGTGGCGGAGCCGCTCGTGATCGCGGGCGGCGACGGCTCGACCCGGCGCGAGCGCGTCCGCGAGGCGCTGTCGGCGGTGGGCCTGGAGCCGGACCTGATCTGGGGCCGGCGCCGGCACGAGTTCTCCGGCGGCCAGTGCCAGCGCATCTGCATCGCCCGGGCCGTCGTGATGCGGCCGCGCCTGCTGATCTGCGACGAGCCGGTCTCCTCGCTCGACGTGTCCGTGCAGGCGCAGATCCTCAACCTGCTCGAGGACATGAAGGCGCGGTTCGGCCTGACGATGGTGTTCATCTCGCACGACCTGGCCGTGGTCAAGAACGTCAGCGACCGGATCGCCGTGATGTACCTGGGCAAGCTGTGCGAGACGGCGCCGGCCGAGCGGCTGCACCGCTCGCCCGCGCACCCGTACACGGCGTCGCTGCTGGACTCGGTGCCGATCCCGGACCCGACGGTGCCGCCCCGGCCGGCGCCGGTGACCGGTGAGCCGCCGTCGCCGCTGGCCCCGCCCGCCGGCTGCCGGTTCCACACCCGCTGCCCGCGCGCGCAGGACCGCTGCCGGATCGAGGAGCCGGAGGTGCGGGCGGTGGCGCCAGGGCACTTCGCCGCCTGCCACTTCCCTCTGGTTGCCTGACCACGAGGACGAGGGTCGCCGTGAGCAAGGGCTCCGCCCGAGTGTGTGAGTCCGCTCTTCCCGAGACCACCCGGCGTCGGCTTCAGGCCCGGAGGGATGCGCCGGAGGCGCCCCCAATATCCCAGGACAGCGGGGGTGTTCCGGAAGAGGGGGCCTGCCCCCTCTTGCCCTTGCCACTTCCCTCTGGTTGCCTGACTACCGGTGGGCGTCTTTGCCCACGCCGTCCCGGTGACTGCTCGTCCATACTTCACCCCTCGCCCGGGGGCCGGGGGGCGGACCCGGGGCTTGGAGGAGAGGCCACATGGATCACCGACTGCTCGGCTGGAGCGAACCGGAGGGCCCCGAAAGGGAGGAAGCGCCGGTCATCGAGGCGATCTCCGTCCCCCTGATCAGGCCGCTGAAGGACCGCGACGAGGCCGTGCCGCTCGGGCCCGGCGCGCCCGCCGCGCCGGCGTTCATCGACCGCCGCGACATGACGCGGGCGCTCAACGAGGCGCTCGTCATCGATCCCCGGCGCACGGCCGTGATCACGATCGACTGCCAGCGCAGCCACCTCGACCTGGCCGTCGCCACGATGCCCGTCGCGCCCCAGGCGGCGGCGTCGGTGGTCGCCGCGACCGCCCGCCTGCTCCGCTTCGCCCGCGGCTGCGGGATGAGCGTGGTCCACGTCGTCAGCCAGAACCGCATCCTGCCCAAGGGCCAGCCGGAGTCGCTGAGCAACCCGTTCTGGGCGGCCGTCGAGCGCAGCCACCACTCGCTGGTCCCGGACCGCGAGAGCACCGTGAGCCGGCACAACCTGGTCGGCACGGTGCAGACGCAGCTCATGCCCGAGCTGGGGCCGGAGCCCGGCGACGTGCTGATCGACCGCAAGCGGCGGCTGAGCGTCTACCGGGACACCGACCTCGACCTGACGCTGCACGAGCTGGGCGTGGACACGGTCGTCCTGGCCGGCGTGGACACCAGCACGAGCGTCCTCTGCGCCGCGTTCGAGTCGCTGAACCGGGACCTGCGCACGATCGTCGTGGCGGACTGCGTCCAGTCGCTGTTCGGCGACGACCTGCACTTCTTCGGGCTCCAGAACGTGGCCCGCTGCCTCGGCTGGGTCTTGACGCTGGACGAGCTGATCGCGAAAGTCTGAGCTCGTGAACGACGAGCTGCTGGTCACGGAGGTCCACTCGCGCACCAGTGGGGTGCGCGGGCGCTCGCTCAACGACGCGCGCAAGCACCACTTCGTGGTGGACGCGTCCGGCGACGCGGCCGAGGAGATCACGCCCGGCGAGGTGTTCCTGTCCGGCCTGACGTCGTGCGGCGTGCTGATGATCGAGCGGGTGGCCGCCGATCGGGAGGTGCCGCTCACGGTCGCCGAGGCCTGGATCGAGGGCGTCCGCAGGCGCTCGGACGCGTCCTGGTTCCAGCGCGTCGAGCTGCGCTTCCGCCTCGACGGACCCAGCCGCGAGCAGGCGGAGGCCCTGGTCGCGTACTACCAGGGCCATTGACCGCTCTATCGCACGGTCGCGGTCGCGACCGAGGTCACGGTGACGATCGAGGTGGGCGCGGATATGCTGAGCCAATGAAGACCGTGGGCGAGCCCGAGGAGATCCGCATCCCCCGCGAGGACGAGCGGCCCGAGATCCTGCCGGTCGAGGAGCCGGTGCCGCGGGAGGCGCCCGAGCGGGAGGCCGACCCGGTCCCCAGCTGAGCTGACCGTGGCGACGCCGCTGCCGGTGCTGGGCTTTCGCGAGTGGGTCGTCGCTCGTGGCGGCCTGGTCAGCAGCATCCGCGGCGAGCCCTGGCCGGAGGCCGCGGCCCGGGCGAGCTGCGAGATCGGCCATCCCGCGCCCGCCGACGACTGCCGCTGCGGCATCTACGCGATCGAGAGCTGGCCCAAGATCGGCGACGACCGGCTCTACGAGGAGGCGGCCACCCCGATGCGGCTGCTCGCCCAGGGCCTGCTCACCGCGGTCGTGCTGGCCGGCCTGGCGGCGCTGTTCGCGATGGACCAGCCGCTGGTCGCCCGGGGCAGCTGGATGCCGGCGTTCCTGATCGGGGCGGCGATGACGCTCGGCCTGGGCGCGGTCGTGGCGGCCGACCTGGCGATCATGCGGCCGGCGTACCTGATGGGCGCGGTCCTGCTCAGCGGCCGGGTGCTGCGCTACGAGAACGGCGTGCTGCGGGCCGAGCACGCGCGGATCGCCTGCCTGGTCCGGCCGATCGGCGTGCGCCGGGTGCTGGCCGCGTCGCTGGCGGGCCGCCTGGGCGTGCCCCTGTTCCACTGGTACGAGCGCAACCAGGCGCTGCGGTACCTGAGCGAGCACGGCGACCCCTGGGAGCGGGCGTCGGCGTCCCGGTCGGGCGACTAGCCGAGCGGCAGGTCCAGCTCCCGGCGCAGGAAGTCCCGGACCGCCGCCTCCAGCGCGTCGGGCCAGGGCACGCCGCAGCGCGCGGCGATCGGCCGGGCCTGCTCGAGGAACGCCCGCAGCGCGGCCTGGCGGGCCTCCAGCACCGACTCCCGCCGCGGCTGCGGCACCGGCAGCGCGGCGAGCGCCGCGGCCTGCGCGGCGGTCAGCTTCGCGCTCCACCGCTTGGCACCCATCGGCGGCGACGGCTGGTTGGCCTCGACGAAGAGCTGGTAGAGCATCAGGTGCACCTCCTGCACGGCGACCACGCCCAGCAGCCAGTCGCCGCGGACCGTCACGGTCGGGAAGTTCGCCGCCTGGCGCAGGCACTCCTCGACCAGGTACGCGATCCGCGCCGGGTCGGGCCGCCGCTCCGCGGGCGCCGGCAGGCGGGCGTGGAGGCCGTCCCGGTCCAGCACCGGCAGGCGGGCGCCGCCCTCGCTGGCGCCGATCCGGCTCACCCGCTCCGTGACCACGTCGAACCGGAGGCACGCGGGCGTGAGCGCGTAGAAGCTGCCGGGCAGGCCGGGCAGCTCGCGGGCGACCAGCGTGGGCGAGATGGCGGCCAGCCAGTCGTGCCAGGCGGCGGCGAACGGCTCGAAGTCGTCGTCGCGCACGGCGACGACGAAGTCCAGGTCCGACGCGGCGTCGGCGGCGCCTCTCGCCAGGGCGCCGGCGAGCCAGACGGCCCGGACGCGCTCGTCCCCGCCCAGCACGGCCACCGCGCGGTCGAAGAGCGGCCCGTAGTCGGCGGGCAGGGCCGCCAGCCCGGTCGGACGGTCCGCGGTGCGGCGTTGCGCTGCCATGGCGTTCCCTCCTCGGTGGCAGGATAGCGCTCATGAGGATCGCGCTCGCCCAGTTCATCGCGGGGCCCGAGAAGGAGGCCAACCTGCGCCGGATGCTGGCCCTGGCCGAGCAGGCGGCCGGGGCCGGCGCGCGGCTCGTGCTGTTCCCCGAGTGCTCGATGGCCTACCTGCCGCCCGAGCGGCCGCCGGCGTCGGTGGCCGAGCCGCTCGACGGCCCGTTCGTCCACGAGCTGGCCGCCGCCGCCGCCCGGCACGGCGTGGCGCTGGTGGCCGGCCTCTTCGAGCGAGGGCCGGACGCGGAGCGCGCGTACAACACGGTCGTCGCGGTGGACCCGACCGGCCGGCTCGCGGGCGCGTACCGCAAGATCCACCTCTACGACGCGTTCGGCTACCGCGAGTCGGACCGGATCGCGGCCGGCGGCGGCGACACGCTGGTCTTCGCGCTGGACGGGCTGACGTTCGGCGTCCAGACCTGCTACGACGTGCGCTTCCCGGAGCTGTCGCGCCACCTGGTCGCCCGCGGCGCCGAGGTGGTCCTGCTGCCGGCGGCGTGGATGCACGGCCTGCTCAAGGAGTCGCACTGGGAGGTGCTGCTCCGGGCGCGGGCGATCGAGAACACCGCGTACGTCGCCGCGGCCGGCCTGACCGGGCGCCCCTTCACGGGCTCCAGCATGCTGGTCGATCCGGAGCGCCTGCGGTCGGTCCGGCGCACCAACCCCAGCCTGGAGCACGTCCGGCCGGACGTCTACGCGAGGTGGGCGCCAGCAGCCGCGGCTCGCTGAGCGCGGTGCTCCGGTTCTCCGGTGGCGATCCCCGGGCGTGACGGCCTACGCTGCCCGGATGATCCGTCCGTACGTGCGCCGGCGGCTGCCCTGGCAGTGGACCTGGCGGCGGGCCGCGATGCTCGCGGCCGGCGTGGTCGTCCTCGCGTGCGTCGGGTTCGGCGGCGTGGTCGCCGTCTCGCTGGCCCAGGCGCCGGACTGCGTGACGGCGGCGCCGCCGGTGGCGCCCGCGGCCGCCACGCGGCTGCCGGCGGCCTCCCTGTCCGGCCACCCGGTCGCGTCGGCGCCGGTCAGCGGCGACCTGGTCTTCGTCTCGCTGCGCCCGTGGGCCTCGGGCGACCGCAGTGGCATCGAGGTGCTGCGCGGCCAGGGCGGTGCGCTGCACTCGACGGCCGTGATCCCGCTGGCGTCCCCGCCCTCCGGCCTGGCGCTGAGCCCGGACGGCCGGGTGCTGCTGGCGGCGGAGGACGACGGCGTGGCGGTCCTGGACGTGGCCCGGGCCGCGGCGGGCGACCCCAGCTCCGTGATGGGCACGATCTCGACCGGGCCGGGCGCGGGCACGTCGGGGCTGGCGATCGCGGGCGGCCGCTACGTGTTCACGGTGGACGAGGCGGCGGGGCGCGTGACCGTGCTCGACCTGCGCCGGCTGGAGAGCGGCGACTACGGCCCGTCGTCCCTCGTCGGCACGATCGACGTGGACATGGGGCCGGCGGGGGTGGCCGCGTCGCCGAACGGCCGCTACGTGTACGTGGTCAGCCAGGTCCAGCGGCCGGTGGTCAGCGTGGGGCCCAGCGACTTCCTGTACGGCCTGCTCACGTACGTGGGCCTGCCGCGGCGGGGCGGGACGCTGAGCGTGATCGACGTGAAGCGGATGGAGCTGGATCCCACCAACTCGGTGGTGGCGCACGTGGCCGCCGGGTGCGGGCCCGTGCAGGTGGCGGCGTCGCCTGACGGCAGCCTGGTCTGGGTGGTCGCCAAGCGGTCCAACGAGCTGCTGGCGTTCCGGAGCGCTCAGCTGGCGACCGGTGGCGCCCGGCCGGTGGCGCAGGCCCCGGTGGGCGCGGCGCCGGACGGCCTGCGGCTGGTCCGGAACGGCGCGGTCGCGCTGGTGGCGAGCTCGGACCACAGCCAGGAGCCGAGCACCCCGCAGACGGTCCACGTGGTGGACACCGCCGCGGCCCTGGCCGGCCGGCCGGCGCTGCGCTCGGCGGTGGCGGTGGGGGGGATGCCGCAGGAGATCGACCTGAGCCCGGACCAGCGGACGGCGTACGTGACGAACAGCGGCACGTCGTCGCTGAGCACGATGGACCTGTCGAGCGTCCTGGGGACCTGAAAGCCGGCTCCTTACGCCTTACATTCCTAGTAAGGTAAGGAGCATGGAGGCGTCCGCCATCGTCACCAGCAAGGGCCAGGTGACCATACCGGCGCGAATCCGGGAGGCGCTGGGCATTCGCCGGGGCTCCAGGCTGGTCTTTCGCGTCGAGGACGACCACATCGTGATCGAGGACCCGGTCTCAGGACGCCGGACGTCGGTCGAGCGCTACATCGACTTCTTCAATCTCGCGGGAAGCGTGCCCGTCCCGGCTGAGCTGAAGGGGGCGTCGTGGTCCGAGGTCCGGCAGCGGGCACGCGAGCAGCGGGGCGCGCGACGGAAGTGACCGCTCTGCTCGATACCAACGTCCTCATCCGCCACTTCACCGGAGATCCACCCGACCAGGCCCGACGCGCCACCGCTCGCATTCGCGACGCGGGTCCGAACGAGCTGCTGCTCCTCGATCTGCACGTGGCCGAGTGCGTCTACGTGCTGGAGGGCCCCTATCGGCAGTCGAAGGCCGAAGTGGCGGAGCTGCTCGGCTCGACGCTTGGCGTCGCGGCGATTCGCTTCGAGCACGAAACGGTGGTTCGCAGATCCTTCGACCTGTACACCGCGGGCCTCGACTTCGCGGATGCCTACCTGGTGGCGGCGGCCGAAGATGCCGGGGTCGATCACGTGTTGAGCTTCGAGCGGTTCGACGCCAAGTTGAAGCGGAACACCAGCGTCAGGCGCGAGGAGCCCTGACACGGCCATGGCGCCCGGCTACCCGCCGGACGTGGTCAGGAAGTCCTCCCAGGCCCGGCGCGAGTCCACCAGGTGGACGCGCATCGCCTCTCTCGCCCCATCCGTGTCGTGGTGCGCGACGCGGTCCAGGATCACATGGTGGGCGTTCAGGGCCGTCGCGGGGCGGCCGGGCAAGCTCAGCGTGCCCTGCCGGATGGTCATGATCGGCTCGCCGATCGCGTCCAGCATCACCAGGTAGAGCGGGTTGTGCGTGGCGCGAGCCACGCAGCGGTGGAACTCGGCGTCGTGGGTCGCGCAGCGGTGGTGGTCCTGCGCGGCCTCGGCCATCGAGCGCAGGACGTCCCGCATGCCGTCCAGGTCCTCCTCGGTCGCCCGCTCGGCCGCGACGCCCGCCACGTGGACCTCGACCATCGTCCGGACCTCGTCGATCAGCCCGTAGTCGATCGAGGCGCCGCGGATGTACAGCTGCATCGTCTCGGCGACGGAGCCCGCGCCGACCCGGGCGACGACCGTGCCGCTGCCGGAGCGGACCTCGACCATGCCCTTGGCCGCCAGCGAGCGGATCGCCTCCCGGACCACCGTCCGCGACACGCCGAACCGGTCGCCGAGGACGCGCTCGGGCGGCAGCCGGTCACCCGCCGCGAGCTGACCGCTCACGATCGCCTTCTTCAACAGGTCGGCGACCTTGTCGGCCAGGCGCTCGTCGCGGCGCACCTGCCGCAGGTAGTCACCGGCAGGGGGGTCCGCCACGTCCCGATCGCGTGTCACTTGGAGTGAGCGGAAGGATAGCGCACGCCGATGAAAGGCCAGGCGGCATGCCGCCTGACCTCTCCGGCGAGCGCTCAGCCCGCCGGGGCCGCCGTCAGTGTGCGGATCCAGCCGTCGTGCTCGTCGAAGTGCTCGTGCGTGTTGCCGGCGATGCGCGGGAGGTGGCGCCGCAGGTCCGCCTCGTCCAGCGTCCCCAGCAGCGCCACCATGCGTGCGTGGGTGTCCTCCAGGCGCGTGCGCGCCTCCGCGGCCGGCATGCCGGCGTGGCTGGCCCGGAGCCGCTCGTTGATGTCGTCCGTCTCCGGCCGCTCCTCCGTCTCCGGGACCTCGAGCTCGGGCCGGCCGCTCCGGCCCTCCAGCTCGGCCAGCATGTAGGCCTCCCAGCGCTCGACGTGGACCAGGTGGTCCTTGACCGTCCAGCCATCGGGGCCGGTCGTGCCGAGCTGGCCGTCGTCCAGGCCGTTCACCGTGGCCTGGAACGCGACCCACGAGCGCTCGATCCGGTCGAGCAGCTCCGTCCGTCCCATGGCCTCGTCGGGCTCGTTCGTCATGGCAGTACCCACTGTATGCAATTCACTGGTTACGCGGCAAGCCGCAGGCCGCGGAAGAACGCGCGCAGGTCGCCGACCACGAGGTCCGGCTCCTCCATCGCCGCGAAGTGACCGCCCCGGTCGAACTCGGACCAGTGGACGATGTTGTTGCTCTGCTCGGCGAACCGGCGGATCGGCGGGGCGAGCTCCCGCGGGAACACGGCCACGCCGGTCGGGACCGACAGGTACGCGGGGCTCGGCGGCGCGGCGTGCGTCGTCTCGTAGTAGATGCGCGCCGACGAGCCCGCCGTTCCCGTCAGCCAGTACAGCATCACGTTGGTGAGCAGCTGGTCGCGGTCCACCGCGTCCTCCGGCACGTGCGTCGAGTCGGTCCACTCCCGGAACTTCTCGACGATCCACGCGAGCTGGCCGGCAGGGGAGTCGGTCAGGCCGTACGCCAGCGTCTGGGGCCGCGTGGACTGGATCGAGAAGTAGCCCGACTGCTCGCGGCGGAAGTGCTGGACGCGCTCCAGGCGCCGCTTCTCCACCTCGTCCAGGTCGCCCGTGTCAGCCGTGATCGGCGCGAACAGCATGGTGATGTGGACCCCGATCACGTGGTCCGCGTCGTTCAGTCCCAGCTCCCGCGAGACGGAGGCGCCCCAGTCGCCGCCATGGGCGCCGTAGCGCCCGTAGCCCAGCCGCTCCATCAGCGCCGCGACCGCCCGCGAGACGCGCCGCACGTCCCACCCGTGGTCAGGCGTCGGTCCCGAGAAGCCGAACCCCGGGATCGTCGGGCACACCAGGTGGAACGCGTCCGCCGGGTCGCCGCCGTGGCTCCGGGGATCCGTGAGCGGCCCGATGATGTCCAGGAACTCCGCGATCGAGCCCGGCCAGCCGTGGGTGACCACCAGCGGCATGGCGTCCGGCTCCGGCGAGCGCACGTGCAGGAAGTGGACCCGGGCGCCGTCGATCGTCGTCGTGAACTGCGGCAGCGCGTTCAGCCGCGCTTCCTGCGCGCGCCAGTCGTAGGTGGTCCGCCAGTACTCCGCCAGCTCGCGGACGTAGGCCAGCGGGATCCCGTACGCCCAGCCGGCGCCGGGCAGCTCGTCGGGCCATCGCGTCCTGGCCAGGCGGTCGCGGAGGTCGTCGAGGGCGGACTCGGGAACGTCGATATGGAACGGCTCGATCGCGGCGTCGGTCATCCCGCGCACGGTAGCAGCCATTCCGGACGCTTTCGGTCCGCTCGACGGCCGCCGCGGCGGGTGCTACCTCGTGGGCACGGCGTTGCGGACCTTCGAACCGAGCTCCTGCGCCTTCTCGTTCATCTTCGCGGACGCGTCGCTGGCCCTGGCCTGCACGGTCGTCGCCGCGGAGGCCGCGGAGTCCATCACGGGCTCGCGGTTCTGCTCCCACCAGTCGCGCAGCCGCTCGCGGCGGCGGGCGCCGTTGTCCGGATCGAGGAAGTAGACCAGCGCGCCGCCGATCACGGCGCCCATCAGCATTCGCGGACCAAACATCAGATGCACCTCCACACCGAGGTCGATTGGGCAACGATCAACTCAAGATCAATGATAGTGATCGTGTCGAGAAAAGGCCCGGCGAGCTGCCGGCGGCGACCACTTACAAACCGTTGACATCGGGGTGACCAGCCCCCTCGGGCCTGGCGGTTGAATGGCCGCATGAGCATCGCCGGACCGCTCGACGATCCGTCCCAGCAGGCGGCCGCCGGCCTCAAGCTGCCGGTGAGCCGTCGGACGGTGCTCGGCGCCGCCGTCGCCGGGGGCGCCGGCATCGCCGCAGTCCGCATCATGGTCTACCCCCGCGTGGAGGAGCTCCTGCAGGGAGCCGCCGCCCTGACCGGCGGCCGCGGGGACTGGATCTCGCCGCTCTCGGCCGAGTCGGCGAAGGTCGCCCACCTCCTGCGCCGGACCACGTTCGGCGCCAGCCTCGACGACTTCGAGCGGGCCGCCAGCGACGGCTACGCGAAGACGGTGGACCGGCTGCTGGAGACGCGGCCGGCCGCCCCGCCGGCGCTCCCGGCCGCCGCCCAGCCGAACGGCGGCGGCGTGAACGTCGGCCAGCTCCAGCAGTGGTGGATGAGCCACATGCTGACGTCGCCCACGCCGTTCGCCGAGCGGATGACGCTGTTCTGGCACGGCCACTTCACCAGCGACTACCGCAAGGTCGGCGCCCAGTTCCCGTTCATCTACTGGCAGAACCTGACCTGGCGCGACATGGCGCTCACCGACCTCCGCTCGATGCTGATGCGGGTGACGGTGGACCCGGCCATGCTGCGCTACCTCGACCTCGGCACCAGCACCGGCCAGTCGCCCAACGAGAACTACTCCCGCGAGCTGCTGGAGCTGTTCTCCCTCGGCGTCGGCCACTACTCCGAGGACGACGTGCGGGCCGCCGCCAAGGGCCTCGCGGGGTGGATCGAGCCGCGGCCCACCAGCACG
>VBJR01000192.1:0-6715 GCA_005880175.1 Chloroflexota bacterium
GCTGCTGCCGCTGATCTGGCCGTCGATCCCCGACCTGGGTCCGTCCTTCGAGCAGTTCGCGACGGGGCTCAAGAGCCGGGCGGAGCGGGCCGGCTGACCCGGTAGCTGCGCAGGTCGAACCGGCGGAGCTGGCGGCGGTAGCGGAACGGGTACGTGGGCCAGTTGTTCGTGTTCCGGCCCCCGGTCGTGTACCAGCTGTGGCACCCGGTCTCCCAGACCGTCCGGTGGCTCTGGGCCTGGACCCAGCGGTTGAACTCGGCCTGGACCTCGTCGCGCACGTCCACCCAGTCCAGGCCCTTGCGGCGCAACGTCGCCAGGGCGCCGGCCACGTAGCCGATCTGCGCCTCCAGCATGAAGATGATCGAGTTGCTGCCCAGGTTCGTGTTCGGGCCGTACAGCATGAAGAAGTTGGGGAACCCGGCCACCGTGACACCCCGATAGGCCTCGGCGCCGTCCCGCCAGACCTCGTGCAGGTCCCGGCCGCCGGCACCGGTCACCCGCATCGGCTGGAGGAAGCCGGTCGCCTGGAAGCCCGTCCCGTACACGATGGCGTCCACCTCGCGGTGGGCGCCGTCCTCCGTGGACACGCCCGTCCCGGTGATCTCCGCGATCGGGTCGGTCACCAGCTCGACCGACGGCAGCAGCAGCGTCGGGTACCAGTCGTTGGAGAAGAGGATCCGCTTGCAGCCGATGACGTAGTCGGGCGTGCAGCGGTCCCGCAGCTCGGGGTCCGCGACCTGCGACTCCATGAACGTCCGCCAGCGCCCCTCCAGGGTCTTCCGCAGGGCCGGCGAACCCACCAGCGCGGTCCCCAGCAGCTCGCCGGTCAGGTAGATGCGGAGGCGGTCGGCCTGCCGGAGCAGCGGCACCGTCTCGTACAGGCGCCGCTCGCGGGCGCCGTACGGCCGGTCGGGCTTGGGGATCACGTACGGCGCGCTGCGCTGGAACACGTGCACCCGCGCCGCCCGCCGGGCGATCTCGGGCACGAACTGGATGACGCTCGCCCCCGTGCCGACCACCGCCACGCGCCGGCCGTCCAGGGGGCAGTCGTGCCGCCACCGGGCCGAGTGCCAGGAGGGCCCGCCGAACCGATCGCGGCCCGGGATGTCGGGCAGCAGCGGCCGGTTGAGCTGGCCGACCGACGACACCACGACGCGGGCGACGACCTCCTCCCCGCCGCCGAGCGTCAGGCGCCAGCGGCCCCGCTCCTCGTCGAACGCCACGGCGGAGACCTCGGCGCCGAGGCGGAGCCGCGGCCGCAGTCCGTAGTGGTCGCACAGCTCCTCCAGGTAGGCCAGGATCTCCGCCTGGCCGGAGTAGCGCCGCGGCCACGACCGCTGGTGGAACGAGAACGAGTACAGGTGGGACGGCACGTCGCAGCCGGCGCCCGGGTACGTGTTCTCGCGCCACGTGCCCCCGATGCGGGCCGCCTTCTCGAAGATCGCGTACGTCAGGCCCGTGCCCCGGAGCCGGGTCGCCATCCCCAGCCCGCCGAAGCCGGCGCCGACGATCGCGACGTCCAGCTCCTCAGGCATCGCCGAGGCCGGCCAGGAACCGCAGCAGCGCGGCGTTGACGGCCTCCGGCCGCTCCTGCTGGACCCAGTGGCCGGCGCCCGGCACCAGCACCACGTCCCGCAGGTCCGCCGTGTGCGCGCGCATCGCGTCGATCGGGGCCATGCCCAGGACCGGGTCGCCCGCGCCGGCCACGAACAGCGCCGGCACCTCGACGCGGGCGCCGGCCAGCCCGGGCGTCAGCGTCCAGTTCCGGTCGAAGTTGCGGTACCAGTTCAGGCCGCCGGTGAACCCGGTCTCCGAGAACACCCGCGCATAGTGGTCGAGATCGGCCTGCGACAGCCAGTCCGGAATCCGCTCCGGCTCGGGCAGGCGCTCGACCATGCCCCGGCCGTCGCGCGGTCCGGTCAGCATGGCCAGGGACGACGAGTCGAGCTCGCCCGCCACCGCGCAGAACAGCCGGCGCAGCGTCGTGACCGCGTCGTGCCCGAGGTCCGCGTCCGCGACGCCCGGCTCCTGGAAGTACAGGATGTAGAACCAGTTGTCGCCGAACGCCTCCTTCCAGATCTCGGTCGGCGGCCGGTGGGACCGCGGCACGTACGGCACGCTCAGGCCGGCCACGCCGCGCACGCGCCCGGGCGCGGTCAGCGCCAGGTTCCACACGACGGGGGCGCCCCAGTCGTGGCCGACCAGGACGGCTCGCGACTCCCCGAGCGCGTCCATCAGGCCGAGCACGTCGCCGGTCAGATGCCGGATGTCGTACTCGTGCACGGCCTCGGGCCGGCCGCTGCCGCCGTAGCCGCGCATGTCCGGCGCGACCGCGTGGTAGCCGGCCGCCGCCAGCGCCGGCAGCTGGTGCCGCCACGAATAGGACAGCTCGGGGAACCCGTGGCAGAGCACGACCAGCGGCCCGGCCCCGTCCTCGACCACGCGGAGGTCGATGCCGTTGACGCGGACCGTGCGCTCGGCCGCCATCAGGACGCGGTCTCCGCCTGCTCGTGCTCCTCGCGGTGGCGCTGGATCGCGCTCTGGACGGCGGCGGTGGCCGCGCCGATGAACGTCTCCCGGTTGGCGGCCGCCCAGTCCCGGCTGGCCACCAGCGTGTGGGCCGAGCGCTGGAGCTCCGGCATCACGTACCGGGCGAACAGGTCGTACGAGTGGAGCGTCTCGCGCTCGTCGGCCCACTCGTGCGCCAGCAGCAGGTACGTGCCGAAGCCGCCCGACTTCTCGGCCAGCCGGCGGATCTGCGCCACGGCGTCGTCCGGCGTGCCGATCACGGCGAAGCCGGACGCGTTCAGCGCCTCGACCATCTCCGGGTGGGTGTTCGCGTCGGGCGCGATGGGCAGGGCCGCGACGCGCTGGAAGTAGTCAACCCACTGCTCCAGCCCGAACGCGGTTTCGCGGGCCGCCTGCTCGCGCGTCTCGGAGAGGTGCATCGGCCCCACCAGGCGCCAGGCGCGCCGGTCCACGGTCGCCCCGAACTGCGCGGCGCGCTCCTCCATGATCCCCCAGTGGTAGCCGAGGGCGTCGAACCCGCCCAGGCTCGTCGCCCCCAGGGAGAGCAGGCCGCAGCCGAACCGCCCGGCGGCGCGCGGGCCGGCAGGCGACACCTGGGCCGCGACCGCCACCTCGAAGTGCGGCCGCTGGTACGGCCGCAGCTGCAGTCGGGCGTCCCGGAGCGTGAACCAGTCCGTCTCCAGCGTCAGCGGCTCCTCGCTCCGGAGCAGGCGGATGATCGCCTCCAGCGCCTCCTCCATCATGTCCCGCTGGCGGGCGACCTCGATGCCCATCATGAACGCGTCCGAGGGCAGCGCCCCCGGGCCCACGCCGAACATCACCCGGCCCTTCGTCAGGTGGTCGAGCAGGCACATCCGGTCGGCCAGCAGCAGCGGGTGGTGGTACGGCAGCGACGACACACCGGTGCCCAGGCGGATATGGCGCGTGCGCTCGGCGGCCGTGGCGATGAACACCTCGGGCGACGGGATGATCTCGTAGCCGGCCGAGTGGTGCTCGCCGATCCAGGCCTCGTGGAACCCGAGCCGGTCCAGGTGCTGGATCAGCGCCAGGTCGCGCTCCAGCGCCACCGTGGGGTTCTGCCCACAGGGGTGGAACGGGGCGAGGAAGATGCCGAACCGCTGGGGCTCCTGCTGCATGCGCTGCCTCCTTTCAGGGCCGGACCAGGACCTTGCCCTGCGCCGCGCCGCCGAGCGCGGCGAACGCCTCGGCGACGCCGTCGAGGCCCACGACGCCCGTCACCAGTGCCTCGACCGGGAGCTCGCGCCGGCCCAGCCGCTCCAGGGTTGCCGCGAACTCCTCGCGCCGGTAGCCGAACGAGAAACGGACCTCCAGCTCCTTCGTGACGGCGAAGAACGGCTCGATCTGGTCGGGGTCCATGCAGACGCCGACCACCACGACGCGGGTCCGCGGCGGCGCCTCGCGGATGATCGTCCGCAGGATGCCCGGGACGCCGACCGCCTCGAAGATCACGGCGTCGCGGACCGGGCCGCCGAGCACCTCCAGGGCGGCGCGGTCCGCCTGGCGGGTGGGCACGCCGAGCTCCTCCCACCTCCCGTACGGCGACGCGATCGCCGGATCGACCACCTCGTCGGCGCCGAGCAGCTCGGCCAGGCGGCGGCGCGGGGCCGAGAAGTCGGCGGCGATGACCGGCCCGTGGCCGCGCGCCTTGAGGGCGGCCACCACGGCGAGCCCGATCGGGCCGCAGCCGATCACGACGCACGCCTCCTGTCCGGTCAGGCGGGCGAGCTGGACCGCGTGCTCGCCGACCGCGAGCGGCTCGGTCAGCGCGGCGACCTCGGCCGTCAGCGCCTCCGGCACGGGCAGCAGCAGCGCCTCCTGCAGGACCATGCGCTCGGCGAGGCCGCCGGGGTAGCGGTTGGAGTAGCCGATCCCCTCCGGCCCCGCGGGACCGACGATCACCGGCATCGAGCAGACCCGGGTGCCCGCCGCGAACGTCCGCTCGGTGCCGGGGCCGTGCTCGACGACCTCGGCGCAGAACTCGTGGCCGAACACGACCCCGCGCTCCGGGTCCATGCCGCCGAGACCGCCCGCCTGGGCGACCAGGCCGGCGAAGCGGCGCATGTCGGCGGCGGCGTGGAGATCCGAGCCGCAGATGCCGCAGGCGAGCGTCCGCACCAGCACCTGGCCGGGACCGGGGACGGGCTCCTCGACCTCTTCCACCACGACACCGCCGATCCTCGTAACCGCCGCACGCATGATTTCGACATGAGTATCACATTCCAGGGCAGAGGGGCCCTGGTGACGGGAGCGGCGCGGCCGCGGGGCATCGGCCGGGCCACCGCGCTGCGCCTGGCGGCGGGCGGCGCCGACGTCGCCTGCCTCGACATCGCGCGGCCGTACGACGAGGCGCCCGGCCACGCGACGGCGTCGGCCGACGACCTGCGGGACGTGGTCGAGCGCGTCGAGGCGCTGGGCCGGCGCGCCGTCGCCGTGCGCGCGGACGTCTCCGACGAGGCCCAGGTGGAGGCGGCGGTGCAGGCCGCCACCGACCACCTGGGCACGATCACGCTCGTCGCCAACGTCGCGGGCGGCAGCGGGCCCGGGTTCGGGCTGGGGCCGCTGGTGGACCTGCCCGAGCCGGAGTTCCGGCGGGTGCTGGACGTGAACGTGGCCGGCACCTGGTTGGTGTCGCGCGCGTGCGCGCGCAGGATGGTCGCAGCCGGAGTGGGCGGGCGCATCTGCAACGTCTCCAGCCAGGCGGGGAAGCGGGCGTTCCCGATGCTGGGCGCGTACAGCACGGCGAAGGCGGCGGTCATCATGCTGACGCAGGCGCTGGCGCTCGAGCTGGGCCCGGCCGGCGTCGCCGTCAACGCGGTGTGCCCGGGCACGGTGGACACCGACCTGGTCAACCCCGACGGCATGCTGGAGCAGATGCTCGGCGGCCCGGAGAAGCTGGCCCGGTTCCTCGAGCGCGAGATCCCGCTGCGGCGCCTGCAGACAGCCGACGAGATCGCCGCCGCGATCTGCTGGCTGCTCTCGGAGGAGGCGGCGGCGGTCACCGGCGAGGCGGTCAACACCAGCGCGGGCCAGACGATGGTGTGACCCGCCAGGCGCTACCGTAGGGCGACGATGCGAGTAGCTGACGGCGACGTCGCGGAGCTGCGCGACTACCTGGTGAAGATCGTGGAGCTGCTGCCCCGGCTGGACCGGCCGACCACTGGATCCGGCTGCGGATGCTCGGCGACGACCGGCCGCGGGACCGGAACGCGGAGTTCGCCGGCCGGTTCACGCGTGAGAACGTGGCGGCGTCGCTGCGCCGGGCGCTGGCGGCGTGCGAGGAGCTGGTGGCCCGGGCGCCGGAGCTGGGCGACCGCTGCCCGAACCCGCCGGCCGACGAGCCCGGGTACACGGTGCTGAACTGCCTCGTCCACGTGACCGCGCACACGGCGGAGCACGTCGGCCACCTGGAGGGCACCCTCGGATGACCCGGAGCGCGCTCGGGCTCGCCGCCGCCCTGCGGGCGGGGGAGCTGAGCGCGGCGGAGGTGGCGCGGGATCACCTGGAGCGCCTCGGCGCGCTACGGCCGGTCATCGGCGCGGTGGCCGCGACCGAGCCCGAGCGCACGCTCGCGGCCGCCGCCGAGTCGGACCGGCGGCTGCGGGCCGGCGCGGCGCGCCTGCTGGAGGGCGTCCCGTTCACGGTCAAGGACTGGATCGACGTCGAGGGCTGGCGCGTGCTCGGCGCCACCACCGGCCCCCTGGCGGACCCCGGCCGCCGGCCGGCGGCCGACGCGACGGCGGTAGCCCGGCTGCGCGCCGCCGGCGCCGTTCCCCTGGCGATCAGCTGCGCCCTGGCGGAGACCGCGGCCCACGGCCGCACCCGCAACCCGCGCGACCCGGAGCGGGCGCCGGGGGGATCGTCGTCCGGCGCCGCCGCGCTGGTGGCGGCCGGCGCCTCGCCGCTGGCCCTGGGCAGCGACTCGGGCGGCAGCATCCGGCTGCCGGCCGCCTGGTGCGGCGCGGCCGGCCTGAAGCCGACGTTCGGCCGGGTGCCGCTGACCGGCCACTTCCCGCGCTGCGGCTCCCTGGAGGACGGCCGCACGGTGATCGGGCCGCTGGCCACATCCGTGGACGACCTGGCCGCGGCGCTGGCCCTGATCGCCGGCCCGGACGGGCTGGACGCGGGCGTCGCGCCGGTGCCGCTCGGCGACCCGGACGCCGTGGAC
>VBJR01000192.1:6722-19160 GCA_005880175.1 Chloroflexota bacterium
CGGCGTTGCGCTCGCTGGCGGGGGCCGGCGCGACGGTGGTGGAGGCGCCGATGCCGGACGTCCACGACGAGGCGCTGGACATCACGCTCCGGCACTGGGGCCGGGCGCGGCTCACGGGCGAGGAGAACGTGCGGCTGCTCTGGGACTGGGACCGGTTCCGGCGCCGGCTGCTGCTCCTGACGGCGGAGATCGACGTGCTGGTCACCCCGGCGACCGACGGCCCGGCGCCGCCGTGGCGGGAGTGGGAGGTCGGCGACTACCGGTGGACGCTGCCCTGGAGCCTGACCGGCGCCCCCGCGGTGGTCGTGCCCATGGCTGAGGAGGCCGGCCTGCCGGTGGCCGTCCAGGTGATCGGGCGACCCTGGCAGGACCACGTCGCCCTGGCGGCGGCGCGCATCGTAGAGTCCGCGGCGTGAACGAACGGGATGCGGTGGAGCAGGCGCGGATCCTCGAGCACGGGTGGACCGGTCCGGAGCACGTCCTGCTGGCCGTCCTCGCCGAGCCCGGCCTCGCCGCCGAGACGCTGAACGGGCTCGGCGTGACCTACCAGGCGCTCGCGGAGCGCCTGCGCTCGCGGGAGGACGACCCCGACCTGGCCCGCGCGGGGAGCGGCATCAGCCTGAACCCGGCGGCCCAGCGGGTGGCCGGATGGGCGCGACGACCGTGCCGCGATGGCGCTGGACCCGTTCGGCGTGACGGCCCGCGCGCTCGCCGGCGCGCTCGGCCGTCGCGGCGCGCCCGTGCCGGCGGAGGCGCCGGCCGAGTACCGCGCCTGGCGCGGGGTCCGCCACGTGATGGTGGCCGAGGAGGAGCGGCGTCCGGTGGTCCAGGTGCTGCTCCGGCGCCACCCGCCGGGCTCGGAGTGGCGGTGGGGCTTCAACCTGGTCGGCCAGCCGCGCCAGTGCCGGATCACGGCCGAGGCGGGCATCGACCTGGACGCAATCGTCGCGGAGGCGCGGGCGGGCAAGGGCGGCTGACGCCGCCGCCGGGCCGGAGGCCCGGGCCGGGGAGCTACGCGCGGACGACCAGCGTGCCGACGATCAGGTCGTGGATCGCCTGCTTGCGCTGGCCCAACCCGATCATGAACGCGCTGATGATCGCCGGGATCAGGCAGATCGCGAACGAGAGGTAGATCAGCAGGTACCGGATCATGCCGAACAGGAACGTCACCGGCTGTCCGTCCACCCGGACCAGCCGCAGGCCCAGCGCCATGTACCCGATCGTCTGCCCGCTCCGCGACCAGAGGTAGCCGAAGTACAGCAGGCCCAGGATCAGCGTGACCACGCCCCCGCGCACGCTGACGCCGGTCGTGTCCCCGGTCGACGCGTGCGCGATCGCGCCGATGATCGCCCCGACGACGGCGGACGCGATGCCGACGATGATCGCGTCGAGGACGTACGCGACGAACCGGCGCCAGAAGCCCGCCAGCTGCGTCGTCGCCTGCGCTCCGTATCCGTACGGTGTTGCGGCGGACTGTGGCTGTGTCATGGCTCACCTGTAACAGCGCCTCCGGCGGCGCGCTCCCGTCCCGCCTCGCCATTCATAGACGAAGGCTTCGACAGGGACCCTACGCCGGGCCCCGCGACGTGTCCAGCACGGGTACCCCGGCCGAGCGAAGATACGGACGTGCTGGTATTCGCCGCGATCGCGCCCCACGCCACCCACGCCCTTGTCGAGGGCGAGCCCCCGGGCGCCGCGACCCGGGCGGCCATGGCCGAGCTCCAACGCCGCTTCGACGCCGCGCGTCCGGACGCGGTCGTCGTGCTCACGCCGCACACCGTGCACGTCGAGGGCGCGATGGCCGTCGTCACCGCCGCCAGGGCGGCGGGCGACCTGGCCCAGTGGGGCGTCCCCGACGTCGCGCTGCGCGTGCCGGTGGACACCGATCTCGCCGCGACCGTGCGGGACGCGATCCGCGCCGCCGGCATCCCCGTCGTCGGCGTGTCGTACGGCGGCAACAACCAGCACGAGGCGGTGATGCCGCTCGACTGGGCCACGCTGATCCCGCTCTGGTGGATGGGCGGCCGCTCCGACCCGCAGGTGCCCACCGTCATCGTCTCGCCCGCGCGCGACCTCTCACCGGCGGCGCACGTCGAGGCCGGGGCCGCCATCGCCGGGGCGCTGGCCGGCGCCGGCCGGCGGGCCGCGCTCGTCGCCAGCTGCGATCACGGCCACGGTCACCTCGCCGACGGCCCGTACGGCTTCCGGCCCGAGTCCGCCGTGTTCGACGAGCTGGTGTGCCGCCTGGTGCGGGAGGACCGGCTCGCCGCGGTCGCGGACATCGACCCGGCGCTCGTCGCGGCGGCGGCCGCCGACAGCTGGTGGCAGATGCTCATGCTCACCGGCGCGCTGGGCGGCGGCTGGCGGGGCGAGTTCCTGTCGTACGAGCACCCCACGTACGTGGGCCTCCTCTGCGCCGCGTACGCCCCCGCCCCGTAGCCCCTCGCCCGGTCGCGTTCACTAGTGTTAGCGGCCGATGAGCAGCGAGTTCGAGGAGGTCGCGCGGGAGCTGGGCCTGCGCGCGGGACAGGTCGAGCGCACCCTGGCGCTCAGCGAGGACGGCGCGACCGTGCCGTTCATCGCGCGCTACCGCAAGGAGGCGACCGGCGGCCTGGACGAGGTCCAGGTGCAGGCGGTGCTGGACGGCGTCCGGCGCCGGCGCGAGCTGGAGGCCCGCCGGGCGGCCGTGATCGCCTCGATCGAGGAGCAGGGCAAGATGACGCCCGAGCTGGCCCGCGCCCTGGCCGGCGCCGCGACGCGCGCCGAGCTGGAGGACCTGTACCTCCCCTACCGGCCGAAGCGGCGGACGCGGGCCACCATCGCCCGCGAGCGCGGCCTGGAGCCGCTGGCCGACCTGCTCTGGCGGCAGCAGGCCGGCGGCGACGCGGGGACGGCGGTGGCGCCGTTCGTGGACGCGGAGCGCGGCGTCCCCGACGCGGCTGCCGCGCTGGCCGGCGCCCGCGACATCTGCGCCGAGCGGGTGGCCGAGAGCGCGCCGCTGCGCGGCCTGGCGCGGCACCTCGCCGCGCGGAAGGGCCAGCTGCGGTCGGACGTGGTGCCGGCGAAGCGGGGCGAGCGGACGCAGTTCGAGGACCACTACGGCCGCCAGGAGTCGCTGGCCTCGGCCCCCTCGCACCGCGTCCTCGCCACGTTCCGGGGCGAGGCGGAGGGGGTGCTCCGGGTCAAGCTGGCGTTCCCGGACGAGGAGATCGCGGCGGCGCTGGTGGGCCGGGTGGTGCGGCGGCCGTCGGCGCTGCTCGCCGGCGAGCTGGACGCGGCGGTGCGCGACGGCTGGGAGCGCCTGCTGTCGCCCTCGCTGGAGACGGAGCTGCGGGCCGAGCTGAAGGAGCGCGCCGACCGGGCCGCGATCGAGGTCTTCGGCCAGAACCTCCGCCACCTGCTGCTGGCGGCCCCGGCCGGCTCGCGCCGCGTCGTCGCCCTCGACCCCGGGCTGCGGACCGGGGTCAAGCTGGCCGCGCTCGACGAGACGGGCCGGGTCCTGGAGACGGCGACGCTGTACTCCGAGCGCGGCGAGGGCGAGCGGCGTCGGGCCGCCGCCGTCCTGGTGGACCTGGTCGCCCGCCACCGGCCCGACCTGGTCGCGGTCGGCAACGGCACGGGCAGCCGCGAGGCGGAGGGGTTCGTGCGCGCGACCCTGGCGGACCAGCCCAACCCGGTGCCGGTCGTCTCGGTCAGCGAGCAGGGCGCGTCCGTCTACTCGGCGTCGGACGTGGCGCGGGACGAGCTGCCGGCGCTGGACGTGTCGCTGCGCGGCGCGGTCTCGATCGGCCGCCGGCTGCAGGACCCGCTGGCGGAGCTGGTCAAGATCGACCCCCGCAGCATCGGCGTCGGCCAGTACCAGCACGACGTGGACACGGGGGCGCTGCGCAAGAAGCTCGGCGAGGTGGTGGACTCGTGCGTCAACGCGGTCGGCGTGGACGTGAACACGGCGTCGCCGCAGCTGCTGGAGCACGTGTCCGGGGTGGGCCCGACGCTGGCGAAGCGGATCGTCCAGCACCGCGAGCGCGAGGGCGCGTTCGCCAGCCGGTCGGCGCTGAAGCGGGTGAGCGGGCTGGGGGCGAAGACGTTCGAGCAGGCCGCCGGCTTCCTGCGCGTGCGCGGCCGCGAGCCGCTGGACGACAGCGCCGTCCACCCGGAGCGGTACGAGCTGGTGGCCCGGATGGCGCGCGACCTGGGCGCGGACGTGGCCGCGCTGGCCGGGAGCCCGGAGCTGGTCCGCCGGGCGACTTCTCCGCGCCGGCGTTCCGCGACGACCTGCGCTCGCTGGAGGACGTCCGCGAGGGCATGGTGCTGCAGGGCGTGGTCACGAACGTGACCGCGTTCGGCGCGTTCGTGGACGTCGGCGTCCACCAGGACGGCCTGGTCCACGTGTCGGAGCTCGCGAACCGGTTCGTACGCGACCCGGCCGAGGTGGTGCACGTCGGCGACCGGCTGACCGTCAAGGTGCTGGGCGTCGACCTGCCCCGGCGTCGCCTGAGCCTGTCGGCCAGGCAGGCGGGCTAGAACGCGAGGAGCCCGGCCGCCGCGGCGGCCGGGCTCCCCGTGACTTCGCTGCCTCCGGCTACGTGCCGAGCAGCAGCCGGTCCGTCGAGCCGTCGGACCCGACGTCGAAGATCTCGACGCCCGCGGACGTCGCGATCGCGGCCGGGGCGAGCTGCCAGCTGCCCTCCAGCGAGGTCCAGCCGGACCACGTCGTCCCGTTGAAGCTGTCGCGCCAGATCGCGCTGTCGAGGCCGATGGCGAACACCTGCGGCTGGCCCGACGTCGGGGACACCGCGCTCGGGCCGGTGCCGAAGCCGCCGCCCAGCGACTCCCACGCGCCCCACGTCGTGCCGGTCCGGACCCGGTGCCACATGGCGAGGTCGTTGCCGCGGCCGAACACGTCGAGGCGGCCGCTCGTGGCGATCGCCCCGGGGTCGGTGGTGATGATGCCGCCGAGGGACTCCCATGACCCCCAGGTGGAGCCGTTCCACTGGATGTGCCACAGCGCGTTGTCACGCCCGACCGCCACGACGTCGAGGTTGTTGACCTGGATGGACGCCACCGCGGGACCGGAGATCAGGATCCCGCCGAGCGGCTGCCAGCCGCCCCAGCCCGTCGTGTTCGTCCAGGGCCGGTGCCACAGCGCGTTGTCGCTGCCGCGCACGAAGAGGTCGAGGCGGTTCGCGCCCCAGGCGACGGCGCCCGGGCCGTTCGCGGTGAAACCGCCCAGCGAGCTCCAGCCGCTCCAGCGACCGCCCGCGAAGCTCTGCCACCAGACGGCGCCGTCGATGCCGCGGACGAACGCGTCGCGCTGGCTCGCGGTCTGCACCGCGACCGCGGCGTGCGCATTGCTGACGCCGCCGAGGCCCTCCATGGCGCACGTGGCGCCGGCATCCGTCCACGCCGGCTGCACCGGGAAGGTGGCCGCGCCGAACGCCACGTTGCGCGCGGGCCACGTCGTCAGCCCCTGGCACTTGTCGGCGTTCTCCAACCCGGCGGCGTCGACCCAGCCGAAGAAGGGCTGGTTGGTGTTGGACAGGAACGCGCCCACGAGCGGGTCCGTGATGGCCTCCGCGATCTCATGGCCCGTGACGATCGACATGCCGTCCAGCAGGCCCGCCGGGCCCGCGTTCACCGCGTTGGTGGCGCAGGCCGCTCCCTCGTCGGGAGCCCAGGGGATGTACGCGAAGACCGTCTGCAGGGTGCCCGACGTCGTCAGGTCCCAGTCGTGGAAGCCGCACGCCGGGCCGACCTCGGGGACGTCGAAGTTCGACAGCCCGGACGGCGGGAGCACGATGATCAGCGAGTTCTCGTCACCCGCCGTGACGCCGAAGTGCGCGCGCGCCGCGTCCGCCTCGTTCGAGATCGCCAGCTCGTTCGAGGTCGCCGTGGGAGCGGCGTTGGCGGTGTCGTTGAACGACCCCGCGAGCCTGCCGGGGACGCCCGCGCGCGAGTGCCCGCCGCAGGCCGCGATGGTCGAGCCGATGGGGATGTCCCCCGGCTGGTCGCTCCCGCAGTACTGCGTCCCAGTGGTCAGGTAGGCGCTGCCGGCGAGGTCGTCGACGAACGTGGTCACGTAGCTCATGCCCGCAGGCTGGTTGCCGGTGCTCCAGTCGCCCCAGAAGTCCAGGAAGATCCGGGGCGCCGTCTGGACGAAGCCGCCGTTGTACGTCAGCTGGCCGCTGCCGTTCGTCAGCGCGGTCGGGGCCTTCCCGGCCGCCGGCGACGCCGCCCGCGAGGGCGCGCCCGCGCCCTTGAACCCGGCGGGCCGGAGCGGGTGCGCCGTCGACTTGCCAGACGGCTTGACGAACACGTGGGCCGCCCCGGGTCTCGCGGCCGGTGCGGCCGCCTGGGCCGGCACCGCGGTCACGCCCGCCGCGAGGACGGCCACCCCGGCAACCAGCAGTCGCCGCAGGGATACCACCAACATCGCTTTCTCCTTTCCCTCTGCCTTCTCGGCGGACCCGGCCGGGGGACCGGGCCCCGCAATGCTAGAGGAGTAGACACCCATGCCGCATGGGCGTTCTGTCCCATTGCCTCGGGACAGGAAGACGTGGCGGACAGTGCCCGCCGGGCCCGCGAAATCCGCGGCTTGACAACCGGATCGAAGCGGAATACTGTCGCCGTAATCGATTCCGGTATCGGTTCCGGAATGCCGGTTACCAGGGGACCGGAGGGGAGAGAGGAGGGTCCGTTGCAGACGAGGCGACGCGTCACGATCGACGATATCGCTCGCCACGCCGGTGTGACCAAGACGACGGTCTCTCGCGCCCTCAACGCCCGTCCGGACGTCAATCCGGAGACGCGCGACCGCATCTCCGAGATCGCCGAGCGGCTCGGCTACGTGCCCAGCGCCACTGCCAAGGTCCTGCGCACCGGCCGCTCCCACACGATGGGGATGGCGCTGCCCTCGTTCACGTGGCCGGGGATCCTCGAGATCCTGCGCGGCGTGTCCGACGTCCTGGACGCGCTCGGCTACCAGGTCACGCTCTTCCCATTGACCCGGGGCGAGGAAGCGGAGCGCGACCTGGTGTTCCGCGTGATGCCGTCCCTGCAGATGGACGGGCTGATCCTGATCCTGCCCCCCGGCATGCTCCGGTACATCGGCGAGCTGGCCAGCCGCGGCGTCCCGGTCGTGCTGATCGACGACCGCGTCGAGCACCGAGACCGGGACTTCCCGTCGGTCGGCACCACGAACGTCAGCGGCGCCCGGGCGATCACGCGGCACCTGCTCCAGCTCGGCCGGCGCCGGATCGCGATCATCACGGGGCCCGACACGCAGGACGTCAGCAAGAACCGCCTGGCGGGTTACCGCCTGGCCCTGGAGGAGGCCGGGGTGCCGTTCCGGCAGGAGCTCGTCGTCGGGGGCAACTTCGAGCCGCCCAGCGGCCAGGCCGCCGTCGAGTCGCTGCTGGCGTCGGGCCAGCGGTTCGACGCGGTCTTCGCGTCCAACGACCAGATGGCCCTCGGCGCGCTGCGCGGGCTGCACGCGGCCGGGGTCTGTGTGCCCCACGACGTCGCGCTGGCCGGCTTCGACGACGACCACGCCGGCCGGTTCACCATCCCGTCACTGACGACCGTGCACCAGCCGCTCTACGAGATGGGCAGCGCCGCGGCGCGGACGGTCGTCGCAGCCGCCGAGGGCCAGCCCAGCGAGCGTCACATCGAGATCCCCGCCCGCCTCGTGGTCCGCGAGTCGTGCGGGGCAGGCGGAGAGAGGAGTAGTTGAGGCGGCCGGCCCCCCCGGCCGCGGTGCGGAGCCATGGAGAGGAGAGGACATGTCATGAGCGTCTTTAGGCCATCGAGGCGGCGGTGGGTCCACGAGCGGCATCGCCAAGTCGGGCGGCAAGCCGGACCGCAACAACTCGCTGTTCATCGCCGGCTTCCAGTGGGGCCCGGCGACGAACTTCAACCCGCTGGGACCGAACTCGTCGTGGCCCTCGCAGCAGGGCTCGGGCCACCAGCACCTCTACGAGACGCTGTTCGGGTTCGACGTGGTGGCCGGTGACCTCAAGGGCATCCTGGCCAAGAACATCACGTACCCGGACAACGCGACGATGGTGATCACGCTGAACTCCGGGACGCACTGGCAGGACGGCAAGGCCCTCACCGCGGACGACGTCGTCTACACGTACCAGCTCGCCAAGACCCACTCGGACCTCAACTACGCGCCCTTCTGGCAGTACGTCACGAGCGTCACCAAGAAGGACGACCAGACCATCCAGATCTCGCTGAACAAGGACACGCTCAACGGGGGCCAGGTCAAGCACTTCCTGGCCACGGTCTACATCCTGCCCCAGCACATCTGGAGCAGCCGGGAGAGCGGCGGCTCGCTGCTGCAGCTGGTGGACACCCAGCCCGTCGGCTCCGGGCCGTACAAGGTCTACGACTTCAACGCCCAGCGCGTGGCGCTCCAGCGCGACGACAACTACTGGGGCAAGGGCGTCTTCGGCACGCCGGCCCCGGCGTTCATCGTCCACCCGATCTTCAAGGACAACGACGCCGCCAACCTGGCGTTCCAGACCGGCGACATCGACTTCTCCCAGACGTTCCTGCCCCAGATCTGGCAGCTCTGGCAGGACAAGAAGCTGCCCGTGTCGACGTGGTTCAAGGACGCCCCGTACCACCTGCCCGGCCAGATCCCGATGATCTTCCTGAACGTCCACCGCAAGGGCCTGGACAACCCCAAGGTCCGGCAGGCCCTGGCGTACGCGATCAACTACGCGCAGATCGCCGAGACGGCGATGTCCCGGTACTCGGTGCCGGTCAACGCCAGCATGATCATCCCGCAGGGCGGGGAGCAGAAGTTCTACGACTCCAGCAACGTGTCGTCCAACGGCTGGAAGTACGACGCGGCCAAGGCCACGTCGATCCTGGACAGCATCGGCAAGAAGGGCGGCGACGGCGTGTACGTCCTCAACGACGGCACCCGGCTCGGCCCCTGGAAGGCGCAGTGCCCGTACGGCTGGACCGACTGGATGACCAGCCTCCAGGGCGTGGCGCAGAGCGCCAAGGCCGTGGGCATCGACATCAGCACCAACTTCCCGGAGCAGCCGCAGGACATCGCGCAGCTGCAGAACGGCGACTTCGACATCGCCATGTACAGCGGGACGGGCGCGGACCCAGCGTCCCCCTGGGCACGCTTCCGCGACGTTCTCGACTCGCGCGGCGTGCCGCCGGCCGGCCAGACCGCTTTCTGGAACTACAACCGTTTCAGCGAGCCGTCGGTGCCCGGCCTGCTGGACCAGGCTGCCGCGGCCAGCCCGGCCGACCAGCCCAAGCTCTACGCGCAGCTGGACGACATATTCCGGGCGCAGATCCCTGCTATCCCGCTCGAGTACAGACCGCTCGAGTTCTACCAGTACCAGGAGAAGGGTGGCTCTACCAGATCAGGTTGAAGGGCTGAATCGAACGACCCTGGGAAGCAGGGAGGGCGAATAATCGAGGTGTGGGGGCTCCGGCCCCCACACCGCCCGGGGTCGCTGGTGACCAGGTACGGATGAGAGGAGAGAGCCAGAGACGGTGCAGACGTTCCAGCGGTACGTGGCCGGCAAGGTGGTGTGGTATCTGGGGGTGCTGCTGCTCGCGATCATCGCCAACTGGTACCTGCCGCGGCTGATCCCGGGCAACCCGGTGGACATCATCATCAGCCAGCTCGGCGGGAACGCCACTGGTGAGCAGGCGAAGCACATCTACGAGGTCTACGTCCACGAGTTCGGCCTCGACAAGCCGCTGTGGGAGCAGTTCCTGATCTACCTCGGCAACCTGGCCCACGGCAACCTGGGCACGTCCTTCGCCTATCCGGGCACCCCGGTTTGGGACCTGATCCGGCAGTCTCTGCCCTGGACCATCGCGCTGCAGGTGCCCGCCATCCTGATCGGCTGGATCGTGGGCAACGCGCTGGGGGCGCTGGCCGCGTACCGGGGCGGGTGGCTGGACCGGGGGGCGTTCCTGTCCTCCCTGTTCGTGTCGAGCATGCCGTACTACTGCCTGGCGATCCTGCTCCTGTTCGGCCTCGCCATCGCGGTGCCCCTCTTCCCGGCCGGCGGCGGCTACTCGTTCGCCAACACGCCGGAGCTGACGTCCGACTTCCTCCTCGACGCGCTCGGGCACTACTGGCTGCCGTTCCTGTCACTGGTGATCGTGTTCATCGGCGGCCAGGCGGTGGGCATGCGGTCGATGGCGATCTACGAGCTGGGCGCCGATTACGTCAACTACGGGCGCAGCCTGGGGATCGGCGACAACCGCATCGTCAGGTACGTGTTCCGCAACGCCGCGCTGCCCCAGGTCACCGGCCTGGCCATCTCGCTGGGCACGCTGGTCGGCGGCGCTCTCATCACCGAGATCGTCTTCAACTACCCCGGGGTGGGCTCGGTCCTCTTCGGGGCCATCCGGCAGAACGACTACCCGGTCATCTCCGGCATCACCCTCTTCATCGCTGTCGCGCTGGTGGTGGCGAACTTCCTCGTGGACATCGTCATCGGGTTCATCGACCCGCGCATCCGCGCGGCGCAATCGGGAGAGAGGTGATGTTGTCGAGCTTCCGGCACAACACACGGTTCCAGGTCAGCGTCGGGATCCTGCTGGTGGTGCTCGTCTTCGCGCTGGTCGGCCCGTTCCTGCCCGGCCGGGGCGACCCCAACGCGCTGCCCGGCAAGCTGTTCGACCCGCCCTCGTGGAAGCTGTGGCTGGGCAGCGACAACTTCGGCCACGACGTGCTGACGCAGCTGATGTACGGCACGCGCACCTCGCTGGTGATCGGCATCGTCGCCGGGGCGGTCGCCACGCTGATCGGCGTGGTGATCGGCTCCGTTTCGGGGTTCCGCGGCGGCCTGCTGGACGACGTGCTGTCGGGCTTCACCAACCTGCTGCTCGCGATCCCCGTGTTCGTGATCCTGATCGTCCTCTCGGACGCGCTGTCCAACCGCAACATCGTGACGATGGCGCTGGTCATCGGCGCCACGAGCTGGCCATGGACCGCCCGCGCGGTGCGCGCGCAGTCCACCAGCCTCCGCGTCCGCGAGCACGTCGACGTCGCCCGGCTGTCGGGCGCCGGCACCGCCCGGCTGATCCTGCTCGAGGTCCTGCCCTACATGGCCTCGTACATCTCGATGGCGTTCGTGCTCCAGCTCGCCGCCGCGATCCTGGCCGAGGCCGCGCTCAGCCTGCTGGGCCTGGGCCCGTCGAACGTCGTCTCGCTCGGGATCATGCTCCACTGGGCGCTGCTCTGGGAGTCGGTGCGGAACGGCGCCTGGTGGGCGTTCGTGCCCCCGACCCTGCTGCTGACGATCGTCTCGTTCTCGCTGCTCCTGCTCCAGACCAGCCTCAACGAGGTGTTCAACCCGCGCCTGCGCACGGGCGGCGCGACCCGCCGCCGGGCGCTGCAGCCGGGCCTGGCGCCCGCCGGCGCCGCGGCGCCGGTCGGGGTGGGCGTCGCCCCGGTCGAGGCCGAGCCCGTCAGCGGAGGACATCAGTGAGCGTCGTCCTCCACGCGAGGAACGTCAGCGCCGTCTACGCGACCGACAGCGGACCCGACGTCCAGGCCGTCAGCAACGTCAGCATCGAGCTGCTGGAGGGCGAGGTGCTGGGCATCGCCGGCGAGTCGGGCAGCGGCAAGTCCACGCTGGCCGCCCTGATCACGCTCACCGCCCGGCCGCCGCTGCTGGCGACCCAGGGCTCGCTCCAGATCGCGGACGAGCGCATGGACCTCACGAACCTGGAGACGATCCCGCGCGAGTGGCGGGGCAAGCTCGTGTCGCTGCTGCCGCAGGGGGCGATGAACGCCCTCAACCCGACGGCCCGCATCCGCGACCTCGCGTTCGACGTGATCCGGGCCCACCGGTCCGGGCCCTCGAGAGCTACCCGCACCAGCTCTCGGGCGGCATGCGGCAGCGGGTGGTCGCGGTGATCTCCACCCTGCTGAACCCGACGGTGCTGGTCGCCGACGAGCCGACGTCCGCGCTGGACGTCTCCTCGCAGCGGTCGCTGGTGGACCTCCTCCGCGAGCTCCTGCGCCGCCGCCACGTGCAGGCGGTCGCGTTCATCACGCACGACCTGCCGCTCCTGAGCACCATCGCGGACCGGATCGCGATCATGTACGCGGGCCAGCTGGCCGAGTCGGGCACGTGCCGGGACATCGTGGACCGGCCCCGGCATCCGTACACGATCGCGCTGATGGAGACGGTGCTGGTGCCCGAGCCGCACGTCCGGCAGAAGCAGGTCGAGGGGATCCGGGGCGCGCCGCCCGACCTGCGCTTCCCGCCCCCGGGCTGCCGCTTCCACCCGCGCTGCTCGCACGTGATGGACGTGTGCCGGGAGCAGGAGCCGCCGCTGGTGGGCGACGGCACGCCGGGCCGCACCGGCGGGACGCGGCGGTTCGCGGCCTGCTGGTGGGTCCGGCAGCAGTCGGAGGAGCCGGCGTATGCCCAGTGAGCC
>VBJR01000193.1 GCA_005880175.1 Chloroflexota bacterium
GATCGCCCAGATCCCCTCGAGCTCCACGTGCTTCAGCGTGGCCTTGTCGACGGGAACCCAGCCCCGCGCGTCGCCCAGCCCGGAGTCCTCGATCAGCTGCTGTCCGCGGTGGGGCGGCACGAGGATCAGCAGGTCGTACTCGAAGGTCTCGTCCTCCAGCGAGCTGACCGTCCTGGCCTCGGGGTCAACGCTCTCGACATTGAAGAAGGTGCAGAGCTCGATGTCGCGCTCAGCCAGGATCGGCTGCACCAGCTTCGACGTGGTCTCGATCGTGAAGGCCCGGTTGAGCGGCGAGAGCAGCTTGATCTCGCTGCGCTCGCGGACGCCGCGCGCACGCAGGTAGTCATCGAGCAGGAACACGAACTCCACCGGTGCGGGCGGGCACTTGTACGGAATGCCGGCGACGCCGACCAGGATCCTGCCCCGAGCGAACCGCTCCAGCGCCTCGTGCAGCCGGATGGCTCCCTGCAGCGTGTAGAAGTCGTGGGCGTCCTCGCCCCCGGGGACCTCCTCCATCACGGTGCGGCAGCCGGTCGCCAGCACCAGGTGGTCGTAGGGCAGCGCACGGCCGGAGGCCAGCTCCACGGAGCGTCTGGCCGGATCGACGCGCACGGCCCGGTCCTTCACGAGCTCGACCGCGTGGTGAAGCAGCCCGGCCTCGTCGTGAGCCAGCTTCTCGGGCTTCTCCTGGCCCACGGCGACGTACAGGAACCCCGGCTGGTACACGTGACGGCCGGTCGCGTCCACGACGGTCACGTGGGCCTGCCCGGCCGTGTGCCTCGCGACGAGGTTCGCCGTCAGCGTGCCCCCCACCCCGCCGCCCAGGATCACGACTTCCGCGGACATCGCCTCACCTCGCCTTGCGGACGACGAAGCGGGCGAAGCCGTCGTCCGAAACGACGTCCACCAGCTCGTGCCTGGCCTTGGCCACCCAGGCCGGGATGTCGGTCTTCGAGCCCTCGTCGCTGGACAGGACCTCGAACACCTGCCCGACCTGGCCACGCCGGATCGCCCCGATCAGGTTCATCAGCGGGCCCGGGCAGGGCATGCCCCTGGCGTCGATGGTCTCGTCTGTACGCACGGTACTCATCTCGTGACTCCTTCAGATGAAGAGGACCTGCCCCTCCGAGGCCGCCGCCATGAAGGCGGCGACGCCTTCGACGCCATCGACCAGCGGGTCCAGGTCGTCGCGACCGATCCCGAACAGGTCCATGGACAGCGCGCAGGCCTGGATGTCGACCTCGCCCACTTCCCTGGCCTGCCGGAGCAGGTCGCTCCAATGCTGACCGGTGTGTCCGCGCACGCTGGCCGCCTGTCCGGCCGTCGCCTCGGGCGCGAGCCCGTGGTCCGCGCACACCCGTCCGGCCCGGAACGCGTCGAGGGCGTAGTACTGCAGGAACACGTTGACCGGCCGGCCCATCGCGGCGGCCCCGACCGCCAGGACGGCGGCCGCGGCCAGCTTGTCATCGGTGCCCGAGAAGAGCACCAGCGAGAGCGGTTTCTCCTGTTCGTCCATCGGTTCCGTTGCGCTGCCTCCTACATGGCCATCGTCGGCCCGGCCAGGAGCGAACGGCAGAGGAGGGCGGCCCGGCGCCGGCGGGACGTTCGGTCGGCGGCAGCCGCCGCCGGGAGCTCCCGCCCGGGCTGACGGCCGGGCCCGGTCGAGGCCCGATCAGCGGTCGGGGCGCTCGCTCCCCTCGTCCTCCCAGTCCCTCCACTCGACCCCGGTGCGGCCGAGGAACTCCTTCACCGCGACACCGAGGGTCGGGAAGAAGAGCTGCGACCCAGCCCACGTCGCGGCCCATCACCTCGACCACCATCACCCGGTGGTGCGCCGACGCGGTGGTGTGGAGCCGGTCGAGCGCCTCGGCCACGATGCCCACGGCGGTGTCGAAGCCGATGCAGAAGTCCGTCGCCGAGAGATCGTTGTCGATCGTCTTGGGCACGCCGACCACCGGGCAGCCGGCCTCGTGGAGCGCGGCCGCGACGGAGAGCGTGTCGTCGCCGCCCATCGCCACCACCGCGTCCACGCCGTGGCTCCGCAGCTGAACGATCGCGCGCTGGAGACCATCCGGCTCCTTCAGCGGGTTCGTGCGCGAGGTGCCCAGGATGGTTCCGCCGAGCGGCAGGATGCCGCGGACGTCGCGGGGCAGCAGCTCGTCCATCCTGCCCTCGAGCGCGCCGGCCCAGCCGTTCTCGATCCCGCTCGTGCTGTGGCCCGCTCGGTGCGCGACCCGCACCACGGCCCGGATCGCCGCGTTCAGGCCGGGGGCGTCGCCGCCGCCGGTCAGGATTCCGATGCGCATCGTCAGTCACTCCTCCGGTCGAGGTTCCGGTAGTAGAAGAGGGGCACCAGCCCGACCAGGGCCAGGGCCGCGAAGAGCGGGACCGCCGCGAGGTTCCAGCGTCGGGCGCGCGAGCGCCTCCGGCCAGTGCCGGACGTCCCGGCCCGGCCGTGCCGGTCGGCGCCGCGGGCGGGCACGTCATTCGACCTCGAACGGCCGCGGCGAGCGTCAGGTAGCACGGAGGTGGTCACGGCGCGGGCGGTGCTCGCGCCGCCGGCCTCCGGGCCGAACGTCCCGAGCCGTCAGGGCCGTTCGACTGCGGCATCCGACCCCTGGGGCGATACGACGATCATCGTGCCGTGCAAGACACCGAACACGACGACCGGACCGCCGGACCGCTCCGCCTCATGCTGGTCGACGACCACGAGGTGGTGCGCAGCGGGCTCAGGGCGATGCTGGAGGCGGGCGGCGAGATCCGGATCGTGGCCGAGGCCGGCGGGGTCAGGGAGGCCATCGCCGAGGCCGACCGGACGAGGCCGGACGTGATCGTCATGGACGTCCGCCTGGTCGACGGCAGCGGCATCGCGGCGACGCGCGAGATCCGGGCCCGGCGGCCGGAGACCAGGGTCCTGATGCTCACCTCGTTCGCGGACGACGAGGCGCTGTTCGCGTCCATCATGGCCGGGGCCAGCGGCTACGTCCTCAAGCAGATCCACAGCGCCGACCTGGTCCGCGCCATCCGGCAGGTGGGCAACGGCCAGAGCCTGCTCGACCCGGCGGTCACCGCGACCGTGCTGGAGCGCCTGCGCAAGGGCAAGCACCTGCTCCGGGACGAGCGCCTGGCCAGGCTGTCGGCGCAGGAGGAACGCATCCTCACGCTGGTCGCGGAGGGCCTGACCAACCGCGAGATCGGCCTCCGGCTCAAGCTCGGCGAGAAGACCGTGAAGAACTACGTCTCGACGATCCTCTCGAAGCTCGAGGTCGGCCGCCGCGCCGAGGCCGCGGCGTACCTCGCCCGCCACACCGGGACCCCCGGCGACCAGCCCTGAGCCCGCGGGACGATCGGCCCTCGCCGGGGCCGTCGCCGGATTCGACGCTGACACCATGAGCTGGACAGTGGACGAGGTCATGACGCGTCAGGTGGTCACGGTGCGGCCGGCGACCCCCTACAAGGAGCTGGTGGCGCTGATGAGCCGGCACGCGATCGGCGCGCTGCCGGTGGTCGACCTCGTGGACTCGGACGGCCGCCTGGTCGGGATGGTGTCCGGGACGGACCTGCTCGCGAAGGAGCGGGCGGCCGCCGGGGCTCGCCGGGCGTCGCGCGCCCGGGCCGAACAGGCAAAGGCCCACGCGGAGACGGCCGGCGAGCTGATGACCTCGCCCGTCGTCACGGCGCGGGCCGGCGACGCGCTGGCCCGCGCGGCACGGATCATGCACCGGGCGCGGGTCCGGCACCTTCCGGTGGTGGACGCGACCGGCCGGCTGGTCGGCATCCTGAGCCGCGGCGACCTGTTGAAGCCGTACCTGCGCAGCGACGAGTCGATCCGGCACGAGGTCGCGACCGAGGTGCTCGGACGCCTGATGGACCTGCCGCCCGACGCCGTCGAGGTCTCGGTCGACGAGGGCCTCGTCACGCTCCGCGGCGAGCTGGAGACCAGCTCGGCAGGGGACGTGGCGGTGAGGCTCGCCAGCGCCGTCGAGGGCGTGGTCGGCGTCCGCAACCGTCTCGGCTACCGCCTGGACGCCTCCGATCCGCGCATGCCGCCCCTGCCGGGCGCCCGCGGCCTGCCGGCCGCCGAATGGGGCCGCTGACCCATCCTTCGTGAAGAGCCCGCGGACGGCGCGAGCCACCAGGCCGCAGCCCATCCCCGCGTGATCCATCACCCCTTGGACGAAGGGGCCTCCGGCGGTCCGCCGCGGGGCCCCTTTGCCGTTCCCGGCCTGACCCCGCCGCGACCCCGCAAGATTGAGGTGCTCTGGAAACCGTGAACCGGCGGGAGACCTCCCCCACCGCCCCGTGCGTCCTGGTCATCGAGGACGAGATCGTGTTCGGGCAGATGATCGAGCGGGTCCTTCGCGAAGAGGGCTTCGCGCCAGTGCTCGAGCGGCGCGGGGACACCGGTCTGGAGACGGCGCTGACCCGGGTGCCCGAGGCCGTCATCCTGGACCTGTCGCTGCCCGGGCTGGACGGGCTGGAGGTCTGCAGCCGGCTGCGGCGGCGCGCGCCCCGAATGCCGATCATCGTCCTGACGGCGCGCGACGCGGTGCCCGACCGCGTGCGCGGCCTCGACGCCGGGGCGGACGACTACCTGACCAAGCCATTCGCCATCGAGGAGCTCCTGGCTCGCCTCCGCTCGCAGCTCCGGCGGGTCCAGGCCCCGAACGACCACCTCCAGGTCGCGGACCTGGTCCTGGAGCCGGCGGCGCGGACCGTCACCCGCGCCGGCCGGCTGATCGAGCTGAGCGTCCAGGAGTTCGCGCTGCTCGAGCTGCTGATGCGGCACCCGAACCAGGTCATGACCCGGCGCCGCATCCTCGACCACGTGTGGGGCTACGACGCCGCGCCAGCCTCGAATGTCGTCGAGACGTACATCCACTACCTGCGCAACAAGGTGGACCGCGGCGAGCCGCTGGCCCTGATCAGGACGGTCCGCTCGCTCGGCTACGTCATCGGGCCGTGATGTTCCGGGCGGCCAGGCTCCGCCTCACCCTGCTGAACGTTGCCCTCATGGCGGCCGTCATCGCCGCGCTGGGAGTCGCCATCACGCTGCTGACGAACCAGGTCCTGATGGCGGGCATGGCGTCGGACCTGGAGGGGCAGGCGCGGGTCGCGGCGCACGAGGCGCGCGAGAACGATCGCGGGCAGTTCCAGGTCCAGCACGCGGGGTTCGCGACCGGCGTCTTCTACGTGCTCTGGGCGCCGGACGGCACGCCGACGTTCGACCCGGCCGGCGCCGCGTCCAGCTCGCTCCGTGGTGCGGCGCTGGCGGCGGTGCACGGGCGGGCCAGCACGGAGGAGCTGGACCTGCCCGGCGACCAGGACGTGCTGGTCGCGTCCGAGCCGGTGACCGGGAGCACGACCGCGGGCGCCGTCCAGGTGGGCCAGAGCCTGGCGCAGGTCCACGCGATCGAGCAGCGGACGGTCGCGATCGTCGCCGCGGCCAGCGCCGGCGCGCTCGCCGCCAGCGTGCTCGCGGGCTGGCTGCTGGCGGGCCGATCGCTCGTCCCGATCCGACGGGCGCTCGAGCGGCAGCGCGAGTTCACGGCGGACGCGTCGCACGAGCTGCGGACGCCGCTGGCGGCCCTGGACGCCGGCATCCAGGTCCTGCGCCGGCACCCCGAGCAGACGGCGGGCCACAACGCCGAGCTGCTGGCCTCGATGCACGGCGAGGCGCTGCGCATGGCCAGGCTCGTGACCGACCTGCTCACGCTGGCGCGGGCCGACGCCGGTGAGCTGGAGCTGCAGGCGGTCGACACCGACGTGGACGAGCTGGTGCGCGCCACGACGCGCGACGTCGACGTCGTCCCCGCCGGCGACGAGCCGCGCGTCAGGCTCCTCACGGCGAGCGCCGGGACGGCCGCGGTCGACCCGGACCGTCTGAAGCAGCTCCTGCTGATCCTGCTCGACAACGCGCTCCGCTACTCGCCGCCGGGCAGCCCGGTCGAGGTGACGTGCGCGAGGCGCGATCACAGCCTGGTGCTGGAGGTCGCCGACCGTGGTCCCGGCGTCCCGGCGGAGTCGCGGGAGCGGGTGTTCGAGCGCTTCTCCCGGCTGGTCGAGGATCGCGCCGGGCCGGGCGCGGGCCTCGGGCTGGGTCCGCGTGGTCCTGCCGGCCGGGCAGCACGGTGGCGACCGGCCGGAGGGCGGGCCGGCGGCCGGCACGGTGCGCCAGGGACCGACCTGACGGGCCCAGGTCCCGCCCGCGCCGGGCCGGCCGGCGGTCGCGCGGGCATGGGCGGCCGGCTTGACTGGAGCCATGGCACCCGCCGCCGGCGCCGCTCGCTCGCGAACGCTGTGGCTGCGAGACGGCCGGTCCGTCCGCGTCCGACCCATCCGGCCGCCGGACGCCGAGGCGCTCCGCGCCTTCGAGGACGGCCTCTGCGAGACGAGCCACCGGTTCCGCTACCTGGGCTGGATGCGACCGCTCTCGGCGGGGGAGGCGCTGGCGATGGCCACCGTGGACTTCCGGCGCCGGTTCGCGATCGTCGCGACGGTGCGGCGCGCGACCGGCGAGGCCGTGGTGGCCGACTGCCGGCTGATCGCCGAGCCGGGCCTTCCGGCAGAGATCGCGATCGCGGTCGCCGACGACTACCAGGACGTCGGGCTGGGACGGGCTCTGATCCGCCAGATGCTCGTCATCGCCGGCGACCACGGCGTCGAGACCGTCGAGGCGCGCGTCCGCTACGACAACGCCCGCATGATGCACGTGCTGCGCGGTCTGGGCTGGCAGCGGAGCGCGTGGGAGCTCGGCGTCGTCACGTTCGTGACGAGGGCCGCGTAGATCGCCGAGGCCAGGGATCGAAGCCCGCGGTCATCGCGGTCGTGGTCGCCCGCCGACCTCGATGCCGAGCTCGTCCCGCAGGACGAGCTCGGCCGCCGTCCGGGCGCCGGCCGCCACCTCGGGCGTGACCGGTCCCGGCTCGAAGCTCAGGCCGTGCACGACGTAGAGGCTGACGGCGCCGGTGAGCACGCCCAGCTCGGCCGCCAGCCCGATCGCGTCGGCCAGGCCCAATCCGTGCGTGCTGCGGGCCGGCGCCGGCCGGACGGCGTCGGGCGCCAGGCGCTCCACGGTTCCGGGCGGCCCGCCGCGCGCGGCGTCCACCAGGACGACGCGATCCGCCCCCTCCAGGAGGTCGAGCAGCGCCCCGGCATCGCCCGCGCACTCGTGCACGTCGGCTCCCGGCGGAGCCGCGGCCCGGACCAGGCGCGCGACCAGCAGGCCCGCGACGTCGTCGCCGCGATCCTCGGCGCCGAGGCCGATGACGCGCGTCATCGCGGCGGCGGGACCACCAGCAGGGGGCACGGCGCGGTGTGCAGGAGCCGCTCGGAGACGCCGCCCAGCAGCAGGCGCTGGAGGCTCGACCGGCCCCGCCGGCCAACCACCAGAAGGCCCGCGGCGAACTCGAGCGCCTCGGACCGCAGCGCGCCCGCCACGCCGGCCTCACCGTCCACCGCGTGCACCACGAGCACGGTGCCGTGGAGCCGCACCGCCAGCTCCGAGGTCAGCTCCACCGCTCGGGCCGCGCCGGCGGAGCCGTCCACGCCGAGCACGAGCCGGCGCAGGTCGCCGGGGGCCGTTCGCCGCGGGACCACCAGCACGCGGCAGCGCGCGAGCTGGACGACGGAGTGGGCCACGCCGCCGACCAGCAGATCCCGCCAGCGGGACACGCCCAGCGCGCCCACGACGAGGAGGTCGGCGGCGTCCTCGGTCACGGTCGCCACGATCTGCGCGGCCGTCCCGGCGCTGGCCACCCTGACGCAGCCGGCCGCGTCCACACCGCGGGCGCGGAGCTGGCCGACGGTCCGGTCCACCAGGGCGCCGGCGGCCTCCACGGACTCGATGGACGCTCGCTCCAGGTCCTCGGCGCCGTACACCGAGGCCGTGATGGGCGTCTCGTGGACGTGCACGACGCGCACCCCCACCTCCAGGGCCTCCGCCAGGTCGGCGGTGACGCGCGCGGCCTCCTCGGCGTGGCCCGAGCGATCGACGGCGAGCAGCAGCCGCTCGATCATCTCAGCCTCCCCGGTACGCGAGCGTCGCCGACTCGTACATCGCGTCGATGACCTCGCGGTACCGCCGCACGATGACGCGCCGCTTCGGCTTCAGCGTCGGCGTCAGCTCGCCGTCGCCCTCCGAGAACGGACGGGAGAGGACGGCGAACGCGCGCACGGTCTCGAAGCCGGCCAGGTTGCGGTTCAGCGCGTCCACTCGCTCCTGGACGATGCTCCGGACCCGCACGTCGGCGGCCAGCGCGTCGGGGTCGCCGTCGATGCCGTGCTCGTCGCGCAGCGCTCCCCAGTCGGGCACGACGAGCGCGGTGACGAACGGCCGCTCGTCGCCGACCAGCAGCGCCCACTCGATCTCGCGCGCCTCCTGGAGCCGCGACTCCAGCGGCAGCGGCGCCACGTACTTGCCGCCCGCGGTCTTGAGCAGGTCCTTCTTGCGGTCCGTGATCCGGAGGTGGCCCCCGTCCAGCAGGCCGACGTCGCCGGTGTGCAGCCAGCCGTCCTCCAGCGCGGCCGCGGTCAGCCGCGCTCGCCGGTGGTACCCGAGCATCACGCCGGGCCCGCGGACCAGGATCTCCCCGTCGGCCGCGATCCGCAGCTCGACGCCGGGGAGCGGCCGCCCGACCGTGCCGAACCGGTGCTCCGTCTCCGTGTTGGACGTCGCGGCTGACGTCAGCTCGGTCATGCCCCAGCCCTGGAGGACGGGGATCCCGAGCGCCCAGAAGAACTCCTCGACCTCCTCGCTCAGGGGCGCGCCGCCGGTGACGAAGAAGCGCAGGCGGCCGCCGGTCAGCCGCCGGCGCACACCGGCCAGCACGAGCCGGTCGGCCAGCGCCCGGCCGAGCCGGGTGGCCGGGCCGGGGCGTCGCGCCTGGACGTGGCGGCGCCCCGCGCGCAGCGCCCACGCGAAGAGCGCCCGCCGGAGCCCGGGCCCGGAGGCGGCCTGCTGCAGCACGCGGTCGTGGACCTTCTCGAACAGCCGCGGCACGCCGATCATGATCGTGGGCCGCACCTCGGTCAGGTCGCCGGCGAGGTGGTCCAGCCCGCGCGAGACCCAGAGCTGGGCCCCGGCCGTCACCACGTTGAAGACCGCGGACACGCGCTCCAGCACGTGGGCGTACGGCAGGGCCGAGAGCAGCACGTCGTCGGGCCCGATCCGGAACGCGCGCAGGTCGCTCGCCGCCATGTCCACCAGGTTGCGGTGGGCCAGCAGCACGCCCTTGCTCTCGCCCGTCGTGCCCGACGTGTAGACGATCGTGGCCAGGTCGTCGGGCCCCAGGCGAGCCGCACGCCGCTCCAGCTCTTCGACCTCTGCCGCGGGCGGCTCGCGCTGGAACCAGCGGTGCAGGCCGGGATCGAACGTGACGACGCGGCGCATTGCCGGCGGTCCCAGCAGCTTGCCGCCGAGCTCCTCGGTGCCGGCGAGGCCGACCACGGCCCCGCTGTCCTCGACCATCGACCGCACGGTCGCCTGCAGCAGGCTGGGGTAGATGGGCACCGTCACCGCGCCGGCGGCCTGGATCCCGAAGTCGGCCAGGATCCACTCGAACCGGTTCTCGGAGATGAGGACGACCCGGTCCCCCGGGCGCACGCCCTCGGCCACGAGGGCCGCCGCCACGCGCAGCACGCGCTGGCGGGCCTCTGCCCAGCTCAGGCAGCGCCAGGCGCCGTCCTGGTGGAAGTGCAGGAAGGGCCGCTCCCCCAGGGATCTCGCCCGGGAGAGGAAGGTCTCCACCGTCGTCCGCGGTGTGGCGGTTTCTCGGATCGCCCCCATGCGGTCAGCGTGCCTGGCGCCCGGGCGGTTGGGCAGTGCCCGGCGACCCCTCGCCGTCGGGTCGACAGGCCCGTGCCGCCTGAGCCGGGGCCGTCGCCTCCCATGCCTCGTTCATGCCGGCGACCAGGGCGTCGACGTCCGGGCAGGCCGCGGCGTCGGCGATGACCGCCACCTCCAGCCGGCCGTGGTACGAGAGGGCGGCGAAGATCACCGTCACGTTGCCCGCCAGGCCCACGACCGGCAGCATGGCCTCGATCCTCGCCCCCAGCAGGTAGAGGGTCTCGGGCGGACCCGGGACGTTGGTCACGAAGGTGTTGACCAGCCGCTGCCGGCGCGCCAGGGGCAGCGACAGGCCGATCGCGGCCAGCATGGCCATCACGTCCTGCACCGAGGCCGGGTGCTGCGCCGCCTTGGCGGCCCGCGACGTGGTGGCGATCAGCTCCAGCCGGCGGGCCGCGTCCGGCTCGCCCACAGGCAGGGCCACGACGATCACGCCGACCGCGTTGCCGAGCTCGCGCGCCTCGCCGGCGCCGCGCAGCGCCGCCGGCACCGAGGCCCGCACCTCCAGACCCGCCGTCAGCTCGCCCCGCGCCAGCAGGAGCTCGCGCAGGCCGCCGGCCACGACCGCGAGCACGACGTCGTTGACCTTCGCCCCGTGCGCGTGGGCCGCGGCCCGTGCCCGCTCGAGGTCCAGGTGCACGGCGCGCAGCTCCCGTGACCGTCCGGGGAG
>VBJR01000194.1 GCA_005880175.1 Chloroflexota bacterium
GTCTCGGTCTCCTCGCTGAGGCGATGGATGTGGCGCCAGGCGTTCAGCGCGGCCTCCTGGACGGCGTCCTCGGCCTCCTCCCGGCGCTGCAGCATGCTGTAGGCGAGGCGGTAGCCGGGCTCGATGAGCGGTCGCAGGAGCGCCTCGAAGGCGCTGGCGTCGCGCTGCCGGGCGGCGGCCACCAGGTCGCGGTCGGTCGCGCTGGCCACTCCCATGGAATGCGCCAGCGGGCCCCCTGGTTGCTGCCCTACCCGATTACCGGCGGCGCCGCGGCGACTCGTACGACCACAGGCGGTCCACCTCCTCGAAGCCGGCCGAGCCGAGCAGGCGCAGGACCGCCGACGGATCGCGCTCGCGCGGGTCGGCGTGGTCCACGAACGCGGCCACGGTCTCGGCGCCGCGCATCGCGAGGAAGCGGAGGGCCTGGGCCAGCAGCCGGCGGCCGATGCCGCGGCCGCGCTGGGCGGGCGCCACGTCGATCCACCACAGGACGCCGCAGCCGTGGCCGCCGAGGGCGATCTCGGCGGAGGCGACGGGGTCCTCGCGGTCGCCCATGACGAGCTGCCACGTGGGGATCTCCCCCGCGCCCGAGGTGGGCCGGACGGTGGCGATGTCCTCGGCGCCCGCGCCGGACGAGAACCGGTCCGTCGGCAGCACCAGGTAGCGCCACGAGTCGCGGCCCATCAGGCCGCGTGACGTCAGCAGCTCGTGCGTGACGGGCCGCTGCTCGACCGGCAGCGCCTCGAGGCCGAGGCTCAGCGCCGAGGCGATCCAGAACGCGTACAGGTGCGAGCTGCCGTTCAGCTCGCCCATGACGTGGTCGATCAGGGGCTCCACGACTCGGCGCTCCTCGCGGCCGTGGAGCCAGAGGAGCCAGCCGCTGCGGTCGGCGGTCGCGACGGCGTAGGACGCCGTGCCCACCACGGCGCCGCCGCGGCGGGCGACGACGACGCGCACGTTCGACAGCTCGCGCCACCAGGTCGCGTCGACCGCCGATGGTCGATCTCGACCGGTCCAGTCGGCCTGGGCGCGACCGGGGGCGGGGCCGCTGGGGCCGGGGGCGGGGCCGCTGGGGCCGGGGTCGGCGTCGGGAGGCCGGGGCCGAACCGGGCCGGCGGCGGCTGGAGCTGCGGGCGAGGCGGCGCGGGAGTCGGGGCCGGGGCCGGCGCCACGACGGCCGGCGGGGCGGCTGAAGCCGCCGCGGAGGCGATCGGGATCTGCGCCGGCAGGCCTCGCGCGAAGCCGGGGGCCGGCAGCGAGGGCATCCGCGGCGCCGGCGCGGGCGTCGCGACGGCGCTCCGGAGCTGAGGCGGCGCCAGGGCCGGGGCCGGCGGCGGTGGGACGGGGTCGGGCGCCGGCAGGCCGCGGGCGAAGCCGGGCGCGGGCAGCGAGGCCGCCGGCGGCCGAGCCGGCGCCGGTGCGGGAGCGGGCGGCGCCTCGACCCGCTGCTGGAGCGGCGGCGCGTACCGGGGCGGCGGCTGCTCCTCCGGCGGCGGAGCGTACCGCCGCCGGTCCCCCTGGGGCGTCGGCCGGTAGCCGGTCTCCGCGGCGGCCGCGGCGGGTCGCGGCTCGGGCTGGTACCAGGGCGGGCTGCCCGCGGCGGCGCGGTACTGCGGCTCCGGGCGCGGCGGCTCCAGGCGAGGCGCCGGCGGCGGCTCGGGCCGGGGCGCCGGCAGCGCTGGCGGCGGCGCCGGAGCGGGCGCGGCGGAGCGATAGATCGGCTCGGGGGCCGGCCGGTACGTGGACTCCGGCGCGGGCCGGTGGACGGGCTCCGCGGCCGAGCGGTAGGTGGGCTCCACGCTGGAGCGGTACGTCGGCTCGACGGCAGGCGCCGACGCCGGCGCCGGACGCTGCGGCTGGACGGCGGCGGACGGGTCTGGTTGAGGGACGTCGCCCGGGCCGTTGGGCCGGGGCTGCGGTGTGTTGTTGTTCGTGCGCTCAGGATCGAACTTCGTCGCTCGCATAGTGCCTGAGCCAGCCACAATACTCGCCTTGCCCCGCTCGGCACCCGACGGTTCTGCAAAATGCCACGCATAAACGGCTGCACCCGGGTGCCCGCGGACTCGTTTCGAGCCCGCTCCGGCCGCCCCTGATTCCGCACGATTCCGCACGCGTGCACCGGGTGCACCCACCCGGCCGGCCGCGCTCAGGTCCGCAGCCGGAAGATCGCGAGCTGCCTCGCCTGGGCCAGCACCCGGCCGTCGCGCGACCAGATGACGCCGTCGCTCTCCCAGTACCCCTCCGCCCCGACGCGGGACGCGAAGACCGCGAAGGCGAAGTCGTCCGGACCGGCGCCGGCGAGCGGCACGGTCGCCCGGAAGTGGATCGTCAGGTCCACGGTGGGTACGACGCCGCGGGGCTGGTCGAGGAGCAGCAGCACCGGCGGGTACCAGCCGTCGGACATCGCCGCGAGCTGCGCCGCGTCCACGATCCTCGGCTCGCGGAGCCGGACCCAGCCGCCGCCCACCGCCTGCGCCGCTCGCGTGAACGGCGTGCCGCCGATGCACACCCGGTGCTCCCACCGGGACGCGAACGTCGGCGCCCCGGCGACCGGCCCCCAGGCCGGCACCGCCTCCGGCGGCGGCGCCTCGGGCATCGGCTGGTCCTGGAAGTCCAGGCCCGGCCGGGGGCCGCCGAACGCCGCCAGCGCCAGGGCCACGGTGGCGTCGCCCTGGGTCATGCGCGCCGACAGGGTGGTCATGGACCGTCCGCCCCGCTCCACCGTGGTGGCGATCCGGGCCGGGCCGGGCCCGCATGCGGCCAGGTAGTGCACCGTCAGCGAGCGCGGCGGGCGCTCGGGATCGGCGACCGCCGCCTCCAGTGCCCGTGTGAGCACCGCCGCGACGTAGCCGCCGTTGGTCGCGCCGGGGCCGATCCGCCAGTGCGCGGGCACCTCCACGTCGAAGGCGCCCGCGCCCGCCGGACGCAATGTGACATCCGTGTCGAAACCCATCGAGGAGATGATCGCCTACGCCGCCTCCGCGATGGCCGGCGCCTCGGCCCGGCGGCGGCCGACCACCAGCAGGCAGCTCAGCGAGGCCGCCGCCAGCGCGCCAACCGCGACCAGGACGGTCGGCTGCAGAGCCGCCACGAACCCGTTGACGGGCAGCGACACGCCCCCGTCCCGACCGCGGCCGACCTGGAAGCCGGCCCGGGCCGCCTGGGCGAACCCGTCCACGAACCCCGGCCGCGCGGCCGCCGGGAGCTGCGCCGACGCGGTGACCGCCCGCTCGTGCAGCGCGACCGCGAGCTGGCTCTGGAGCACGGCGCCCGTCACCGCGCCCCCGAGCACGCTGCCCAGCTGCCGGGTCGTGTTCAGGACCGACGAGGCGGCGCCCGCCTCGCGCGGCGTGATCCGGCGCATGGCCAGGCTCATCATCGGGGCGAACACGAGGCCCAGGCCGACGCCGGTCACGACCAGCGGCAGCGTGAACGACAGGGACGTGGACGCCGTCGTCCGGGTCAGCGCCAGCCAGGCGGCGCCGCCGCCGAACAGGCCCAGCCCCGCCATCAGCAGGTACTTGCCGCCCAGGCGGTCCGCCAGCCGGCCGGCGAACGGGGCCACCACGCCCGCGACCAGCGACATCGGCGCGATCGTCAGGCCGGACTGGAGCGGCGTCATGCCCAGCACCGACTGCGTGTAGATCGTCACCGGCAGGAAGATGCCCTGCATCCCGAACTGCATGGCGGCGCCGGTCCAGTTCATCAGCGAGAAGTTGCGGTCGCGGAACAGGCGCAGCGGGATCAGCGGCTCGGCCTGCCGCGACTCCCAGAGCAGGAAGGCGGCGAGCGCGACCACCCCGGCGCCGATCGTGGACCAGATCGCCGGCGACCAGTCGTACCGCTGGCCCTCGATCAGGCCGAACACGAGCAGCAGGAGCGCCGCGCTGGCCAGCCCGACGCCCACCACGTCCATGCGGTGGCGAACGCCCGGGCGCAGGTCGGGGATCAGCAGCAGGCTGGCCGCGACGGCCAGGGCGCCGACCGGCACGTTCAGGAAGAAGATCCAGCGCCAGTCCGCGTACGTGACGATCAGGCCGCCCAGCGTGGGACCGGCCACCGTCGAGATGCCCACGATCGCCCCGTTCACGCCGAACGCGGCGCCCCTCCGCTCGGGCGGGAACAGCGCGGTCAGCAGGGTCAGCGACTGCGGCATCAGCAGCGCGCCGCCGGCGCCCTGGAGGACGCGGGCCGCGATCAGCTGCGTCGAGTCCTGCGACAGCCCGCACAGCGCGGACGCGACGGTGAACACCCCGAGGCCGGCCACGAACAGGTTGCGCGGCCCCCACAGGTCGCCCAGGCGGCCGGCGGTGACCAGCAGGACCGCGTATGCGAGCAGGTAGCCGTTGAAGACCCACGGCGCCTGGTCGAGCGACGCGCCCAGGCCGGACATGATGCTGGGGGTGGCCACGTAGACGATCGTGGTGTCGAGCATGATCATGAACGCGCCCAGGCAGGTCACCAGCAGGACCAGCCAGCGGTTCCGGGTGTCTTCCATCACTCGTTCTCCAGGCGCGCCGCCAGGCGCGCGTACCAGTCGGCCAGGTGCTCGTGCAGGTCGATGCCGAACTGGAGCACCTCGTCGTGCATGGCGTTCTCGCGATGGGCTGGCTTGCCCTCGCTCTGCTTCCGCAGGCCGTTCGCCTGGGCCCGGTGGCGGGCGGCCATGTTGCCGGCCAGCTCGGCGCGCTTCTCCCGCTCCACGGCGTCGGAGAAGAAGAGGCGCACCAGCATCTCGTCGCGGATCTCGCAGGGCCGGGTGCCGGTGTCGGACACCCAGTCCGCCAGCGCCTCCTCGCCCAGCCGCGTCAGCCGGTAGAGCGTCCTCTGCCGGGAGCCGGTGGGCTGGTCCTCCGCATCGATCAGGCCGGCGTCGAGCAGCCGCTTGAGCTCGGGATACAGCTGCCCGTAGCTGACCGCCCAGAAGTGCCTGGTCGAGGCGTCCGCGAACGCCTTGATGTCGTACCCCGACCGCGCCCGCTCGTGGAGCGCGCCCAGGATGACGTACGCGGTGTTGCTGAGCTCCATAGCTCGGCAAGATATATCCGACAGATATATCTTGTCAATAGGTCGGGGCCGCGTCCTCCTCCAGGTTCAGCCACCGCACCTCGTCCACCGTGAGCTCGATCGCCAGCGCCGCGAGCGACGAACGGGTCTCCGGGAGCAGGCGCGGGCCGATCAGCGGGAACGTCGGGAACGGCTGGGCCAGGACGTACGCGAGGGCGACCTGGATCGGCAGCGCCCCGCGGTCGGCGGCGAGCTGGCGGGCGCGCTCCAGCCGCCCGAGGTTGTCCTCGCTGTGCCAGCAGCGGACGACCTCGGGATCCTCGGCCCGGCCGTCCAGGAAGAAGCCGCGGGCCTGGCTCGACCACGGCATCAGGGGCACCTGGTGCTCGGTCAGCCAGGCGCGCCACTCCGGGTCCGAGGCGGCGATGCAGCCTGGCCACACCGGGTCCACCATCCGGGCCAGGCTGAAGTTGTTGCTGATCGCCGCCACGCCCCGCTTGCCGTGGGCGGCCGCCCACGCGTTGGCCTCCCGCACCCGCTCCAGGCTCCAGTTGGACACGCCGAACACGGTGATCCGGCCCGCGTCGTGGTGCTCGTTCAGGACGTCCACGAACTCGCCGGCGGGGATCGCCGGGTTGTCTCGGTGGAGCATGTAGATGTCCACGTGGTCGGTCCCGAGCCGCCCCAGGCTGACCTCGAGCTGCCGGGTCACGCTCTCCGGGTCGCAGTGGGGCGTGTGGCCGCCCTTGTCGAGGATGACCACCTGGTCGCGGATACCGCGGCTGGCGACCCAGGCCCCGAGCAGCTCCTCGGAGCGGCCCGCGCCGTACATGTACGCCGTGTCGAAGCAGGTCCCGCCGCGCTCGAAGAAGTCGTCGAGCATGACCGCGGTGTGCGGCCAGGCGCGGTGGTAGTCCACCCCGATCACCAGCCGCGAGACGGGCTTCTCGAGGCCGTCCACGCGCCCGTACCGCATCGGGGTCGGGTCGCGGCGGGCCAGCGGCCGGCCGTGCACGGGGCGCTCCTGGCCGGGCCCGGCGGGCGTCTCGACGGCGTAGGCGAGGCCGATCTCGCGGCGCCACTCGTCCAGCGCCCGCATGTTGCCCAGGCTGTCCACCCAGGTCATCGCCGGCGCCTGCCGGGCCTCCAGGTGGGCGGCGACCGCGTCCGCCTCGGCGCCGTACAGGTCGTCGCGCGTCCGGACCACGACCTCCCGCGGCCTCTGGCCGTCCCGGGCGACCCGGATCCGGACCTCGGGGCCCGGCAGCCACGGCTCGGGGACCTCGATCCAGCCCTCTGTGCCGAAGACCCACACCGCGTTGTCGGCGCTGGCCCGGACGCCGCAGAGGAGCTCCGCCACCACCCCTCCGGGGAAGCGGAGCACCGCCGCGGCGTGCTCGTCCACGCCGGTCTCGCCGATCCGCCCGACCGCCCGCACCGCCTCCGGCTCGGCGCCCGCGAGCAGCCGCGCCATCGACGTGCAGTAGCCGCCGACGTCGAGGATGCCGCCGCCGCCCAGCCCCGGGTCCAGGAGCCGGCTCGCGGGGTCGAACCGGGCCGCGAAGCTGAACGTGGCCCGGATCGCCCGCAGCTCGCCGATCTCGCCCGAGCGGACCAGCTCGACCAGCCGGTCCGTCTGCGGGTGGCAGCGGTACATGTACGCCTCCATCAGGAAGACGTCGTTCGCGGCGGCGGCCTCCACGATCGCCATCGCCTGCGCGTGGTTGACCGCGAGCGGCTTCTCGCACAGGACGTGCTTGCCCGCCTCGGCGGCCCGGATCGCCAGCTCGGCGTGCCCGGGGTGCGGGGTGGCGACGTACACCGCGTCCACCTGCTCGTCGGCGAGCAGCGCCTCGTAGCCGGCGTGCCGGGCCGGCACCTCGAACTGGTCCCCGAACGCGACGGCGCGCTCCCGCGTGCGGCTGCCGACCGCGACCAGCCGGCCGGTGCGGGAGCGGGCGAGGCCGCGGGCGAAGGTGGACGCGATGCGCCCGGTCCCGGCGATCCCCCAGCGCAGCTCGGTCACCGGGCCAGCACCTCGGCGCGGAGCTGGGCCAGGCAGCCGGCGCTGATCGCGTCGCGGACCCGCGCCAGCAGGCGCGCGGTGAACGTCAGGTTGTGCTCGGCCACGAGTGACACCGCCAGCATCTCCTTGGCTTTGAGCAGATGGCGCAGGTACGCCCGGCCGAACCGCGTGCAGGCCGAGCAGGGGCAGCCCTCGTCGATCGGCGCGTCCTCGCGCCGCCGCTCGGAGCCCAGCAGGTCGAGGCGGAACCGGGGCCGGCCCAGGTGCAGCGCCTGGCCGTGGCGGGCGATCCGCGTCGGCATGGCGCAGTCGAACGTGTCGATGCCTCGCAGCGCGCCCTCGACCAGGTCGTCCGGCTCGCCCACGCCGAGCAGGTGACGCGGACGCCCCTCGGGCAGCAGCGGGCAGACCAGGTCCACCACCGCGTACCAGTCGCTCTTGGTCTCGCCCAGGCAGTCGCCGATGCCGTAGCCGGGGAAGCCGAGGGCCGCGATCTCCGTCGCGCTCCGGCGCCGGAGGTCCGGGTAGACGCCGCCGTGCACGATGCCGTACAGCGCCTGGCGGGCGGGCATGCCCAGCTCCCGGTACGCGTCCAGGCAGCGGCGGGCCCAGCGCAGGTTCCGCTCCGTGGCCTCGCGGGTGTAGCGCTCGGTGACGTGGAACGGGGTGCACTCGTCGAGGCAGAACAGCACGTCGGCCCCGAGCGCGCGCTGGAGCGCCATGTTGTTCTCCGGCGTGAAGCGGTGCCGGCTGCCGTCCAGGTAGGAGCGGAAGTCGGCCCCCTCCTCGTCCACGCGAACGGCGTCCATCGGGTCCTCGTCGCGGCCGTTGGCGGCCTCGGCGGGCAGCCGGCGGCGGCCCTTCAGCTCGTCGGCGACCTGGCCGTGGCGGAGGCTGAAGACCTGGAAGCCGCCCGAGTCGGTGGCCAGCACGCCGTCCCAGGCCATGAACCGGTGCAGCCCGCCCCCGGCGGCGACCGCCTCGGGGCCGGGCTGGACGGCGAGGTGGTACCCGTTGCAGATCAGCGCCTGGACGCCGGCGGCCGCCGCGGCGCGCGGATCCAGGCCCTTGAGCGCCGCGCGGGTGGCGACCGCGAAGAAGCCGGGGGTCTCCATCTCGCCGTGCGGGGTGCGGATCACGCCGCGCCGCGCCGCCCCGTCCCGGGCCGTGATGTCGAATTCGAGCACGCTCATCGGTCGAACTCTGGATGGTAACCGGGCTAGCATCTCGGTCATGTCAGAGGTCCCCGAGACGGAGGGCGGCGGCCGGAGCCGGAGCCGCAAGAAGAAGTCCTCCCGAGTCGCCCGCAATGCCCAGTACTGGATGATCGTCAGCTCGCTCGACAACTACCGGAAGACGGAGGAGCGGACCTTCTCCATCCAGGGACTCAAGAGCCGCCACCGGCGCCGGGCCGAGATGATGAAGCCCGGCGACCGCCTGCTCTACTACGTCACCGGCCGCATGGTGTTCACCGCCACGTGCACGCTGACCTCGGGCATGTTCGAGGAGCACGCTCACATCTGGCGGACCTCGCGCCGCGACGAGGACTACCCGTGGCGCGTCCGCATCAAGCCGGACGTCACGCTGGAGGACGGCGAGTGGGTGCCCGCCAAGGAGCTCGCCTACCGGCTGGAGTACGTGCGCAAGTGGCCGCCGGAGCACTGGACGCTGGCGTTCCAGGGCCACGTCCACCAGCTCCCCCAGAAGGACTTCAAGCTGATCGAGGACGAGATGCGGCGCCTGGAGGGCGCCCGCTCTGTCGCCAGCTGACCCGCTCGGCGTCCGGACCGCGTGCGCCGCGGTGGTCGCGAGCGCGCGCGACGTCCGGCTGGGCCCGCTCGACCGCCTGCTGGCCGAGGCCGGGGACCGGCCCGTGCCGCGCTGGGACGGCAGCCGCCACTACGCCGGCCCGGCCGAGCGCACCCTGCGCTACCTCCTCGTCCTGGACACGGTCAACTTCTCGTTCTGGGGCGGGAGCGCCGGCGGCTACTGGCAGCTCGCGGAGCGCCTGCGCGACGCGTTCGCGACCGGCGAGGAGCTGAGCGACGCGGAGGGCCTCACCGGCGTCACCGCCGGGCGGCTGCGCGAGCTCCTGGGCGACCTGCCGATGCTGGAGGAGCGGGCCCAGGCGCTGCGGGAGCTCGGCGGCCACGCTCGCCGCGCGCCTGCCCTCGTACGCCGACGTGGCCACGTACGGCGGCCGGTCCGTGCCGCTCCTGAAGCGGGCGCAGATCGCGCCGGCCGACCTGCACGGCGCCGGGGTCGCCGCGTTCCCCGACCTGGCGGCGCTGACGTGCTTCCCCGACTACAAGCTGCCCCAGGTCCTGCGCCACTTCGGCGCCTTCGAGTACTCGCGGGAGCTGGCCCGGCGCATCGACGGCTGGGAGGAGCTCCGGCCCGGCGAGCCGGCGGAGGTGGAGATCCGGGCGGCCACCGTGGTCGCGGTCGAGCGCCTGCGCGACGCGCTGGCCGAGCGGGGCCGGCCGCTGCTCTCGATCGAGGTGGACTGGATCCTGTGGGATCTCTCCCAGGGCCTCTACCCCGTGCGGCCGTACCATCGGACTCGCACGGTCTTCTATTGAGCGCGGGCTCGCCTGTCACATTCGGGGAGCGCGTGGTGCGTTAAGCGATGTGGTGGCCAAGTCCGCGAAACCGATGACTCAGGACCCCGAGCCGGAAACCGGCCGGCCCAAGGCTCCCACGGAGCCTTTCGATCGCCTCTTCATGGCGGAGTACGGCAAGGTGGTGGCCGTTGCCAACCGCGTCCTGGCCGACCGCACCGAGGCGGAGGACGTCGCCCAGGAAGTGTTTCTCGACTTCCACCGGAAGCACCGCTCCGACGCCAGCTATGCCCCAGCCTGGCTGCACCGGGCCGCCGTGCACACGGCGCTCAACCGGATCCGCAGCCGCAGGCGCCGCGAGCGCCGCGAGCTGGCCGACGCGCGGACGGAGGAGCGTCCGGTGGTCGACCCCCAGCTGGTGGTCGAGACCGACGAGGATCGCCGACAGGTGCGCGAGGCCCTTACCCGCCTGCCGACCAAGGCGGCCTCGGTCCTGGCGCTCCGGTACAGCGGGCTCAGCTACGTCGAGGTCGGCTCCACCCTGGGAGTCGGCGCCAACCAGGTCGGCACGCTGCTGCGGCGGGCCGAGCAAGCGCTGAGAAAGGAGATGACCCGTGCGACATCTGTCTGACGGCGCGCTCCGTCGCCTGTACGACGAGCCCTACTCGCTGGACGAGGAGACGCGGGCGCACTACAACGACTGCGCCGACTGCCAGGCGCGCTTCGCGACCGTGGCGGACGACGCCCGCCACACGATGGGCCTGCTGGCCGTCCCGGCCGCGACGGTCGACCCGGCCGGTGCGCTGGCCCGGGTGAAAGCCCGGAACGGGACCGGCTCGAGCGCGCCGCGCCTGACGCTGGTCCGCGGCGGGGGCCGGCGGCTGATGCTGGGTGGCCTGGCCGCGGCGGTCCTGGCGGGCGCGATGGTCGCCACGCTGGCGTTCACGCCGCTGGCGGCCAACCTCGTCAAGATCTTCCAGCCGACCCAGGTGACGGTCGTTCCGGTCCAGGCGAGCGACTTCCAGGGCCTGAGCGCGTTCTCCAACTGGGGCGACGTCAAGGGCACCAGCCAGGGCCAGCTGCAGCAGGCGGAGACCGCGGCCGAGGCGGCCAGGATCGCCGGCCTGCCCGCGATCCAGGTCGACTCCAGCACGCTGCCCGCGAGCCTGCGCAAGGCGCCGGTCTCGTATGGCGCGGTCACGCAGTCGAGCGGCACCGTGACGTTCAATGACAACGCCCCGGCCAAGCTGCGCGGCAGCACGCTGACGCTGGTGGCCGGCCCCGCGGAGGCCACGCTCTACGGTGACCTGGGCCGGCTGGCGCAGGGTGCCATGAACGCTCAGGGAGGCGCTCAGGGAGGCGCTCAGGGGAGCGCGGACGGCACCGGCTCGACCTCGGCCAGCGGCGGCGACACCGGCGCCGGCCCGTCCGACGCCGACCGCCAGTCGATCCAGCAGGCGCTGAGCCAGGTCGGTCCCATCCTGGCCGTGGCCGAGATGAAGTCGCCGCAGGTGTCCTCGACCGGCGCCTCGGTGGCCGACATCAAGAGCGCGCTGCTGGCCCAGCCGGGCCTGAGCCCGACGCTCCGCTCGGCGATCAGCAGCATCGACAGCCCGTCGGGCAACCTGCCCATCCCGATCCCGTCCGGCTACGTGAACAGCCACAACGTCAAGGTGCAGGGCGTGACCGGCACCGCCTTCGGTGACAACACGGGGCTGGGCAGCGCGGTCGTCTGGATCAAGGGCGGGAAGGTCTACGCCGTCGCCGGCACGGTCACCGAGGACCAGGTGCTCGCGGTGGCCAACGGCGTGCGGTAGCCCTCAGAATCCAGACAGGTTGCTAGATCTCCAGGAACGGCAGGCGGCGGCCGCGACGGCCGCCGCCTCGCCTGCCATCCACTGCGTCGAGCTCACGAAGCACTTCGGCCGCACCGTCGCGCTGGCCGGCCTGACGATGACGGTGCCCAGGGGCGAGGTGTTCGGGTTCCTCGGTCCCAACGGCGCCGGCAAGACGACGGCCATCAAGCTGCTGCTCGGCCTGCTCGACCCCACCGGCGGCGAGGGCTGGGTGCTCGGCCGGCCGCTCGGCGAGGTCGCCGTCCGCCGCCGCATCGGCTACCTGCCCGAGCTGTTCCGGTACCAGCCCTGGCTGCGGGGCGGCGAGGTGCTGCGCGTGCACTGCGAGCTGGCCCGGCTGCCCCGCTCGGCCTGGGGGTCGGAGACGGCGCGGGTGCTCGACCTGGTGGGCCTGGCGGACCGCGCCGGCGACCGGGTCCGCACGTACTCGAAGGGCATGCAGCAGCGGCTCGGCCTGGCCGCCGCGCTGCTCGGGACGCCGGAGCTGGTGTTCCTGGACGAGCCGACGAGCGCGCTCGACCCGGTCGGGCGGTACGACGTCCGCAAGGTGATCCACCACCTGCGCGAGCAGGGGACGGCCGTGTTCCTGAACTCGCACCTGCTGACCGAGGTGGAGATGGTCTGCGACCGGGTGGCGATGGTGGACCGCGGCCGCGTGATCGCGACGGGCACGCTGGACGAGCTCCTCGGCGGTCGGGCGTGCCGCATCCGCGTGACCGGCCTGGACGCGCGGCAGCGCCAGACCCTGCTGAAGGCCCACGACCGGGCCGAGGACGACGGCGAGTGGATGGTCCTGCGCGGGCTGGAGCCCGAGAGCGTGCCCGACCTGGTGGCGGAGATCGTGCGGCTGGGCGGCCGCGTGTACGCCGTGGAGCCGCGCTCCGAGACGCTGGAGGACCGCTTCCTGCAGCTCCTGGGCGAGGGCCACTGATGCCCGCGCTGGCCCCCATCCTGACGTTCGCCAAGCTCACGATCTGGGAGGCGGCCCGACGCAAGCTGCTGATCGCCGTCGTGCTGCTGACCCTGGTCGTGATCGGCGCGACGGGCTGGGTCTTCCACGAGCTCCACTACTCGAACGGCCCTGGCGGCGGCCCCCCGCTGGGCGAGGTCGAGCTGCTGCTGCTCGCCTCCCAGGTGCTGATCTTCGTCGTGTTCCTGTTCGCGGCCGTGCTGGCCCTGATGTCGGTGCTCGTGAGCGCGCCCAGCATCTCCGGGGACGTGGAGTCGAACCTGGTCCTCGCGATGCTCGCCCGCCCGGTCCGGCGCAGCGAGCTGGTGCTGGGCAAGTGGCTGGGGCTGGCGGTGCTGGTCGTGCTGTACGCGGCCGGGTCCGGCATCCTCGAGCTGATCGTCGTGGACGTGAACACGGGCTACCTGCCGCCGTCGCCGGTCGGGCTGATCGCGTACGTGGCGGCCCTGGGCCTGGTCCTCCTGACGTTCGGGCTGCTGCTGTCCACCCGACTGGCGGGCATGACCGCGGCGATCATCCCGCTGATCGGGTACTTCATCGCCTGGGTCGGCGGCATCCTGGGCGGCATCGGGACGGCCATCGACAACCAGGGGCTGATCATCACCGGGGTCGTCAGCAAGCTGCTGCTCCCGACGGACGGCCTCTGGCGCGGCGCGGTGTACGCGATGGAGCCGGCGTCCGTCGTGGCGTCGCTGCGGGCGGCGGGCAGGCTGAGCGCCGGCAACCCGTTCTCGGCGACGGACGCCCCGGCCCCGGCGTTCCTGGCCTGGACGGTGTTCTGGTTCGCGCTGATGATCGGCCTGACGCTCTGGAGCTTCCAGCGCCGGGAGCTCTAACCCGAAGTTCCCTGCTTGCGGTGAACTTGGTTGAACTCGGATTCGCGGTGCATGGTCTGGCTACAGCGCCCGGAACGAGTTCCAGTG
>VBJR01000195.1:0-1865 GCA_005880175.1 Chloroflexota bacterium
CTGGTGGACCGGGCCGAGCGCGCTCATGCCCACGAACGTCACGGCCGTGGCCGCGAGCGGCAGCGTCAGCGAGCGGCCCGCCTGCACGGCGCCGACGGTGGCGCCCATCGCCACGGCGAAGCCGGCCGGGAGCAGGCCCCTGGCCGCGATGATCGCCCACCAGGCGGCGGCCAGTCCCGGCGCCGCCCTCGGCAGGACGCCGAGGAAGCGCCACTCGGCGGAGGAGCGGACGCGGTCGAGCATGCCTGACAAGGTATCAAACGCCTGTTTGGTCTCGCCGCCGGCGCAGGGCGTCGCTCGCGGCGCGCCAGGCCGCCAGCGTCCGACCGGGGTCGGCGAGCCGGAACGCGATGCCGCCGGTGAGCTCGGCGTACGGCACCGCGTCCTCCAGCACCTCCTGGACGCGCAGGGCGAAGGCGGCCAGCGCGCGGCCGTCGTCGAGCCCCAGGTCGGCCTCACGGAGGGCGGCGCAGCGCACATACCAGCCGGCGCCCGCGTGGACGAGCGCCAGGGTGGCGCGGCCGGACCGGCCCAGGTTGGCGGCGCTGGTGCCGTCGGGCCACAGGGCCAGGGCGATCGCGCGCGGCCCGGTCGCCAGCACCTCGCCGGCGCTCAGCAGGGCTACCCGGGGCCAGCCCGACTCGTCCACCGTCAGCAGCTGCACCGTCAGCCCGGCGCTGCCCTCCAGGTCGGTGCCGTCGAGCAGCCGCTGGAGCGCCGCCGGGAGCGCCTCTCCGGCGGTCCGGCTCATGCCGGCGAGTGTATATATCCGCTATGCGCAGGCGGGTGGTGGTGGGCATCAGCGGCTCCAGCGCGCCGCACTACGGCGTCCGCCTGCTCGAGGTGCTGCGGCCGCTCGACGTGGAGGTCCACCTCGTCATCAGCGCCGGCGCCGAGAAGACGATCGAGCACGAGCTCGGGCGCACGCCGGCGGAGGTGGCCGCGCTCGCCGACGTGTGGCACGACGAGCGCGACGTCGGGGCCGCGCCGGCCAGCGGGTCGTTCCTGACCGAGGGCATGGTCGTCGCGCCATGCTCGATCCGCACGCTGTCCGCGATCGCGAACAGCGCCAGCGACAACCTGCTCGTGCGGGCCGCGGACGTGTGCCTGAAGGAGCGCCGCCGGCTGGTGCTGGTGGTCCGGGAGACGCCGCTCCACCTCGGGCACCTGCGCCTGATGGTGCAGGCGGCCGAGGCGGGCGCCGTGATCCTGCCGCCGGTCCCGGCGTTCTACCACCGGCCGGAGACCGTGGCCGAGCTGATCGACCACACCGTGGTCAAGATCCTCGACCAGTTCGGCATCCACCTCGACCTGATCCGCCGGTGGGAGGGCGCGTGATGCGGGTCGGGGGCACGGGCCACCGCCTGCTGCACGCCGAGACGGCCCGGATGGTGGAGCGCGCGCTGCACGAGCGGCTCGCCCGGCTCCCGGCCGACGTGCTGGTCGGCGTCAGCTCCCTCGCCGACGGCGCGGACCAGCTGTTCGCCGAGGCGATCCTGGCGCTGGGCGGGTCGCTGGAGGTGGTCCTGCCCGCCTCGCGCTACCGCGAGGCCCTGCCGGCGGAGTGCCTGGGGGCGTACGACCGGCTGCTGGCGTCCGCCACGGTCGTGGAGCGCCTGGCGTACGAGGACTCGACGTCGGAGGCGCACATGGAGGCGGGCCGGATGGTCGTCGACCGCTCGGACGTGCTGGTGGCCGTGTGGGACGGGCACCCGGCGCGCGGCGTGGGGGGCACGGGCGACGTCGTCGCGTATGCCCGGAAGCGCGGGGTGCCGGTCGAGGTGGTGTGGCCGCGCGGGGCGGCCCGCTGAGGGGTGCAAAAGGTGAGGACCAGCCGGGGGACGGCTGGTCCTCGAAGGGAAAAG
>VBJR01000195.1:2045-9381 GCA_005880175.1 Chloroflexota bacterium
GCTCGTGCCGGCCGCGGGCGCCGTGCCGGCGGCCGCGCTGCTGCTGCTCGGGATGACGGTGCTGGTCGCGTTGTTGTTCAGGTTGCGGGTCACGGCCGCGGCGTCGCCGGGCAGCACATCGCGGCCGACGGAGCCGACCTGGCTGACGGCGCCGGTCACCGGCGACTGGCCGGGCACCTGCACCGGGCCGGCGGGCAGCGGATCCGCGGTGGTGACCATCTGGTCCGCCGGGGTCACCCGCTGTGCCACCAGGTGGGTCGGCGCGCTGTTGAACATCGAGCTCCCGTACGCGACGATCGCGTACACGCCCACGCCGGCCAGCGCAAACGGCAGGACGCGCCGGAACCTCGAACCCTTTCCGCTCTGATCCATGCTTGCCTCCATGCGCGGCGCTCAGCAGCGCCGCATCGATGTCGTCGTCGTCGAACGAATTCGACAAGTAGGTAGACGCGCCATCCCGCCGGGTTGATCGGTCGGGTTTCGGCGGTATGCTGCGTTGGCAGCCGCGAGGACGGAGAGGAGTAGGGAGCTCCGCCGGGCCGCAGAGAGCCGCCGGCAGCTGGGAAGGCGGTGCCCGGACCTCCCGAAGGACACTCCCGAGCGGACGTCGGGTCTCGATGAGGCCGTGCCGGTCCGCCGGCGCGGTGAAGTGCGGTGGCACCACGGGCTGCGCCCCGTCCGCACCAGGGCGCGATTCCCGCCAGGAGCATCGCATCGTGGAACGGACCTGGACGAGCGAGCTGGCGCGCCGCTGCGGCGAGCGCGTGCTGCTGAAGGGCTGGCTCCACCGCCTGCGGCGGTTGAGCGGCGTGAGCTTCCTCGTGCTGCGGGACGCCTGCGGCCTCGCCCAGGTCGTGATCGACGACGCCGACCTCGCCGCCTCGCTGGACCGGCTCAACGCGGAGTCGGTCGTGGAGGTGGAGGGCGTGGCGACGGCCTCCGCCCAGGCGCCGGCCGGGGTGGAGGTCCGCGAGCCGAGCGTGCGGGTGCTGGTCGCCGCGGCGGCGCCGCCGCCGGTGCCGCTGTTCCAGCCGGTGCTGCGCGCCCAGCTGCCGACGCTGCTCGACCACGCCCCGGTGACGCTCCGGCATCCGCGCCGGCGGGCCTGCTTCGAGGTGACGGCCGCGACCATGGCCGGCTTCCGGTCCAGCCTGCGCTCCCGCGGCTTCGTGGAGATCCAGACGCCCAAGCTCGTGGCCGCGGCGACCGAGGGGGGCGCCAACGTGTTCGCCGTCGAGTACTTCGGCCGCCGCGCGTACCTGGCCCAGAGCCCGCAGTTCTACAAGCAGACGATGGTCGGGGTGTTCGAGCGCGTGTTCGAGGTGGGGCCGGTGTTCCGGGCGGAGCCGCACGACACGCCCCGCCACCTGAACGAGTACGTCTCGCTGGACGCCGAGGTCGGCTTCATCCGCGACCACCGGGAGGTGATGGCCGTGCTCCGCCACGCCATCGCCGGGATGGCGGAGGCGGTCCGGACCGAGGCGGCGGAGGCGGTGGCGCTGCTCGGGCTGGCGGTGCCCGAGGTCCCGGACCCGATCCCGTGTGTCGACTTCCGAGAGGCCCAGCGGCTGGTCTCGGCCGCGATGGGCGAGCGGCTGGAGGGCGAGCCGGACCTCGCGCCCGCCCACGAGAGCTGGCTGGGCGAGTGGGCGCGGCGCGAGCACGGCAGCGACTTCCTGTACGTGACCGGGTTCCCGATGGCGAAGCGGCCGTTCTACACGCACCCGGCGCCCGACGACCCCCGGTGGTCGAACAGCTTCGACCTGCTGTACCGGGGCCAGGAGCTGGTGACCGGCGGGCAGCGGCTGCACCGCCACGAGGACTACGTCGCGGCGCTGGCCGCCCGCGGCCTGGACGCGGCGCCGTTCGCGGGCTACCTGGAGGCGTTCCGGCACGGGATGCCGGCCCACGGCGGCTTCGGCATGGGCCTCGAACGGTGGGTCTCGCGCCTGATCGGGGCCGCCAACATCCGCGAGGCGGTGCTGTTCCCGCGCGATCTGAACCGTCTGACGCCCTGACGCGTTGTCCTGACGATGCAGTACGGAGACCTCATCACCCGCGCGTTCTCGATCGTGTGGCGGCACAAGTACCTGTGGCTGCTGGCGATCCTGGGCGGCGCGGACGTGACCAGCGGCGGCGTGGGCGGCGGCAACTTCAGCGGGCTGGGTGGCTCGTCAGGCGGTGGGGGCGGCGCTGGCGCGGGCGGTGGGGGCGGCCCGGCAGGGGTGCAGGACGGGGCCAACGCGGTCGGGCAGTTCGTGCAGGACAACCTCGGCCTGATCGTCCTGCTCGGGGTGCTGGCGCTGGTCGTGGCGATCGCGTGGTGGCTGCTGTCGTGCGTCACCACGGGCGCGCTGGTGCGGGCGACGGCCGAGCACGACGCCGAGCGCCCGTTCGGCCTCGGCCTCGCCTGGCGGACGGGCCTGGGCACGTTCGGCCGGATCCTCGGCCTGCGACTGCTCGGCCTGGTCTGGGGCGTGGTCGTGCTGGGCACGATCGCCGGCGTGGTGGTGTTCGGCGTCGTGGGGTACGTGAACGGCCAGAACGGGGCGGTGGCGCTGGCGGCGACGGTGGGCGCCCTGCTCGTCGCGGTGCTGCTGCTGGCGTCGATCCCGGTCGGGATCGCGTTCATCCTGGGCACGCGTTCGGTGGTGCTGGAGCAGCGAGGTCCGCTGCAGGCGCTGGGCCGCGGGTTCGGCCTGGTGCGCGCCCGCCTGGGCCGGGTGCTGCTGGTCTGGCTGCTCCAGGTGGGGCTGGCGCTGGTGGCCGGCATCGGGGTGGCCATCGTCCTGATCCCGGTTCTCCTCGTGATGGCCGCGGCGGTGGTCGCGGCAGCGGTCGGCGGGGGCGGCGGCGCGGCGGTGGTCGTGGCGATCCCGCTGGCGCTGCTGCTGATCGTGCTGATCGTGATCCTGAGCGGGGTCGTGGGCGCGTACCTGTCCGCGTACTGGACGCTGGCGTTCCGCCGCCTGGAGATCGAGGCCCCGCGCCCGGTGGCGTGGCCGCAGGCGCCGTACGGCGCCGGCTGACGCGCCCTGCACCGGCCTGACATCCGGGCGCTCGCCGACCGGGGGCGGGCCGACGGCCACCGTGGCCACGAGCGCGTTCTCGCGTGGCGGCCCCGATCCCGACGTGCCGGGTGACCCGATCGCCGGTAGGCTCGAACGCGTCCACGGTCATCCGTTCGCGAGAGAGAGGGGGAGATCGATGCAGGGACGCCTCACCCGCCGCGCCTTCCTGCGCACGGGCGCCACCGCCGCCGCGACCGCCGCCGTCGGGCTCGCCGCCGCACCCGAGCCGGCCGGCGCGGCCGCGTTCCAGGACCCGGGACCGCACGACCTGGTCGAGGTCACCATCGCCGAGCTGCAGGCGCGCATGCGGGCCGGCCGCCTGACCGCCGTCGAGCTGGTGGACGAGTACCTGCGCCGGATCGAGGCGATCGACCGGGGCGGGCCGGCGCTCCGGTCGGTGCTGGAGGTCAACCCGGACGCGCGGCCGATCGCCGCCGCCCTCGACCGGGAGCGTCGCCAGCGAGGGCCTCGCGGCCCCCTGCACGGCATCCCCCTGGTGGTCAACAAAGGGCATCAGCCATCTGCGGCCACTGAGCGACGGCTGACCGTCAAGGCCACCATCGAGTTGGAGGGTGGTCGACGCGGGCGCGCGCGATGATCCGGCCCTCTTCGCGCAGGTCCCGCCCGGTCGCGCAGGTCCCGCCCGGTCGCGCAGGTCCCGCCCGGTCGCGCAGGTCCCGCCCGGTCGCGCAGGTCCCGCCCGGTCGCGCAGGTCCCGCCCGGTCGCGCAGGTCCCGCCCGGTCGCGCAGGTCCCGCCCGGTCGCGCATCGGGGAAGCGCTGGATGGTTCGCCCTACCTCGCACCTCCACTGAGCGGTTGTGGGGGGTGTTCCTGAGGCCGAAGGCTAGGCCGACGTCATCGGCCGAGTTGAGACGTAATGGCGTGAAGTTCCCGAAGCGCCGTGGAGAACGTTGATGCCCGGTGCGGTAACCGGTGACCTTCTGACGGGGTGACTGGTCGGTGACAAGTGCGTAGAGCGGCACGTCTCTTTGAGTCTTGATTGACCGCGCTGAAGGCTATAATGCGTACTTGAATCCTTCAACGTGCGCCTGCTGCGCGGTGAAGTGTTTCTGACGGGAGGCCGGGGGTCCATTGCAACAGAACTCCCCGGCCATCCCCCTGTGTTTGGGCTATGCGCCCCTTAGGATGACGAGCGCCAGCATGATTACGGCGAACGCTAGGCTGTTGCTCAGCAGAATCGCCATACCGAGAAGTATTCGGTCGCTGTACGCGCGGCTCCTGTGGGACGTTTTGCCCCTGGATGGGGTATACATCCGGAATGGAAGGGTACACGATTCAGCGACGCTGGGAAGAGGCGAACGGTGATGGCAACTCGCTGGCTGAATAGTGTGCGGGCCTACAGTCGGATTGCGGAAACGAATCCACGTTTCGGAAATGCCACTCAGGGTGGCAGAAATACACTCAGGGGTGTCGGTGTTTGCCACTCTGGGTGTACTGATGCTGCGTGCAGCCATTGGCATAGGTCGCGTTGATGGAACGGTCGCGAGACAACTACGAGTGGGTTAGGGTCCGATTGTGCTTCATCGCATGTAGCGCTAGCAGCGGTCACCCTATTGCCTCCGAACGGCTGTCCAGGAATTTCTGAACTTGGGGGGTCCAGGCTCCCACCAGACAGGCGCTTCGTGCGTCGTTTCCAGCTCCGATTGCCTGGAATCAGCGATACGAGCGCAGTTTCATTAGGCGAGCGAGTCGCCAGTAATGCCACCAGGGCTCGTACAGGCGGATAGGCGTGTCAAGCGTTCCGCAGCTTTATCGGGCAGGCTTGGATCGTTCATTGAGTAGGTGTCCCGATCGTAGACGACATCAACGCCATAGTCGGCCAACTGAGCGAGGCTACGCTGAAAAGCTGGGTGCGTGTCCAGACCGGAGTTCGTGCCGACGCACGGTACTGCAATGACGGGGCCGCCGAGTCCGGTGTACTCACACAACAGTCCGACCGCCAGCGTGTCGCTGATTCCTAGAACCCACTTGTTGAGGGTGTTGAACGTGGCGGGGAAGGCGACCACAGCGTCCGCGCGTGGCAGGATGTCGGGCTCGTCTGGTTGCTTATATTCGCTGCGAACTGGATAGCCTGTTAGCTGCTCCAGTCTGGGTATGTCAAGAAAGCGGCGGCCATGCGGCGACGCAATGACGCAGACCTGCCAGCCGTCGTTTTGGGTGAGTTCAACGAGCCGAGGGACGTGCGCTGCGGCAGGACTGCCACACGAAATAATGTAGAGGACGCGATGCGTGAGGGCTGTCACTGCGACTTGTCCGAGATGTCGGGGGCCATAAGCTCCTCCTCCAGTTGCCTAACTGCGGGGGTGTCATGGTGTCGTGCAAGTTGCTGGCGCAATGGTAGAAGGCGCTGAGTCTTGACAGGAGACTGGTAGTCGGCGGCCATTCGCATGGCATCGCGTGTGTGGGCACACGCCTCGTCAATGGCGTGGTCTTGAGCGGACGCACGCGCCAAGTCGATAAGAAGGGTTAGCCGTCGTTGTCCTTCGGATGAGTCGAGGAGCCGAAGGGCATCAGATAGGGCGGCTCGTGCTTCGGAGGCCGCGCCCAAGCGGAGCTGAACAATGCCACGATATCCGGCGAGTGCGGCGTCATCAAAGCGTGTCCAGTACCATTGCGGATTTGCAACCGTGAGATCAGTGGAATGGCCAGCCTCTCTGAGTGACGCGAGGCAACCGCTTCGATCGCCAAGGTGCGCTTGGATTTCTGCTTCGATCGCGGCCAGCCAAGAGGCGAGCGTGCCGGTACCTTGGCAGAGTTCACGACCGGCGCGAATAGATTGGAGGGCAGTCTGCCATGTGTCGCGTTCGGAAGAATCGTACATCCAGCCGAACGCCAACCACGCGTGTGCAATGGCTTCGATTTCGGCGTTGCCAGCCTCGCGTGCGGCCATCAGCGACATTTGCAATGCGTTGCGTGATTGGGTGTGTGCGCCTGTGTCCCACAGCAAGGCACCTACCACGATCGCAGCGTGAGCAGTGAGGTTATGCAATTGAGCGCGAAGGTCATCGAGCGCGTAGGAGAGTAGCTCTGAGGCTGGGAGTCGAGTGACGTGGTAGTCGTGCCAATAGCCAGCAAAGCGAGTCTCAAGGTAGGCGAGCGTAGAGGTGTCAAGGTTGGGCCTTGCAAGCGCGCATCTTAGCCGCTCCAAGACGTCCGCGCGCTCGGCGCGGTCGGCGAGCAGGAGTGTCCCCACAGTTGTCCCGGTGCCGATGATGAAAGCGCGGCGGTCCGTTTGGCTTCTTACCTCCAGTGTGGGTGGGGGCGGAAGCAGCAGCGAGTGGCCATCGGCCAATTGTACGGGTGGGGCGACTTCGAGTTGGGCTGCGGCGGTAGCGGTCGCAATGTTCTGGTCGGACTTCCGGGTTTCGTGCTCATCGATGGTGGCTAGGTCCTCCACCTGATGTTGGAGCTTGCTGCTATAGCGCTCGTTCTCGGCAGCATCGGCGGCATCGATGACGTCCTGTAGGGGGATCTCCAGCGCTTCGGCGATCCAGCCTAGGGTGAGGTGAGTGGGGATGACCCACCGACCGATCCAGTTGCGGATGGTGGCGGTGCTGTAGGACGTGGCCTTGCCGTCCCGCAGCTTGGCGATCCTGTGGATTCGCTCGACAGCATCGGCGTAGGACAGGCGGCCCCGCCCGTTGCGGGGCTCCATGGCATCGCGGAGAAGATGACCGAACGGTCCCTTGGGCTCGATGCGACGATCGGCCGGGGGTTTCGGTCGTGAGGCTGCCATCGTCCAGTGACTACTCCCGCAGGTGACAAGTTGCGGCATGCCGCAAGACGACACGTTGTCGTCCGGGTGCCTGGTGGTGGAGTGTAGACGGCGAGACGCGGCTGCGGGGAATGGCATATGACGTCAAGTCGGTCGGGTCGAGGTAGGAGTTCCACGATGTCAAGTCAGACGAACACGGCCACGAGCGGGCCGGTGGCGCGGCTCGGATCGGGCGAGCCCGCTGGGTCAAGCGCTGATCGGTCGCTGTGCCGGCGAGCGCGTGAGGTTCCGTGCGGTGGGCGGGATCATGGGCGTGGACCTGGTGGACGTGCGATGACGGAGACGATGCAGCGCACGCTGACGGATGACGCGCTGGCGAGCGTCACGATGCACGTGGTGGGCCAGAGCCGGGCGTTCAAGCACCAGGTGGAGGGATGGCTGCACGAGATCGGGAGCCTGAACGACGATCGGGCAGCGTCGGTGGTGGAGTCAATGCAAAGTGCACTGGCGGAACGGGAGCGACAGGGG
>VBJR01000196.1 GCA_005880175.1 Chloroflexota bacterium
CCAGCTCCTGGCGGTACAGGTAGGCGCCAGTGAGCGCCGCCGCGAAGGCGTTGTGGGGGCCGCCGTGGACGTCCAGCAGCAGCGGTGCCCGGCCCCCGCCCCCCGGCCGGTAGACGAACGCCTCGACCTGGACGCCGTCGGGCGCGGTGAACACCCGGCGCTCCGGCCGGACCGGGGGCGCCTCCGCCAGCAGCTCGCGGTTCAGCTCCGTCAGCCGCAGCTCGGCGCCGTCCGCGCCGCGCAGGAACACGTCCCCGGGCTGGCAGGCGTCAGAGGCGACGAACGCGATCGCGCCGCCGGCCGGGCTGAACCCGCTGACGACGCGGTCGTCGCCGGTCACCAGCGGCTCCACGACGCCGCCGTCGAGGCCGGCGCGGAACAGGTGGACGCAGCCGCCGATCCGGGCGCAGAACGTCACCCGGCCGTCCGCGTCGACCCGGGGCGGACCGCCCGGGTACGCGGGGGCGCCGGCCATCACCGTGCGGTCGAAGCCCGGCAGCAGCGGCACGGACCGCCCGCCGGCCGCGTCCACCACGTGCAGGCCGTTCATCAGGTGGTCCGCGCGGGGCCGGCCGATGAACACCAGGCGGCGGCCGTCCGGCGTCCACGTGGGGCACAGCGCGACGCCCGGCCCGCTCGTGACACGCCGCGGCTGGCCGCCCGCCGCCGGCACCACGAAGACGTGCGACGCCTGGTCGAGGTCGCGGTCGGCGTGCGTGGCGTCCGAGTACGCGATGGCGGCGCCGTCGGGCGACCAGGCCGGGCCCGAGACCCGGGACTCGCCGAACGTCAGCTGCCGGGCGGGGCCGCCGTCCAGCGCGACGACGAAGAGGTGGGCGCGGGCCCCCGCGAGCACCCCGATCCCGTCCGCCTTGTAGCCGAGGCGGTCCACCACGATCGGCCGGGCGCGCTCGGCCTCGCCCTCCGCCGGGGGCCGGACGACCGCCACGCAGGCGAGCCGGGAGCCGTCGGGCGCCCAGGCGATCTCGCGCACGCCGCCCGGCAGGTCGGTCAGCCGCCTGGCCTCCCCGCCGGCCGCCTCGACGACCCAAACCTGGCGGGCCGCGCCCTCGCCGGGCTCGCGCGCCGACAGGAACGCCAGCCGGCGGCCGTCCGGCGACCAGCTCGGCGCGCCGTCGCCCCGCTCCCCGGCCGTCCAGCGCACGGGCTCGCCCCCGGCCGTGGGCACCACCCAGACGTGGCCGACGTCGCGGTCGCGCTCGGGGTCGGGCGCCAGTCGCGTGAACGCCACCAGCCGCCCGTCCGGGCTGAGCTGGGGCTCCGCGGGCGCCGTCAGGCGCAGGACGTCGTCTGGTCCCAGGGTGCGAGACATGGCAGGACCAGTATCAGCCGATCAGTAGTCGGGCGAGGGCGTGACGGTGGGCTCGGGCTGGCCGAGCGACGCGACGAACTGCTCCAGGTTCTCGCCCCCGTTCACGCGCACGCGCGACCACGTCAGGCGGTCCCCCCAGGCGTGCGTGGTCCCGGCCACCTCGGTCGTCGCCGACTGGAACCCGGCGCGCTCCGTGGCCGCGACCACGGCCGCGTTGTACATGCCGGACGGGTAGCAGAAGTCGAGGACCTGGCGGCCCGTGATCTGCTCCAGCGCGCTCCGGCTGCCCTGGATCTCCAGGTTCTGCTCTGCCGCCGACGCCTTCGTCAGGTCCACGTGGTGGAGCGTGTGCGCACCCACCTCGACGCCGCCGCCGCTGATCGCCCGCACCTGGTCCGTCGTCATGTAGCGCGGGTTGTTCAGGAAGCCGGGCACGACGTACGACACCGCCTTGAACCCGTGGTCCACCAGGACCGGGAACGCGGTCGTGAAGAAGTCCGCGTAGCCGTCGTCGAACGTCAGGATCACCGGCCGGGCGGGCAGCGGCGTCTGTCTGTAGAAGTACGTCCGCAGGTCGTTCAGGTCGATCGCGTGGTAGCCGCTCGCCTTGAGCCAGTCCATCTGGGCCTGGAAGTCCGGCGGCGTGACCGACAGGTTGAAGCCGAGGCGGTCCCTGGGGTCCGGGTTGACCCGGATGTAGTGGTATTCGAGGATCGGGACGCGGACCTGGGCCCGGCCGGAGGGCACCACCTGCTCGGGGTTCGGAGTCGGCAGCGGGCTCGGCTGCGCCGGCATGTGCAGCGAGAACTGCGGCAGGGACCGGCTCGCGCGCTGCACGTCCGGCACCAGGGTCATCGCGCTGAGGCCGAGGACGCTGACCAGCACCGGCGCCAGCAGCGCGACCACGGCGATCAGCGCGGGGTGATCGCCCATCCACTCCCTCACGAAGGCCTGATGGTACCGGTTCCTCCCCCTCGTGACGGGGGGCCGGCGCTATTCGTCCAGGAGGGGTGACAGGGTGTTGGTGAACGCGCCGCCGGGCAGGCGGTCGAGCGGCCCCGGGCCGGACGGCGCCGCGCCATCCGGGGCCTCCGGCGGCGGGGCCTCGGCCGTCAGGTCCCTGCCGACCAGCACCACCAGCGGCCCCTCGGCCGCGGTGATGGGCCAGCAGTCGAACGAGAAGAACGCCCGCCGCCGGGCCGTGCGCAGGTTGAGCTCCCAGCCCCGGCGTCGGCGCAGCGGCGGCTGGTACGCCTGCACGGCCTTGGCCCGGTCGAACGGGTCCACGTAGTCCGCGAGCGGCGTGCCCCGGACCTGGCCGACGGTGACCTCGCACAGGCGCGCGAACGAGGTGTTCGCGTGCGCGACGCGGCCCTGCGTGTCCACCATCACCACGACCTCGGGCACCAGGTCGGCCACGATCCGCAGCGGGTCGGCGCCGCCGTCCAGCGCCGGGGCCGGCGGCCCGGCCGCGCCCTGCCCGTCGTCGGGGACGACCAGCCCCTGGGCCGTCAGCGTCGCCACCCGCATCGACAGCCCGTGCACGTGGCGCTCGTGCTTGATCTGGCGCAGCAGCTCGATGTCGTCGGCCGAGTAGCGCCGCTGGCCCGCGGTGGTGCGCATCGGCTGCACCACCAGGTGCCGGCGCTCCCAGGCCCGGATCGTGTGCGGGGAGAGGCCGAGCATCGCGGCCACCTCGCCGATGGCGAACGTCAGGTCGGCCATGGAGGCGGTCATCGACCGCCCAGTCGCCCGGCCAGCACCACGCCGACGCGCACGTCGGTGCCCAGCCCGTCCGCGCCCAGCCGCCGCCACAGGTCCGGCCGGCGGTTGAACGCGACGCCGCCGACCAGCACCGGCACCCGCGCCTGCCTGATCGCCGCGATCGCCTGCTCGACCTGGGCCAGCGGCGGCAGCAGCGCGGCCGAGAGGCCGAACAGCCGCGGCCGCCGGCTCAGGACGATCTCCGGCAGGTCGGCGAGGCCGCGGGCCGGGCCGACGAGCTCGGTGCTCCAGCCGTGGTCCTCGAGCGCGCGCGACAGCATCATCAGCCCCACGTCGTGGGGGTCGCCGTGCGGCACGGCCAGGACACAGCGGGAGCCCCGCCGCACCGGCCGGGGCGCCGGGGTCGGCGCCAGCCGCTCGACGATGCGCCTGACGTGGACCGCGGCGCGCACCTCGTCCGCATAGCTGACGCGCCCGGCGTACCACAGGTTGCCGATCTCGGCCTGGGCCGGGTGGAGCAGGTCCGCGAACACCGCCGTCCGCGACCTGGTCTCCAGCAGGACCCGCTCGGCCAGCTCGTACGCGGCCGGCCCGTCACCGTCGAGCAGGGCGGCGATCAGGTCCCGGACCGGGAACCGCGCCGCCGAGCCGCACTTCCACGTCTCCACCGCCAGCACGCGGTCAGCGTAGGCAGGCGGCCGGCGGCCCCAGAACCGGAGAGTTACCTACTCCGAGGCGCCGCATACCTACAGCCCCGAGCGGGCCGCCCAGGCCGCCAGGTCCGCCCGCGACAGCAGACCCAGCCGCGAGCGCGCCCGCTCCAGGTGCGACTCCACGGTGCGCCGGCCGATCCCCAGCCGCGCCCCGATGTCGGCGTTCGTCAGTCCCTCGGCGACCAGCCGGGCGATCTCGCGCTCGCGAGCCGTCAGCTCGTCGGGCGGCGGCGGCGGCGGAGCGACCCCCGGGGCGAGGAACCGCAGCAGCGCGGCCAGCAGCGGCTCCGGGTCGCCCTCCCAGATCAGGGTCTCGCTGCCGTCGAGCGGGAGCAGCACCGCGTCCCGGATGCCCGCGGCCACGTCGCGCGAGCGGAGCAGGTCGGTGTGGGGGCTGTCGCGCCGGTACAGCACCAGCGCCGGGCAGCGGACCCGCGCCAGCAGCGGCCGGACGTCCAGGCGCAGGGTCTCGCGGAGCCAGTCGGCGACCACCTCGCCCCGCGCGGACTCCCGGTACGCCGTCGCGAGCCAGTGCACGGCGGCCGGGGGGCACCCGGCGGCCGTGGCCTGGGCCAGCACCTCGGTGGCGAGCACGAACTGGGTCCGCAGCAGCGCGTCCAGCGCCAGCTCGTAGCCCGCCGCGTCGCCCTCGGCCGGCGCCGCCCAGGCCCCGAACAGGGCCAGCCGCGCCACGCGGGCGGGCCGCCGGGCCGCCACCGCGATCATCGCGGGCGCGGCCGACGCCGCGGCCAGCACCGCCGGCCCCTCCAGGTGGAGGTGGTCCAGCAGGTGGTCGAACAGGCGCAGCTCGCCCGCCACGCTGAAGTCGGCGACCGAGCGGTCGGAGAGGCCGCAGCCGGGCCGGTCCAGGCGCACCACCGTGAACTCCCGCGCCAGCGCCTCGACCAGGTGCCGGTAGGGCCGGTACCGCCAGAAGACGTCGAGGTGGTGCAGGCGGCCCAGGTCGCACAGGAGCGGCGGCCCGTCGCCGAGCGTGGCGTACGCGACGCTGCGCCCGAGGTGCGGGAACGACCCCAGACGCTGACCGGCCGCCGTCAACTAGGCGCCGTCCTGGGCCGAGCTCGCGAGCTGGTCGCGGACCAGCCAGGCGGCGATCCGGGCGCGCGACGTGACGCCCAGCTTGGACCGGATGTGCTCCAGGTGCGCGTCCACGGTGCGGCGCCGGATCGCGAGCCGGCGTCCGATCTCGGCGTTGGTGAGGCCGAGCGTCACCAGGTGCGCCACCTCGAGCTCGCGCCGGGATAACCGGGCCGGCTCGTCGTCCTCCCCGACCAGGAAGGAGTGGAGCGCGGTCAGCAGCGGGTCGGGGTCGCCGGCGTACGGCAGGTGCGACGCGCCCTCGAGGAGGTGGAACGTCGCGTTCGGGATCCGGGCGGCCAGCGCCCGCCCCCACCCCGGCTCGACCACCGGGTCGCCGGCGCGGTGGAGGACGAGCACGGGGGCCGCGACGCCCCCCGCGTCCGCCGTCGCGTCGGCCTCGGCGGTCCGGGCCAGGAGCTCGACCATCTCGCTGCCGGCCGCCGCCGCGGCCGCGGCGACCTCGTGGATGGCCGGGGCGGGCACGCCGGCCAGCGCGTGCAGCGCGCCGGCCGAGAGCCGCGGCACCAGGTGGCGGCCGGCCGCCGCCGTGCCGAACAGCCCCAGCCGGGAGACGCGGTCCGGGTGGCGGGACGCGAAGCGCAGGAGGTTGGGCGCCGCCGCGCCGGCGGCCACGATCGCGACCTCGTCCGCGGCCAGGACGTCCACCAGCCGCTCGACCAGCGCCAGCTCGCCGTCCGGCGACAGGTCCACCGTGTGGCGGTCGGACAGCCCGAAGCCGGGCCGGTCCCAGCGGACGACGGTGAAGCGGCGGGCCAGCCGCTGGACCAGGTGGCGGTAGCCCGGGTACCGCCAGAACGCCTCCAGGTGGTGGGCAAGGGCCAGGTCGAGCAGCAGCAGCGGCCCGCTCCCGGTGACGGCGTACGCCACCCGGCTGTCACCGTGCGACAGGAAACCGATCGCCTGGTCTCGCATCGGTGCCTCGCCCGCCGCCGCGACCCGCAGGATCCGTCCCAACCCCCCCGGCAAACGTGCCGAGCAGGTGCCCACGTCCTCAACCATATGTCAAAACATTACGTCACCCTTCGGGTGACGAGCGCGACCCGCGAGGGCCCTCGCAGCGTTCTATGGGCAGCGCTCGATGGCATCAGCGAACGAGCCGGTGCTCTTCTCGATCGGTGAAGTGGCGGCGATCGTGGGCCTGTCCAGGCACACGATCCGCGCCTGGGAGCGCCGGCACCGGCTCCGGCCCCGGCGCACGGCGAGCGGCCAGCGCCGCTACACCACGGACGACGTGGCGCTGCTCATGCACGTGAAGCATGCGGTGACGCGGCACAGGCTTTCGCTCAAGGTCGCGTTCGGGGCCGCGCAAGGGGACCTCAGCGTGCCCGCCGTGCAGGAGTCGGCCGCGCCCGGCCTGTGGTGCTCGGCCGTGGACCTGCTGCCGGAGATGTTCCTGATCCTCGACGTGGACGGCTTCATCAGCGCCGCCAACCGCGCCGCCTCCACCACCCTGGGCCTGCCCCGGGACGACCTGGTGGGCCGGCACCTCGCCGAGCTGCTGGAGCGCGGCGCCAGCGGCACGGACGTGCGGGCGCTGCTGCAGCGCGCGTGCGTCGCGCGCACTTCCTTCGAGCTGGAGCTGCTGGCGGTGTCCGGCCGGCAGGCGTGGGAGTTCGACTGCCGGCCGTTCAGCTCCGACGGCGCGGCCCACCTGGCGGTGATCGGACGGCCGGGGGGCTTGCGAACCAGTGGCCAGATGTCGTAAACAATACATCGACGGTGTCAGAAAACCATCTCGACGTGACCGAGGCGGCCGAGACGGCCTCGAGCATCGATCGGGCGCGCTACTGGTTCGAGCAGTATCGCTATGCGTCGAACTGGGAGGCCCGGCTGATCCAGGCCATTCAGGAGCTCACGGCCGACCACGCCGCCAGCACCGGCGGCACCCCGCACGCCAAGGGTTCTGTCTAGCCCGACCGCGCCTGGGGGCGCCGCCCGGCGGCGGCCGGCGCCACGCTCGGGGCATGGGCTTGACGACTCCCGAGACGGAGCGGATCGCGATCCCGGCGCCGCAGCCGTTCGAGCTGCCCGCGCCTGAGCCGAAGGAGGTGCCGGCGCCCGCCGCGCCCGTCCCCGCCGGGGCGTAGCGGCCGGTGATGGAGCCGGTCCTGGGCTGGCGGATCTGGAACCTTCGAGGCGGCCGCCTCGAGTCCTGGGCAGTTGACTACTGCTGGGAGACGGGTGAGAACCGGGCGACGTGCCTGGCCCCCCACCGGCGGGCCTGCCGCGAGTCGCCCGGGCTGCACTGCCAGTGCGGGTTCTGGGCGGTGTGGACCCCGGGCCAGTGCCTGGCCCGGGCCTGCGCGGCGGCCGAGCCGCCGTGGCACGTCATGGGCCTGGTCGTGGGCTGGGGCACGGTGGCGCTGCACGGACGCGAGGGCTTCCGGGCCGAGCGGGCGGCGCTCCGGTGCCTGTTCACCGACCGGCCCTGGAGCGCGTCCTCGATGCCCCGGACCCCGAGCCGCCTGGCCGGCTGGTGGCGGCGCACGGTCGGGCGCCCGCCGGCGATCGAGCCGGCCGAGCGGACGCTGGCTCGCGACGCGGGCCACCTGGATGAGCTGGAGGCCGTCGCGATGCACTACGCGGTCCCGCTGGCCTCCCTGCGCGGGGCGGCGGACCTGGGCCTGCTGAGCGAGCTGGGGGTGCCGCAGGCGCAGATCGACGAGGCGGCGCGCCTGGCCACGGAGGCCGCGCCGGAGGGCTGACGGACGCCCCTCCGGGCCTGGCCGTGCTGGGCGTGGCGGGGCCGGCCGCCGGACGGTTACCGTTCCGCCATACGGGACGGCCGGCTTGTGCTCACCCGTTCCGACTGCGCAAGCTTTCCCCGATCCACCAGCCGCGCCGCCACGTGCGCTGTTCGGGAAATCTCCCGAGGAGAGAAGAGAGAGGTATGAAGAAGAGTTCCGGGCCCCGTCGAGGCCGCCCCGCCTTAGCCCTCGCGCTCATCAGCTCTCTCCTGCTGGTCGCCGCGGCCTGCGGCAGCGGCGGCGGGACGAGTGGATCCACCTCCGGCAGCAGCAGCGCGAACGCCAGCAAGTGCGGGCTCGGCAACGGCCAGAAGGCGACCGGGGCCCCGCTGACGCTGGGCGCGATCGTGACCAAGCAGCCGGGCACCGACTTCACCGGCATCACCGGTATGACCCAGGCCTACTTCTCCTGCGTCAACGACAACGGCGGCATCAACGGCCGGCCGATCAAGTACATCGTCGAGACCGAGCAGACCGATCCCCAGCAGGTGGCGGCGCTCGCCACCAAGCTGATCGACGACGACAAGGTGCTGGCCATCGTCGGCAGCACGAGCCTGATCGACTGCGCCGTCAACCACACGCTGTACGAGCAGCGGGGCTTCAACGTGATCGTGGCCGGCGTGCCGTTCGCGTGCTTCAGCACCCCGAACATCGCGGCCGTGAACATGGGCCCGTACTACAGCAGCGAGGGCGCCGCGCAGTACCTGGTCAGCCTCGGCGTCAAGACCATGGTCGTGGCCGGCGCGAACGTCCCGGGCGGCGACCACGACATCTCCGGCGTCACCGCCATCGCGCAGGCCAACCACATCCCGTCGAAGGGCGCCTTCCTGGAGAACGTGCCGATCTCGGACGCGGCCGGCATCGCGGTCAAGCTGACGCAGGCGGCCGGCGACGGCGGCGGCGTGGTCCTCAACTTCACCCCGCCTGAGGGCCTGAAGATCCTGCAGGCGGCGGAGCAGCAGGGCCTGATCGACAAGGTCAAGTGGGCCTGGTCGACGCCGGGCAACGACGCCTCTGTCGTGCAGGCGCTGGGCCCGGCCTGGAATGGCAAGCTGGGCGTGAACGCCGAGCTGAACCTGGTCGACTCGACCGGGCCCGACAACGCGCTCTACCAGAAGATCACCAAGCAGTACGCGCCGACGATCCCGCTGGGCAGCTTCGGCCAGATGGGCTTCGTGGCCGCCGACATCATCACCCACACCCTGCTCGGCCTCCCTGACAGCCAGCTGACGGCGCAGGGCGTCAACGCGGCGATCCGGCAGATCAAGAACTTCAAGACCGACATCCTCTGCAAGCCGTGGTACTTCGGCGACCTGCAGCAGCACGTGCCGAACAACGCGGACCGCACCGTCGTGCCCCAGAACCACGTCTTCGTCCAGAAGCAGGGCTGCTTCGACATCGCGCCCCTGCAGGGCAACAACCTGGACACGATCCGGCAGACGGAGAAGTCGCAGGGCCTGAATGGCACGTAGCCGGGGTCCTGGAAGGGGGGGCCTGCCCCCCCTTGCCTTCCGTGCCTGATCTCCGGCCGTTCCTGGTGCTCGGGCTGGCGCTGGGCGGGGTGTTCGCCCTGTCCGGCGTCGGCATCGTGGTGCTGTACCGCGCCACGGGCGTCCTGAACCTGGCGTACGGGGCGGTGGGCGCGCTGGGCGCGCTCATCGCCTGGTCGCTGATCAACGACCTCCTCCTCCCCGACTGGGTGGCCTACCTGGTCGCCATCCTGTTCGGCGGCGTCGTGACGCTGCTGTACGGGATGCTCTTCGGGCCCCCGCTGGCCCAGCGCGACCCGCTCATCAAGGCGGTCGGCACCCTCGGGTTCACGCTGATCCTGCTCGGCACGATGTCCTGGGCGTGGAGCTACCAGGCCCACTCGCTGATCCTGCCCACCACCGAGCTGGGCTTCGACGTGGGCGAGGTGCGCGTGAACGGGACGCAGATCCTGGGCCTCGGCCTGGGCCTGGCCGTGACGGGCGTGGCCGCGGCGTTCCTCCGCTACACGAAGCTGGGCGTGGCGATGCGGTCCCTGGCCAACCACCGCGAGATCACCGCCACGCTGGGCGTGCCGGTGCGCCGCGTCGAGGCCGCCGCCTGGTTCGGCTCGGGGCTGCTCTCGGGCGCGACCGGCCTGCTCCTGTCCACCCTCGTCGGCCTGGACATCGTCGGCCTGACGTTCCTGGTGATCGCCTCGCTCTCGGCCGCGCTGATCGGCCGGCTGGAGTCGCTGGTGGTCACGATGGCGGCCGGCCTGGCGATCGGCGTCGTGCAGGCGTGCCTCACGCCGTTCGACTCCGTGGGACCATACCGGACGATGACCCCGTTCCTGTTCGCGATCGCTGCGCTGCTCTGGTTCGGCTTCGGCCAGCCGCGGCTGAGCCGGGCGTGAGCGTCGCCGACGAGCCCTCGGCCGAGGTGAGCGTCGGCGGCCGGCCGGCGCGGGCGGCGCGGGCGCTGGCGGGGATCGAGCGCCCGGTCGCGGTGCGGGCGGGGGTGGTCGCCGCGCTGTTCCTGTTCGTCCTGATCGGCCTTCCCGGGCTCGTCAGCACGTTCTGGCTCCAGATCGGGACCAGCGTGGCGATCTACAGCATCGTGACGCTGAGCCTGGCCGTGCTGGTCGGCCGCGTCGGCATGGTGTCCCTGGGCCAGGTCGCGCTGCTCGCGGTCGGCGGCTGGGTCGCGCTGCGCCTGGGGTTCGGGACCGGGCTCCCCTTCCCCCTCCTGCTGCTCGCCACCGGGCTGATCACCGGCGCGGTCGGCGTGCTGATCGGGCTCCCGGCGCTCCGCCTCAGCGGCCTGTACCTGGCCCTGATCACGCTGATGGCGGCCGCGGCGATCACCGTCGTGCTCCAGGTGACGAACTTCCCCAACGGCGGCTCTGGCTTCCTGGGCTACTCCGGGGCGCGGGCCGGGACGGTCTCCTCCGCCCTGCACCGCCCGGACCTGCTGGCCTCCACCAGCGCGTTCTTCCGGACCGTCGTGATCGTGGCGGCGCTGATGTTCGCGGTCGCCGCGGTGCACGTGCGCAGCCGGGCCGGGCGAGCGTGGGCGGCGATCCGCCAGAGCCAGCCGTCGGCGATCGCGGCCGGGGTGAACGTGACGCTGTACAAGATGTGGGCGTTCGCGCTGGCCTCGTTCATGACCGGCGTGGCCGGCGGCCTGCTGGCGACCAGCACCGGCGGCCTGTCCACCTATGCGTTCCCGGCCCAGGACTCGATCACGGTGCTGGCCGTGGTGCTGATGGGCGGCGTGTACAGCTTCTGGGGCCCGGTCGTCGCGGCCGTGCTGCTGAAGCTGCTGCCGGAGATCCTGAAGAACTGGGGCCTGCCCCCCGACCTGCTGACGATCCTGTTCGGCCTGGGCGTGCTCCAGGTCATGCTGACGGCGCCGGCGGGGCTCGCGGTGCAGGTGCCGAAGGACCTGGCCAACCTGGCGCGCCTGGTCCGGCGGCGGGTGGCGCCGGGGTGATCGAGGTCTCGGCGCTGACCGTCCGGTTCGGCGGCGTGACGCCGCTGGACGGGATGACCGTGACGTTCCCGGCCGGGACGTGCGGCCTGATCGGGCCCAACGGGGCTGGCAAGACGACGTTCTTCAACGTCCTGAGCGGGTTCGTGGCGCCGGCGGCCGGCACGGTGCGGGCGTTCGGCGAGGACCTGCTGACCATGGCCGGCTACCGGCGGGCGCGCTGGGGGCTGCGGCGGACGTTCCAGACCGAGCAGGCGATCGAGGCGCTGTCGGTGTTCGACAACGTCGCGCTGGTGCACGAGCACTCGGCGGCCCGCGGCCGCTCGACGCGCCGGCGGGACGTGCTGGGCGCCCTGGAGTTCGTCGGCCTGGAGGTCCCGCCGCGGGAGCCGGTGGCCACGCTGGGCGGCAAGGAGCGGCGCCTGGTCGAGGTGGCCAGGGCCGTGGTCGGGGCGCCGCGCGTCGTGCTGCTGGACGAGCCGGCGGCGGGCTTGCCGGATGAGGAGACGCAGAACCTGGCCCGGGTCATCAGGCGGATCCCGGAGGAGCTGGGCGCGCTGGTGATCCTGGTGGACCACGACATGAGCCTGGTGTCCGCGTGCTGCGAGGTGACGGCGGTGCTGGACTTCGGGAAGCTGATCGCGGCCGGGGCCACGGCGGACGTGCTCCGCAACGAGCACGTGATCCGGGCGTACCTGGGCACGGAGGAGCGGCTGTGACGAGCTCGGCTGGCTCGCCGCCCCCCGGCCCGGCGCTGTCCCTGCACGGCCTGTGCGTGG
>VBJR01000197.1 GCA_005880175.1 Chloroflexota bacterium
ACCGGCGTACGCGCCCAGGAACTCGGCCTCGCCCCGTCCCAACAGCACCTCGCCAGCCGACTCCGGGAACCATTGAGCGACCCCGTAGACACCCTCGGGTGACGGCACCGCCACGGCGAAGTCGCGGACGCCGGCCGCCACCGAGCACACCCGCCGTGGCGGCACCGCGGCAGCCAGCGCCCGGCGCACGGTCGCCACGTCGTCCTCGAACGCCCCCGCGGACACCAGGTCCCACTCCCCGCGGCCGTCCGGCGGCTCGTCGGACCGCCTGACGTCGAGGCCCAGCGCGCGCGCCGCCGACTCCGCGCCCGCCGCCACCTGCCGGCCGAAGCTGCCCCGGCCGGCCACGATCCACAGCGGGGCCGGCGGGCCCGGCAGCCGCAGGAACGGCTCCACGTACCGGCCGGCCGGCGTCAGCACCGACACGATCCGCCCTGGCAGCATGGCGCAGACGTCGTCGCCCGCCCCGCCGTGGTTCCAGAGCAGGCGATCCCCATCCGCCAGCGCCAGCGCCGCCGCCCGCGTCAGCCGTGTCGAGTACGGCCCCAGCAGCAGGTCGCAGCGCGCCGCCACCGACCGGATCGAGGCGGCCAGCCGCGCCGGGTCGCTGCCGTCGTCCTCGACGACCAGCTCGGCGTCGCCGTCCAGCTCCCGCCACGCGCCCAGGCCGGCCGCCGCCTGCGCTCCGAACCGCGCGTACCGGCCGGTCAGCGACAGGCAGGCGCCGACCCGGAGGCCTATCCGAACACCGCCCCGGCCGCCCGCGCCACGAGCTCGATGGGCCTCAGCTCGTGCACACCCCGGATGCTCATCGTGATCCCGTCCGCGCCGGCCTCGCGGATCGCACGCAGCCGTTCGGCGATCTCGTCGGACGAGCCGCACACGAGCCGCCGCCGCATCTGGCCCGCGTCCATGCCCTGGAGCGCCGGCGGCGGGTTCGCGGCCAGCGCCTCCAGGCGCCGGCGCAGCCCGGCCTCGTCCTCGTCCGCCACGACGATCCCGGCGTGGGCCGTCTTCACGATGGACGCCGGGTCGCGCCCCTCGGCCTCGCAGTGGGCGCGCAGCACGTCGATCTTCCGGCGCACGATCGTCGGGTCGCCGATCACGTTGCACAGGTCGGCGTAGCGGGCGACCAGCCGCAGCGTCCGCCGCTCGCCGCCGCCGCCGATCATGATCGGCACCCGCCGCAGCGGCTGGGGCACGTTGAACGCGCCCTCGACGCGGTGGTACCGGCCCTCGACGGTGCTGCACCGGGAGTCGAACATCGCCCGGCAGATGCGCACCGCGTCCTCCAGGCGGCCCATGCGCTCGCCGATCGGCGGGAACGTGAAGCCGTAGGCCCGCGCCTCGTCCTCGAACCAGGCGGCGCCGATGCCGAGGATGGCCCGCCCGCCCGAGACCAGGTCGAGGGTCGTCACCTGCTTGGCCAGGTGGGCGGGGTTGTGGTACACGACGCCGGCCACCAGGGTCAGCAGCTCCAGCCGCGAGGTCCGCGCGGCGATGGCCGACAGCGTCGCGTACGCCTCGGGGATCGGCTCGTCGGGCTGCCCCTGGGGGGCGATCTCGTGGAAGTGGTCCATCACCGAGAGCGCCGTGAAGCCGCTCGCCTCGGCCGTCGCCGCGATGTCGAACAGCCTGGGGAACAGCTCGTGCGGCTCGACGCCCGGGTACGTGAACGAGGGCACGTGGAGGCCGATGTACGCCATGCGGCCAACCTACCACCAGGCCCGGAGGGACCCGGACCGCTACAGGTCCGCCAGGGCCGGGTTCAGGCGCCGGGCGAGCACGTTCACGTTGATGTCGAAGATGGGCGACTGGTCGAGGCGGTCGAACGGCGGCGGCACGATGATCTCCTCGCGGGTCAGGTCGCGCCGGGCGACGATCGTCGCGATCGCCTCGACCATCCCGAGGTAGTCGTGCTCGAGCTCGACGTCCGCCAGCGTGCCCACCGGGCCGTGGCCCGGCACCAGGCGCTCCAGGTCCAGCTCCAGCACCTCGGTCAGGATCCGGCGCCACTCGACCGGGTCGCCGTGCGGGAACGCGGGGTGGCGGCCCACCGCCAGCAGGTCGCCCATGATCGCGACCCGGTCCTCGGGCAGGTGCAGGTACGAGTCGCTCGCCGTGTGGCCGCCTCCCGGGCAGACCAGCTCGACGGTGCGGCCCGACCCGCGGATGCGCAGCCGCTGCTCGAACGTGATGGTGGGCAGGACCTGCTGGCGCTCGTCCGCCTCCGCCCGGTAGGCGCGATACGCGTGCAGGTTCTCGAGCAGGAAGGTCCGCCGCGACTCGTCGTCCGTCTCGCTCAGCTGCCGCTCGAGGCGCGGGATCGCGGCGGCGGACGCCGTGGCGAACATGTCCGTCCGCATCAGCTCGCACGTGCGCTCCGTGCCGATCACGACGGCCTCGGGCGCGAAGACCTGGTTCCCGGCCACGTGGTCCGCGTGGTAGTGGCTGTTGATCACGTACGCCGGCGACCGGCCGGTCAGCTCCTCCGCCGCGCGCCGCAGTGCCCGGGCCGCGGCCAGCGTGAGGCACGTGTCGAAGACCAGGGTGGCGTCGCCCAGGTCCACGATCGCCGCATTGCCAAGCGCCCCGCCCTCCAGGGTGACCAGCGCCGCGTGCACGCCGTCCGCCACCCGCACCAGCGTGAACGGAGGTGCATCCCCCATGTGCGGCCGGACTCTACACTTGGGGCGGCATGGTCCGCTTGCCCGAGATCTTCTTCTGGATGTCAGAGGACGAGCGCTGGCGGTACAAGTTCGTCTTCCAGGCGCTCATCCTCCTCGTCCCGGTCGTGGGCCTGGTCGCGCTGCTGGGCTGGATGACGATCATCTGTGACAGCCTGCGGGCCGGCCGCCAGGACGTCGCCCCCTCCGGGTTCCACCTCCGGCGCGGCGTCAAGCCGTTCGCGGTCGGGATCGTCTACTGGATCGGCCTCGGCGTCCCGCTGTCGGGCCTGCGCTACGCCGACGAGCTGTGGGCCGGGCGGCTGCCCCTGAACGCGGTCGCGACGATCTACAACGACCTCGCCCTGGTGTCCTACGTGATCCTGATCGTGCCGCTGTTCGTGGCCACGGACCGCGGCGGCTTCCTCGGCGGGCTGAACGTGGTGCACGTGGTGCTGTCGATCGTGCGCCGGCCGATCCGGACGGTCGTCGCCGCGCTCGTCGTCCTGCTCTCGATCGTCATCGGCATCGTCGGGTTCGCGCTGATCGTCACCGCGCCGTTCACGATCACGTACGCGGCCTCCGTCGTCGCGACCATCGCCGCCTGGTGGTCGCTGCCCCGCCCCGCCGCCCAGGCCGAACCGCCGGAGCGGCCGGTGACCGCGACCGGGGCGCCGGTCCCGTTCCGCCCGCCGGGGGTCGAGCCCGAGGCCTGATCCCGCGCTGTGAGACGCTAGTGAGCGAATCCACAGTCGCGTAGGGAGGGGATCGTGTCCGAGACGACCGCAGAGCGCAACGGGCTGCTGCCCATCTTCGACGGCCACAACGACGTGCTCCTGGCGGTCTACGGGGGCTCGCGCCGGGAGGCCGCGAGGAGCTTCTTCGAGCGCGGGACCAGCGGCCACCTCGACCTGCCCCGGGCCCGGGAGGGCGGCTTCGCGGGCGGCTTCTTCGCCGTCTACGTGACGCCGGACCCGGCCGCCCGGCGGCCGGCGCTGCGGCCCGAGCCCGAGCCGGCGGTCGATCCCTGGACGGTGCTGCCGCCCCCGGTCGAGCAGCCGTTCGCGCTGCGCCTGGCCATGTCGCTCACGGCCACCCTGTTCCGGCTGGAGGAGGAGTCGGCCGGCGAGCTGCGGGTGGTGCGGGACGTGGCGCAGCTCCGCGACTGCCTGGAGACCGGGACCATCGCCGCGATCCTCCACTTCGAGGGCGCGGAGGCCATCGACCCGCAGCTGAACACGTTGGAGGTGCTGTACCGGGCCGGCCTGCGCTCGCTGGGCCTGGTCTGGAGCCGCCCCAACGCGTTCGCCGAGGGCGTCCCGTTCCGGTTCCCGAGCACGCCCGACACCGGGCCCGGCCTGACGGCCGCCGGCAGGGACCTGGTCCAGGCCTGCAACCGGCTGGGCATCATGATCGACCTGTCGCACCTGAACGAGCGCGGGTTCTGGGACGTGGCCGAGCTCAGCACCGTGCCGCTGGTGGCGACCCACTCCAACGCGCACGCGATCACGCCCAGCACGCGCAACCTGCTCGACGCGCAGCTCGACGCGATCAAGGCGTCCGGCGGGATCGTCGGCGTCAACTTCGCGGTCGGCTTCGCGCGGGAGGACGGCGGGCCGGACGCCGACACGCCCCTGGAGGCGCTGGTCCGGCACTTCTCATACCTGGCGGAGCGTATGGGCGTCGACCACGTGGCGTTCGGCTCGGACTTCGACGGGGCCACGGTGCCCAACGAGCTGGGCGACGCCGCCGGCCTGCCCCGGCTGGTCGAGGCCCTGCGCGGGGCCGGCTTCAGCGAGGCGGACCTGCGCAAGATGGGCACCGAGAACTGGCTCCGGGTGCTGGAGCGGACCTGGAAGCCGGGCGGTTAGGAGCGGGCGGCGTTCGCGGCGAAATCGCGGCCGCGCTCGGTGAAGTCGTGGTACTCGCCGTAGCTCGGCGCCGCGGGTGACAGGAGCACCACGCCGCCCGCCGGCGTGACCTGCTTGGCGTACCGCACGGCGTCGGACATCGAGCGGGCCTGGTACAGGTCGCACCGCCCGTCCGGCGCCAGGATCCGCGCCTCGTCGTGGATGCGGGCGCCGCTGACGCCCATGCAGATCAGCGTCTTCACCGCCCCGTCCGCGCACCGCTCGACCAGGCGGGCGTAGTCGATGCCCCGGTCGTACCCGCCGACGATCAGCGTGACGTCGCGGTCGCGATAGACGGACAGCGCCGCGATCGTCGCCTCCGGGGTCGTCGCGATGCTGTCGTCCACGAAGAGCACGCCCTCGACCTCGCCCAGCTCCTGCTGGCGGTGCGGCAGGGGCGCGAAGTCGCCGCTGGCGGCCAGGGCGTCCGCCTCGCCGATGCCGAGGCACCGGCAGACCGACAGCGCGGCGCAGAGGTTGGCGGCGTTGTGCGGGCGGGCCAGGTACCCGTCAGGCACCTCGCCGACGCGCGTCTCGCCGTCGAAGATCTCGCGGCCCCTCGCGTGCAGGGCGGTCCCGGTGTTGTACGGGTCGGCGCCGGCCACGCGAGCGTCCGCGTTCGCGATCCGGCGCCGGGCGTGGTGCAGCAGGTTCAGCTTGTCGCGGTAGTAGGCGTCCACGGACAGGTGCCAGTCGAGGTGCTCGGGGAACAGCGACGTCAGGACGGCCGTGTCGCACGTGCCCTCGAAGTCCGCCGCCTGGTAGCTGGAGACCTCGATCACGGCGACGTCCGCCGACCCGGTGTCCACGTCCGTGACGGGGACCCCGATGTTGCCGGCCAGGGTGACGCGGCGGCCGACCCGGCGCAGGATGTGGGCGAGGAGCGACGCGGTCGTGCTCTTGCCCTTCGTCCCCGTGATGCAGACGGTGGTCAGCCGCGGCTCCTCCGCGAACCACAGATTGACCAGCGACGTCACAGCGACCCCGCGGGCGCGCGCCGACCGCACCTCCTCGCGGTACAGGCTGACCCCGGGCGACTTGACGACGACGTCCACGCCGTCCAGCGCGGCGGGGATGCGCTCGCGCCCGAAGGCGCGCGTGACGTCGGAGGCGAGGCCGGCGGCCTGCGCGGGATCGGCGGCGTCGTCCAGGACCGTCAGCGGCAGGTCCGGCAGCCGGCGGCGCAGGAACCGGATCGCGGCCTGGCCCTCGCGGCCGACGCCCCAGACGGCCACCCGCCGGCCGGCCAGCTCATCGACTCGCATCGAGCAGCCCCAGGTACGCGTCCGGCACGCGGTGCGGGTGCCGCACCCGGAACAGCGCGTGGTACGCGCTCAGGTCGCCACCGCCGCCGGCGAGACGGCGCACGACCGCGTCGTGCCTCCAGTCCGGGTGCTGGCCGAGGTACGTCATCACCGCGGCGCTCTCGCCCACGTCGCCCACGCACTCGAACGGCTTGTGGCTCCTCTGGCCACACAGCTCGGCGAACCCTCAGCGCAAGGAACACGAACCGGCACTTGGGACAGTTCCCGCACCACGTCCGGGCCCGCTCGGTGGGCGACTGCTTGAACGCCGCGTTGCAGCTGCGGAACACGGGGAGGTACTGCGGCGAGCCGGCGAAGCGCCGCGCGATCTCGATCTCGGACAGCGGCCGCAGCAGCGAGAAGTACGAGAGGCCGGGCGTGATGCGGCTGCACAGATAGTCCGCCAGCATGCCCTCGAAGTCGAGCGACTTGCTGTACTGGTGATTGACCTCGACGCCGTCAGCCACCAGGTTGGGCACGCTGGCGGAGTGCTCATTGGACATCGCGACGGTGTCACAGCCAGCCAGCACGGCGGCGGCCAGGACGATCGTGCTCAGGATGCCCGTGATCGGGACGTGCCCGTTGAGCGCGCCGTTCTGGTTGAGCGCGAACAGCTGACTGTCGAGTCGCCGGTGGACACGCAGCGCCGGCACACCCGCCGTGGCGATGCAGGCCGCGATCGGCTCCGCGCTTCCCAGTGCGAACGCCGTCACGTCCTCGCCGCTCTGCTTGAGGCATTCCAGAGTGACGATCGAGTCCTTGCCGCCGCCGACGGGAACGCACGTGCGCCGGGGCAGATCGATCGCCACCGGGTCGCTGTCAGGCGCCGACGGCTCCCACGCGAACTCCAGGTGATCGCGGAGCGACAGGCCGTTCCTGTACGCGAACTCCGCGAGCCCCCGCTCGTAGAAGACCTGCATGAACGCGGCCGTCTCGCGGTCGAGCACGACGCGGTCCTGGCTGGTGAGCTCCCGGGGGGGGACCTCGAACCGCAGCTCCTCGGTGAATCGAGGCCCGTCCGTGAACCGGTAGGTGAGCGACAGAGCCCGTGCCGCGGCATCGTACCGATAGCCCTCGAACACGAACTCGCCGTAGACCATCGGGGTCAGGATTCTACCCGCGGCGCGTCGTGTGCCACCCGCAGCATGCGCTCCAGGACCCGCGTGTGCAGCTCAGCCGGCAGACCGTCCACCGACAGGCCCCGGGACCGCGCGATGCCGTCCACGGCCGGGCCGTCGCGCACGATGCGCCGCAGCACCGCGTCGTGCAGCTCTGTGAACGTCTCCGCTCGCAGCCACTCGCGGAGGCGCGGCCGGAGCACGGCGAGCGCGCAGCACAGAGCCGCGGCTCCCCAGTTGGACACGCCGGCGACGATCAGGTGGTCGCACGGAACGGTGCACGCGATCGCGCCGCCGGCCGCGGCCACGTTGCCCATGCCGATCTCGTTGCCGCCGTCGCCCACGGCGACGCGCACCCACGGGCCCGGCGCGAACAGCCGGTGGATCGGAGCGGTCGTGGACGACACGTCCTCGCCCCGCATGTCGTAGACGCGCCCGTCGGCGGCCGGCCCCAGGCGCTCGATCGCGATTACGTGGCTCACGGGCGGCCGCATGGCAGCGAACGCGGCGGCCAGCTCGTCCACCTCCGCCGCGCCGTGCTCGACCGTGACGACGTGCGCCGGCGGAGCGTCCGGTCCGAGCGCGGCCGCGACCACCGGCGCGCAGGGCTCGTCCGTGAGCACCCGGACCGGGATGCCCTCGTGGGCCAGGAGCGCCGCCAGCAGCGCCAGCCCGACCGGTCCGTCCGTCTCGGCCGCGGGCGGCGTCGCCCCCGGGATGAAGCAGCCCGAGACCAGGCACACGTGGGGCGCCGGGTGGGCGGCCAGGGAGCGGGCGGCCGCCTCCAGCCCGCCTCGCGCCGCCGCGAGCAGCGGGCCGACGTTGCGCCCGCCGGGGTCCTCGGCGCAGATCGCCTCCAGCCGCCGGATGGCGTCCGTCACGAGCGGCCCAGCGCGAACGGGACGGGCACGGGCCGGCCCCGGGCGAGCGCGATGCGCGCGGTCGCGCCGTCGTCGTAGCGCCGGTCCCAGCCCTCCCCGGCCAGCCGGTCCTCGGCGGCGAGGTGGCGACCGCCCAGCAGGAACGTGCACCGCTCGCTGCGCCCGTCGGCCGCCAGGCGGCACGATCCCAGCGCGCTCGCCCCACGGAGCCGGGTGGACCCGGCCGCGACGTCGCCCTGGACGACGACCGCCCCCTCCGGGCCGGAGTACACGCCGCCGCCGCGGGCGGGCAGGGTCACGTCGCCGACGCGGTACGCGGCGGCGTCCATGCCCACGGTGACCGGGGACGGCGTGGTGCCCAGCAGGGCGCCCGCGACGGCCGCCGCCAGGCCCACCAGCGCGGTCGCCGCCCTGCCCACGCGGAGCCGGCGGCCCCCGGCGCGCGCCGGCTGGCGGACGGGGTGTGGGCTGCCCACGGGCAGCGGCAGCCGCTGGAGATCCACTGTGCCCGGGTCCTACGCGCGGCGGATCGTCGCGTTCTCCACGAACCCGCCCAGCTCGGGAGACAGCAGGACGGTGAGGATCCAGTCGTTCGTCTGCAGCTGGTGCCGGCGCTGGCTCCGGTCGAGCACGCTGGACCGGTTGCCGAAGCGGAGCTCGGCCCGCATCCGGCCGGCCGCGTCCCGGCCGCGCTCCTGGAACGAGCCCGCCTCGCCGAGCTCGGGCTCCAGCGTCGCGCCGCTCCCGAAGAACGGCTCCAGGGCCTGCTCCCAGCTCAGGAGCAGGGAGCCGTTCACGTACCGGCCGAGCCGCTGCCGCGGGTCGCCGATCTCCCGAAGCGTGCCCAGCGTGTATTCCTCCACGTCGGTCGGGACGGGCCGGCGCACGGACGCGAGCCAGCAGCAGAGGTCGTACAGGAGGCAGAAGCAGACGCCGCGCATCGCCTCGGTGGTCAGCGCCGCCGGGCCGGCCACGCGCGTCGGCTGGTCCCAGGTGCCGCGGCGACCGCCGCCGTTCACGACCAGGTCCCGTTGCGGCTGGCCGCCGCCTCGATCACCCGCGTCGCGAGGTTGACGTACGCGTTCCGGAGCTCGCCGCTGACCTCGGTGATCGCCACCCGCCGGATCAGCGCCAGCGTCGCGCGGTCGTCGTCAGGCACCTCGACCAGCGCGGCGACGGACGCCCGAATCCGGTCCAGCATGCCCCGCACCTGGGGCGCGTCCCTGATCTGGCGGACGCGGGGGACGATGTACGACACGACGACCGGCTTGCCCTGCACCGTGTCGGCGTCCAGGTACTCGATCGCGCCGAGCAGCGCGGTCGGGTCGGCCGTGGTGGGCAGCACCAGCACGTCCGCCTCGGCGATCCAGGCGGCGGCGACCGCGGCCTCGGCCGACGTGAACGCGGGCAGGCGGTTCGGCAGGTCGACCACGACGGCGGCGTGCCGGCCCTTCAGGTAGCCGGCCACGCGCTGGATCTGCGCCGGCGCGTAGCCCTCGCCGGCCTCCCGCGACTCGGGGTAGACGGCCAGCGCGGGCGTCTGCGCGAACGCCGGGCCGGGCGGCTCGCGGCCGGCCATCAGGAGGCGCACGATCTCGCGCATGGTCGGCGGGTCGCCCTGGACGTCGAGGCGGCCCCAGGCGTCGGGGTTGCCCACGTTGGCGTCCACGAGCGCCGCCGTGTGGCCGAACGGGTCCACGGCCTCGCCCAGGATCGCCGCGACGGCGGCGGCGCTGGCCGTCTTGCCGACGCCTCCCTTGCGGGAGACGACGGCGGCCACCAGCGGCTTGCAGGCGAGCACCGCCTGGCCCAGCTCGGCGCTGACCGGGGCCCGGCGGCCCTGGCCGATGCGGTCCAGGATCTGCCGCGGGTCCACGGCCGAGCGGGTCGCGGCGACCGCTGGCCGCGCACGCTGGTCGGCCGTCGCGGGCGCCCGGTTGTCGTCGTTCAGCAGCGTCCGCCGGGAGAGCGCCTCAGCGTCGCGGCCGTACGGGTTCTGGGGCAGGCCGGCGCCGGGATGGGCGCCGTTCGGGCCCGCCGGCTCGACAGGCTCGGCGCGGGCCAGCAGGTCGAACGGGTCGAGGACCCCCGGCCGGTCGGCCGGGGCCGGGCTCTCGAACGCCTGGCGCTGGGCCGGCGCGACCGGGACCACCGGGGCGACAGGGACGACCGGCACGACAGGGACCACCGGCACGACAGGGACCACCGGCACGTGTGGGGGTGGCGGCGGCGGCGCGGGTGCCGGCGGCGGCGTGGGGGCGGGGAGCGGCGATGCCGCCGCCGGCGCCGGTCGCTCCTGGCGCGGGGCCGGGGCGGGCGCCGGCTGGGCGGGCGGCAGCGCGCGCGAGGCGCTGCCGCGCAGCGCCAGCTCGGCGAGCTGGCGCGGATCGTCGTCCACGGTGGCGATGACGTTGGACAGGTGGCCGTAGATGTTCAAAGACGCGGTGTCCGGCACCGCGACCACGAAGTCGGCGTCCAGCCCGGGGATCCAGCCCGGGAGGTCGTCCTCGTGCGCGGCCAGGACGACTGGCCGGCCCGTCGCCGTCGCCATCCGCTCCCACCACTCGTCGAGCTCGGCGGCCTGGCGGCCGGTTGCCGAGAGGAACGCCGCGCCCGGCACGGGGGCGATCAGCGCCTCGACCGTGCCGGGCTGCGACTGGCGGGCCAGCGTCGCCGCCGCCACCCACGCGTGGGGCTCCTCGAGCAGGATCAGGAACGTGCGACGGCGAGAGGGCTCAGCGGCCAAGGAACGCCTGCGCCTCCTGCACGCTGCCGCCGGACATCCCGACGGGCTCGGTCATGTGGTGCGCCGCGCCGGCGACCAGGATCAGCAGGCCGGTGGCCAGCACCGCGCCCTCGCGGAGGCGGGGGCTGCCCGCGGCCCGGCTGGCCAGCCCCCATCCGGCCGCGACCAGGCTGCCGCCGGCGGCGGCCAGCACGATCGCCCAGACGAGCAGCTCCAGCGCGGCCAGCGTCTCGCCGGCGGTCGGCCAGCCGCCCGCCAGGAAGCCGAGCGCGGGGGCGGGATCGGGCCGGCCCAGCGCGACGGCGGCGGCGCCGAGTTGGGTGATGCTGACCAGGATGGGTATGCCGACGCGGTTCATCGGGCGAAGATTCCTCCGAGGGAGGCTACCAGCGGGGCCCCGATCAGCACGAGCACGGGCACGATCATGAGGCCCATCGGGATCACGATGAGCGTCTTCGCCTGCGCCGCCGCGACGCGGGCGGTGGCCAGGCGCTCGCCATAGCTGGCCCGCGCCAGGCTCGTGTACACGTCCTGCCCCGCCAGCCCTCGCTCGGTCACGCGACGCACAGCGGCCCCGAGCGCCACAAACATCGGCACGGCGTAAGCCTGACCGATTCGCTCGTACTCCAGCGCGGTGCTCCGTGCGGCAGAGTCAGGCTGCCGCTCGACCAGCGGACGCCAGGCGTCGCCGGCGAGCAGGTCGTGCAGGCTCCGATCGCGCTGGCAGCGGGCGAAGATCAGGAGCGCCTCGGAGACCGGCACGCGGTGGTGGAACGTCATCACCGCCAGGTGGGGCAGGCTGTCCGCGACGGCGCGGCCTAGCGCCCTCTGGCGCTCGCTCGCCCGGGCGCGCAGCCTGGCGTACGCCAGCAGGGCGACGCAGGCGGCGGCCAGCAGCCCGGCCGCGGGCGGAAGCGGCGGTCGCTGGCCGGCCAGGACCGCGATCTCGTCGAGGGCCAGCACGGCGGCCAGCGCGAGGCCCGCGAGCGACGCGG
>VBJR01000198.1:0-11443 GCA_005880175.1 Chloroflexota bacterium
TCAGCTCGCCGTTCGCTATCCCGGCACCGATCTGCCGGTCACGTACGCGGTCGAAATGCACCATTCCGAGGCCGCCGCGTGACGGTCGATGTCACGACCTCAGAGCCTGGCGTTGCGCCGACGCATCTCCCACCGATGCGGTCTACGGCTGCCCGGTGGCCGACGAGCGCCTGCAGCAGCGTCGTCACGGCCCGTCCAGGCGGCCGCTTTCGATCCGCCGCTCAGCACGCGGGGTGCGACGGCGGTGGGTAACCCGATGACCGGGCCACCCACCCCACTTCCAGGCCGACTGGATCACTCGCGTCGTCGGCGCCGATGCCACCCGACATCCGCGAACCGTTGGAGTGCATCGATGGCTGACCGAATAAGAGTGTTGAGGAGCATGAAGAGTTCCTCGTGGGTCATAGCCGACTCTCCCATGTGTGCCGGCCCCCGAGCATACGTTAAGCTCTGAATTGCATACGACAGAGCGCCTGTTGCTTCGGCGGCGGGCGTTCTTTCTTACACCTGCCGATTCACGTCGTGACAGGCGTCCGGGCAACTGATCCCGGTTGATTCACAAGCTGGCTGTATTCCTACGGTTTGCACCTCCTTAACCGCAACGGCGGATCCGGTCGCCAGGATAGCAGTTCAACGCACCACGAAACCACCAACGACAGGGCCCGCTGGGAAGCGAAGAAGGCGTCGAAGATCTCAACGAGCTGTGGTTTTTCAGTAGACATTGGATATTCAAAGGCCCGTGAAGTTACGGACTGCCCTAGCGCGCTACGATATGTACCGTGCGAGTCCGGATCACGCTGGATGTCCAAGCCGACGTCGAGGTTCCTGGCGAAGCCGCCAAGGAAGCAACCCCGCAGCAGCAAGCCGAGCTGATGGAGACGAAGGCAGTCATCCGTCATGGACTGGAGACGGCGGCGTTCACCGCAGTGGTCCGTGTACTACGGGAGTCAGGCGCCTCTCCTACCGCCCGGACACGGCGGCAGGCCACGCCGCTTCTGCTCGGATCAATGTCGGTTTGCGGCGTATCGACGTCGACGCATCGGGAGGCCGGAGAGCGCACCCCGCGCCGGCTCTCGCCCGGATGGCGAGCGGCCGCCTCGAGGTCGGTCTGCGCTCGGGTAGCCTGGAGTCGTCCCAAGCGCGACCGACTCGTGCTCGTGCTGGCCGGAGCAGCCACCGGCGCACCCTCCGTCCATGAGGGCCATGGTGACGACGTTCAACGCCCAAGCGATGACGCTGTGCGGGCCGCGGCAAGGCCGTACAGAGGCCGAGGGAGACCGCCTGCTCCGGCCCTTCAGATCCTCCCTCGGGGTCGAGGTGCACGTCAGCCCGGCGGACCAGGGGAGACGTCCCACGCAACCCAGCCGGGTAGCTGTCACGGTAGCTGTCACCGGGGATCGCGGCGACCGTCAGGGGGCCGAGACTGAACTCAAAAATGGTGGACCCGAGGGGATTCGAACCCCTGACCTTCTGAATGCCATTCAGACGCGCTCCCAACTGCGCCACGGGCCCACGCTGCCGAACCGGAGTTCGGAGACGCACATTCTACCGCTGCCCCGCCCGCTCTCTTCTCGCCGGTTGAAGCTGATCGTGGTGGCGCCGCAGGGACCGACGCTCGGGCTCTGTTCTGTGTGAGGTCCCCGCGCGCTGCTGAAGGCCACACGCGCCTCCTCAACCCGGCCCAGCCACGGCGACAGCTCGGCGCGCGTGGAATGGACATGGGCCCACCGAGCGCAGGGGTCAGCTCGACTGCGCCTCGGCGGCCAGCGCAGGGTGGCAGCCCATGAAGACGAGCTCAAGTTGCTCGTCGGGGACGGCTGACGGCTCTACTTCGACCTCCGCTGGCTCCCGGATCGGCAGCAGGTGCGCCTTGGCGGCGAGGGTGCGTTCGCGCCGCAGCCGGTCGAGCGCCCGGCTGCGAGCAGTGTCACGAGCCAGGCGCCCGGGTTCGCCGGCGGAGCTGGCTGACGACCATGGTGGAGCGCCGGCCGCGCTTGCTCACGGTGCGCGTTCTGGGCTCTCAGAACACGCAGGCGCCCATCGGATACTCGACGTCACACGTGAGTCAGCGTGTTCTCGCCAGCGATCGCGCGCTGCACGCACGAGGAGCGGCCCTACGGCCTCCCTCTCCACACGGTGCTGATCGGCCACAGCTACGGCACCCTGGTCCTGGGTGAGTCTTCGCAGCAGCCGGACTACCGGCCGCCGGACGCCATGATCATGACCGGCGAGCCGGGGATGGGCGTCGCCAAGTTGCCCGATCTGCACCTTCCCCAGCCGGATGGTCGGCTTGGGCTGGCCCGGCCGGGTCACGACCGCTGGCCGTCCCGGCGGCGCCAGAGGTGCTGGGAGGGTACGCGGAGGGCGTGGTTGAACTTGCTGGACGAGTTCTCCCAGGCAACGATCATCGTCAGCTCGATCAGAGAGTCATCGTCGAAGTGGCGCCGCAGCTCCTCGAAGAGCTCGTCCGGTACCTCCCGGCCTGTGTGGGTCACGGCGTCCGCGTAAGCCAGCGCCGCCCGCTCGCGCGCGTCGTACAGCGGGCTGGTCGCGTAGTCGGCGAGGGCGTCCAGCTTCTCGTCCGAGAGTCCGGCGGCGCTGCCCACGGCAGCGTTGATGTCCTGTCAGAACGGACAGCCGTTGAGGCTGGCCACACGCCGGTTGACCAGGGCCTTGAGCTGCTCGTCGATCAGGCCGGAGGCGTCGATACCGGTCCACATGGCGCGCGCGCCGCGGAAGATCGGTGCACGGCGGGCGTACAGGAGGTGGTTGTACAGCGGCGCACCCCACGTCTCGGCCTGCGCGCGCAGCACGGCCCGGGTGCGCTCGTCGACGTCCTCCGGGTCGACCGGCTCGATTCTCATGGCCATCAAGCATGCCGGAGACAGGTCCGCTCGCGTCAGACGGCGGACCTCCGTACCGGGGCCACCTGGCAGGGTCGGCGCTGGCGGCGATGATCGCGCGCTACCATCGGCCGGATGCCTGTCCGCACCGTCGTCGAACGCGGTCCCAAGGGGAAGAAGGCGGTGGCGTTCGCCATCGACTGGCCCGGCTGGAGCCGGGGCGCCAGGACGTCCGACGAGTCGCTCTCGACGCTCGAGTCCTATCGCCACCGCTACCGGACGATCGCTCTCGCGGCCGGGCTGGCGGACGAGTTCGACGCCGCCGGCCCCCTCGACGTGATCGAGGACCGGGTCGGCACCGGCTCGACGGACTTCTGGGCCATCTCCTTCTCGCCCTCGAGCCTGGAGCAGGGACCGATGGGCGACACGGAGCTCGACCGCAAGCTCACGCTGCTGCGGGCCTGCTGGGCGTTCTTCGACGGCGTGGCGGCGCGGGTCTCCTCGGAGATGCGCAAGGGGCCGCGCGGCGGTGGGCGCGACCGCGACCAGATCATCGGCCACACGGTCCGCGTGGAGAGCGAGGACTTCGCGAAGCGGGTGGGCCTGCGGATACCGGAGGGCGGCGCGCTCACCAGGGACGGCCTCGTCGCCTATCGGGAGGCGTACGTAGCGACGATGCGTGCCTACAACAGCGGCGAGGGGAAACGGATGCAGTCGTGGACGTTGCCGTTCCTCATCCGCCACAGCGCCTTCCATACCCTGGACCACGCCTGGGAGATGGAGGACAAGGACCTCACGGACGACGCCCAGGCGCGTTGAGCGCGCCGGCGCGCAGCCCGGTGAGCAGGTACGGCCGAGGACGACCGGCATGGCAGCGGCGGGGTAGTCGACGATGCGTTCGGCCACGCCCGCCGGCACGCCAGCCACCGAGCCCAGGAAGAGGGCTGTGCCGGCGAGGCCGGCGATCCCGGCCGCCGGCGCCAGGACCCCGAGCCATCGCGCCGCGCGCCGCAGGGCCAGGCCGGGCAGGACCGTGCCCACGTTCGGGGCCAGGATGCCGTAGAGCGCACCAAGCGTGTGCACGCCCGGGGCGACGTTCTCGGGCGCGAGGCCAGCCAGCCGTCGGCGCCCGCAGCGGCGCGTACGAGCCGGACGACCTGGACGCGATCGCCGGGGAGCCATCGGCCACGATGCTCGTGCAGGTCGACCGCGCGATCGAGCGCCACGCGCGAGACCTCGCGGACGGCACCTGGGATCGCGACTCCGGGCACCTCCGCACGCTCCCCGAACTGGACATGGGGACGCCGCCTCCCGGTCGCCGAGCTCGACGCCGCGGCGTTGTGGACCAGCAAGCAGCGCTCGATATTTTCGGAAAGTTGCGCACCGATCAACTGGACCCTGGGAACGCGCAGGACACCTGATGGCCGCCTTGACAGGCCTCGGCACGCGACCTACACTCCCAACGTATTTCGCCCTCTTGCCGAAAAATTTCGACGTCGGAAGCGATTCGGAGGGGAGTTGATGAGGACACTTCTGGCCCGGTCGAGGCGCTGGGCGGCTGCGGCGATCCTGGTGACGACGGCGGCACTCTCCATCGGTGCCCTGTCCGTCACCGCGGCGAACAACACGCCGCCCGCAGGCTCGGCCGACTTCAGCCGCTCGCTCCAGTCCATCGATGGATTCGGCTTCTCCGCCGCCTTCGCGCGCGCGGCCCTCATCCACGCCATGCCAGCCGACCAGCAGCGTCAGATCGTGGACACGCTGCTGAGCCCGAAGGACGGCGCGGGGCTCAGCATCCTGCGGCTGGGCATCGGGTCGGCTCCGGACGGCGTCGGCGACAACCGGTCGATCGAGCCGGTGAACCCGGGCGGCCCGGACGTGCCGCCGGTCTACCAGTGGGACGTCAACGACAGCGGTCAGCTCTGGCTGGCCCAGCAGGCCCAGGCGTTCGGCGTGAAGCGGTTCTATGCCGACGCGTGGAGCGCGCCGCCGTTCATGAAGACCAACGGCATCGTGGCGAACGGCGGCGTCGTCTGCGGGCTGCCGGAGACCGCCTGCGCCAGCGGCGACTGGCGGCAGGCCTACGCCAACTACCTCGTGCAGTACGCGAAGTTCTACCGCGGCGAGGGCATCGACATCACCGACCTCGGCTTCACCAACGAGCCCAACTTCGTGGCGACGTACGCGTCGATGAAGCTCGACCAGGCCCAGGTGAACGACATGATCCAGGTGCTCGGCCCGACGCTGCGGCAGTCCGGGCTGCGGCTGTCGATGGTGTGCTGCGACGCGACCGGCTGGACGCCGGAGGTCGCCTACACGAACGCGGTCGAGGCGGACCCCGCCGTGGCCCAATGGGTCGGCACCATCAGCGGCCACGAGTACGGCTCGCCCGCGCGCACTCCCCAGCCGACGGCCAGGCACACGTGGATGTCGGAGTGGCAGGCCGGGGGCACGCCCTGGAACCCCGCGTGGGACGACGGCACCCAGACCGCCGGCATCACCCTCGCCGAGGACATCAACAGCGCCCTGACGCTCGCCGGTGTGAACGCCTACATCTGTCACGGGTGAGCGCGAGCGCCGCGGACCCGTCGCTCCAGGTCTCCGCGTTCCGCAACAAGGACGGGACGAAGGTGATCGAGATCATCAACACGGCGACCACGGCTGCCACCACGGACCTTCGTCTCGATCCGGGGACGGCGGCCGCGCGGGCGACCTCCTTCGTCACCGACACGGACCGCTCGCTCGCTCCGGAGAACGTCGCGCACGTCCGCGGGCGGGACCTGTCGGTGGACCTCGCTCCTCGCGCGCTGACGACCGTCGTGCTGGCCGGACCCGGCAGGAGGTAGCAGTCCCGATCAGAGCACGTCGACCGGCGGCACGCGGAACCACTCGACCGCGGCGTCGCTGAACATCAGCCGAACCGCCTCGCCCCCCGGGATCGCGACCACGATCGCCGGCAGGAAGATCCCGGTCGAGAGGTCCGGGGGGCCGGCGGCCACCAGGGAGACCACGAAGCCGACCGGGAGGACGATCTCCAGGACCACCATGGCGGCGCGGACCAGCCTGCGGCGGAAGCGGACGGCCCACGCGAACGCCAGGCCGGCCGCCGCCATGGCCAGTCCGAAGAAGAGCAGCAGCAGGTCGAGCCCGTCCGGCCAGACGGGCTGACGCGCCGCCATGTCGGGACGGAGGAGGCCGAGCCCCGCCGCGGTGGCTCCCAGCGCGGCCTGCGCGAGCAGCGCGCGCCGGACCTGGGAGACCTCGTCCGGCATCGCGCTGGGCGGTACCATCGGCCGATAGTATGCCGGATGAGCTCGCGGCCCCCTAGCGCTCGCGCGTCGCCGCGTCCCGGCCGCCCGGCAGCAGCGCGGCCAAGGCCACTGACACGGTGGCCATACCGATCGCGGTCACGATCGCCGGCAGGTAGCCGCCCGTCGCGTCGACGATGAACCCCGCGAACGGCGGGCCCAGCAGCGCTCCGATCCCGGCCGACGTGTACAGGGCGCCCACCGACCCGCCCAGGCCCGCCGGACCGAACAGCTCCGCCATCACCGACGGCGAGAGCGCCACCCAGCCGCCGTACCCCACGCCCAGCGCCAGGGCGAAGCAGGCGAGCACCGCGTACCCCGGCGCCAGCAGCCAGAGGACGTAGCTCAGCAGCAGGATCGCCATGGACAGGCGGAACGCGTTCACCGGGGCCAGCCGGTCGGCGGCGCCGCCCAGCACCAGCCGGCCCGACACGCTGCCCACGCCCACCACGCTCACCAGCGCCGCCGCGCTCAGGGGCGACGAGCCCAGGCGCTGCGCGTACGGCACGATGTGCACCAGCGCCATGAACAGCGCGAACCCGCTGAGCAGGCCCGTCGCGTACAGCAGCCCGAACGCCCGCGTCCGGAGGACCCGGCCGAGGCCGCGCGCGCCCGCACCCGCGGCGGCCGCCACCGGCGGCGCCTCGGCCGCCACCGCGCACGCCACCAGCAGCACCACCGTGGCCGCCGCCAGCACGAGGTACGCCTGCCGCCAGCCCAGCCGCTCGATCAGCACCTCGGCCACGGGCGGCCCGACCAGTGTCCCCGCGCCGATCCCGCTCACCGCCATGCCGATCGCCAGCGACCGCCGCCGTCCGAACCAGCCGCCCACCGCCGCCACCATCGGCACGTACGCGCACGCCGTCCCCACCCCCACGCCCAGCCCGTACGTCAGGCACCCCAGCCAGAACGCCGGCGTCACCGCCGTCAGCGCCAGGCCCAGGCCCATCGCCGCCGCCCCGACCAGCACCACCCGGCGCGGTCCCACCCGGTCGGCCACCGCGCCACTCACCGCCCCGAGGCTGAAGAAGCTGAACGCGGTCACCGCGAACAGCACCGACGTCAGCCCCTGGCCCGTGTGGAACTCCCGGGCCATCGGCTCGAAGAACGCGCCGAAGCTGTAGACCGCGCCGAACACGGTGAACATGGACGTGAACGCGGCGCCCACGACGAGCCACGCCTGCCGCCCCTCCTTCATCCGAGCACCGCCGAAGCCGACCGGCTGACCGCCGCCGCGTCCGTCAGGCGGCGCCCCGCACGAACGCCGCCACGACCTCGCCCAGCCGCTGGCCGGCGTCCTCCTGCAGGAAGTGGCCCGCGCCCGCGAGCGTCGGATGGTCGAGACCCGCCGCGCCCGGCACGTGGCGGCGCAGGATCGGCGCCATCCCGCCGGTGATCGGGTCGCCGTCGCTGAACACGACCAGGAACGGCTTCTCCCACCGCCCGAGCCGCTCCCACGCCGCCCGGTTGGCCGCGCTCGCCGGGTCGTCGGGACCGACCGGGATCAGCCCCGGCATCGCCCGCGGTCCGGCCTTGTACGACTCGTCCGGGAACGGCGCGTCGTAGGCGGCGGCCGCCGCGCCGGCCAGCGGCTCGCGGCACCCCGCGCGCACGAACCGCCCGATGTCCAGCACCGGCGCCCCCTCGACCGCCCGCCGGAAGCTCCACCAGACCTCGGGCATCGGGCGGTCGCCCGTCGGAAGCCCGGTGTTCGCGGCCACGACCCTGGCGAACCGGTCCGGGTGCTCGGCGACCAGGCGCAGCCCGATCAGGCCGCCCCAGTCCTGGCCGACCAGCGTGACGTCCCGCAGGTCGAGCGCGTCGAACGCCAGGGCGCGCATCCACTCGACGTGCGCGGCGTAGCTGTGGTCGGCGATCTGGGCCGGCTTGTCGGAGCGACCGAACCCGACCATGTCCGGCGCGACCGCCCGGAGCCCGGCGCCGGCCAGCACACGCATCACCGTGCGGTACAGGAACGACCACGTCGGCTCGCCGTGGAGCAGGAGGACCGGCGGCCCGTCCGGCGGCCCGGCCTCCACGTACGCCATCCGAAGCGCCTCGCCGACAGCGGCCGGCACGGTGGCGTAGCGCGGCTCGTACGGGAAGTCGGGCAGGTCCGCGAAGCGGTCGTCAGGGGTCCGCAGGATCCTCACGGCCCCCATGATCCCACCCGGCGGCGCGACGCGTGCCCGCTGCGGCCGGCGAGGCCGGCGCCCGCTCTGCTACAACTCCTGCCCGGTGGCCAGGACGACGAGCGCGGTGCTGCAGCTGGAGGGGGTCGGCAAGGTCTACGGCCGGCCGGGCCGGGCGGCCGTGCGGCCCGCGCTGCACGACGTGACGCTCGCCGTCCGGCCCGGCGACCTCGTCGCCCTGCTCGGGCCCTCGGGCAGCGGCAAGACCACCCTCGTGAACCTCGCCGCCGGCCTGGTCCGGCCCACCGGCGGGACCGTCGCCGTCACCGGGCAGCGGCTGGGTGACCTGACGCGGGCCGGCCTCGCCCGGTTCCGGCGCCAGCGGATCGGGATCGTGGCACCCGCCGTCCCCCTGCTGTCCAGCCTCACCGTCGAGGACAACGTCCTGCTCCCGGCGCAGCTCGCCGGGGTCGATCGCCGGACCGCGGCCGCCCGCGCCGCCGGCCTGCTGGAGCGCCTGGGCATCGCCGGCGCGCGCGGCTGCCTGCCCGACGAGCTCAGCGGCGGCGAGCAGCAGCGCGCCGCAATCGCCCGGGCGCTGGTCAACCGGCCCAGCCTGCTGCTCGCGGACGAGCCCACCAGCGCGCTCGACCGCGCCGGCGGCACGGAGGTGCTCCACCTCCTCGAGCAGGCGACGACGGCCGGCGGTGCGCGCCCGGCGGTCCTGCTCGCCACGCACGACGAGCACGTGGCCGCCGGCTGGGCTCAGCGCGTGGTCAGGCTGCTCGACGGGCGGGTCGTGGCGGACGTCGAGCTGCCGCCCGTCCTCAACGGGAAGAACGGCCACGGCCCCGACGCCGCGAACGCCGTGGCGAGCAGGATCACCAGCACGATCCCGTAGTTCAGCTCGGGCAGCAGCAGCACGTCGGCGTCCACGTGGGCGACCTCCTCCAGCAGCGGGTAGGCGACCTCGTTGCACGAGAAGAAGACCAGCGCCAGCACGTTCGCCAGCAGCGCCGCCCGCGCCATCCGCGACCGGCGGTCGATCGATACCAGCAGGACGAGCAGCAGGAGCGCCGCCAGCAGCGGCCCCAGCCCGTTGTTGATCACCAGCACGTCGAGCGTCACCCCGCCCACCCCGACCGGCGCCGAGTGCAGTCCGAAGATCGGGACGCCCAGCGAGCCCAGCCGCCAGCTCGTCACCAGCAGCGCCGCCGGCACGCCGAACGCCGAGTAGACCGCCAGGTGCATCACCTCGTGCGTGGCCAGCCCGACCGGGAACAGCAGCACCGAGAGGCCGAACACGCGCGCGAACCTCACGAGCGCAGCCACCCGGGCACGAACCGGGCCCGGTCCACGGCCCACGCGCCCGAGCCGTTCACGAACACCTCGAAGCTGGCCAGCACCGGCAGGTAGTACAGCCACCGGATCCCGACGTCCGTATCCGTGAACGCCACCGTCAGGGACAGGTTGATCGCGAGCAGCGTGCCGACCAGCGCCGCCGGCCGGGTGGCGATGCCCAGGATCAGCAGCACGCCCACGGCCGTCTCGCCGGCCGCCTGGAGCAGGGCGAAGACCTGCCAGTTGGGCAGGACGAGCTGGGTCAGCGCGTCGCGCAGGAGCGAGATCGGGTTGACCGCCGCCGCCTGCTGCATGAGCGGGTGCATCCACTGGATCCCGTGGGTCGGGCCGAAGCCCAGCGGCTCCGGCCACTTCTGCGACGCGAAGTACAGCCAGTAGGCGCCCACCCCGATCCGGAACAGGCTGTGCCAGACGTCGGCCTGGCGGCGGCCGCCACCGGCTCGTCCCATCAGCGCATGGCCCGCAGGAGCGGGTCGGTCGCCACCTCGAATGCCGAGGCCAACGGCTTCATGTGGAACTTGCGCAGCTTGTGCTGGATCGCGCCCTTGTAGATCGCGAACCGCAGCTTCCGCTGGGTGAAGTCCGAGTTGAACAGCAGGCGGTTGTGGCGGATGTAGTGCCACTCGCCCTCGTGCCGCCGCTCCTTGACGCGGGAGTAGAACTTGGTGCCCGGCAGCGGGTACGCGATCGTGTAGCTCACGTAGTCGAGCGGCAGGTGCGACGAGAAGCGGATCGTCTTCATCAGGCTCTCCGGCGTCTCGCCCAGGTAGCCCACCATGAAGAAGCCGGCCGCCTTGATGCCGGCCTTGACGCACGCCGCCACCGCCTCCTCGGCCTGCTCGGGCTTGATCCCCTTCTGCATCTGCTTCAGGACGCCCTCATCGCCCGACTCGATGCCGAAGAAGATCCGCTTGCACCCTGCGCGCTTCATCTGAGCGAAGAGATCGTAGTCCACCTGCGTCACGCGGCTGAGGCACTCCCACGTCAGCGGCAGGTTCGCCTTCTCGATCTCCTGGCACAGCTCCATCGTCCGCCGGTAGTTCAGCGTGAACAGGTCGTCGGACATCCAGACGTGGTCGTACCCGAGCTCGGCGATCTCCTGCATCTCCTCGATGACGGTACCGCCCGGCCGCGCCCGGAACAGGTCGCCGAACACCGGCTTGTGGCAGAACTCGCAGCGGAACGGGCAGCCGCGCGTGCTCATCAGCGGCGTCGTGGCGTCCTTCCAGTGCTTGCGCCAGTAGTCGATGTACTGCTGGTTGGGCAGATCGCCCCGGTACGGCAGCGGCAGCTGCGTCATGTCCTTCGAGCGCACGCGCGGCTCCGTCCGCACCACCTCGCCGTCGCGCCGGAAGACCAGGCCCGGGATCTCCTCGAACCGGCGGTCCTCCAGGTGCTCGACGACGGACACGATCGTCTCCTCGCCCTCGCCGATCGCGACCAGGTCGAACGCGTCCACGAACTTCTCCGGCTCGCCCGACGGGTACGGGCCGCCGACGATCGTCAGCGCCTTGCCCCGCACCTGCTCGGCCAGCGAGAACGCCTCGTCCTGCATCGTGATCATGCAGTACACGCCGATCACCGACGGCCGCAGCCGCTCGATCTCGGCCAGCACCTCGTGGCGCTCCATGAACGTGTGGTCGATGTGCCGGACTGTGTAGCCCGCGCGACGGAGCGACGCCGACAGGTACATCAGGCCCAGGGAGGGCATGATCCAGTGACGGCCCTTGCGGGGCGCTCGCTGCGGATAGACCAGCACGACGTCGGTGCTTCGGTTCATCTCGCCCTCCTGATCGAG
>VBJR01000198.1:11723-19408 GCA_005880175.1 Chloroflexota bacterium
CGCAGACGGTACGTGACCTGCACCTGGCCGTGGCTGGGCCCGCGATCGAAGCCCACGAAGTGGCCGGCCGCGTCGTCCGTCTCGCGCATGTCCAGCTCGTACGTGCGCATCCAGCCGTCGCCCTCGGGGTTGAGCTGGAACGCTGAGTCCGCGCCCGGGAACCACCACCCGTCCGCGAACTGCGCGATCGGCACGCCGAAGCCCATCCCGCCGCCGGCCGCGTCCTGGCCGCGCACCGTCAGCACCGGGCCCTTGGCCAGCGGCGCCGTCTTGGTGCGCGACGGCCACGCTCCCTGGTCCGCGCTGACGCCGATGCCGTCGGGCGTGACCAGCACCAGCCGGCCGAGGTCGTACACGTGCACGTCCTTGCCCCCGGGCACGATGTACTGCCGGGGGCCGCCGACCGGCAGGAACGGCGGCGACGGGTCGCCGCCCATCAGGTCCGGCAGGACGGCGTGCGCGCGGTAGTAGTCGATGTCCTCGAGCACCAGCCCGCCCACGCCGCGCGACCGCATCCAGGTCACCGCGGCCGAGCGGTCCGACGGCAGGACCCGCGAGCCGTAGATCTGCGCCGGCGGCTTGTGGCTCCAGTACGCGGCGGCGGGCGAGTCCGTCAGCAGCGCGCCCGGCAGCAGGCTCGCGCTGGAGCCCGCCGCGACCAGGCCGCGGTTGTCCGCCGCCAGCCCGTTCAGCACCGGGATGAACGCCACCGCCACGACGGCGGCCGCGCCCGCCGGCAGCAGCGCGATCGGCAGGCGGACCCGGTCGACCGCCGCGGCGGCCGCGAGGGCCAGGCCGGGCAGCGCCGGGTAGTAGTACCGGTGGCTGCCCGTGTAGACGCCGGCGAACACCAGCACCGCGACCAGCAGCAGGTACAGCACCGAGGGCAGCGCCACCAGGGTCAGGGGCCGGCCGCGGAGCGAGCGCAGGAACCCGAACGGGGCCAGCGCCACGATCGGCAGCGACGCCAGCGCGAAGTAGCCTAGGAAGCTGCCCCCGCGCACCAGCGGGTCGGTCGCCAGGCTGTCGTGACCGCCAGCGCCAGCGCGGGCGCCACCCAGAGCACGCGGCGCGCGGCCCCGGACGACGAGCGGATCAGCCACTCGGCCCCGACCACGACGACCACGCAGCCCAGCCAGAGCCACGCCTTCGTGCCGGTCAGGCAGGCCAGGCAGGCGAACACGGCCGCCACCCCCAGGCGGCCCCGGCTGGCCGCCCACACCGCCGTCAGCAGGAGCAGCACCAGCAGCGGCTCCGCCACCGCCTGGGTCGAGGTCAGGATGAAGATCGGGTTGAGCGCCAGCAGCGTCACCGCGACCAGGCCCTGGCGCCGCGACCCGGCGAGCCGGAACGTGACGATCAGCGTCGCCACGCCCAGCAGCACGTCCATGGACTTCAGCGCGCCGATCTGCCAGGTGCCGAACACCTTCAGCACGAGCGCGGCCAGCACGTGGTACGCGGGCAGCCACGTGTCCTGCATCTGGAACAGCGGGTCGTCGAGGCGGCCCGTCGTGGCCAGGTTCGCCGCGATCAGCCAGTGCTGGTACGAGTCCTCGAACGGGTCCGGGAGCACGCTCGCCACCCACAGCAGCACCAGCGTCAGCACCGCCAGCAGCGCGGGCGCCTGCAGCCTGGGCAGGACGGCCCGCGCCCGCAGCGCCACGGCCTCGTACCGCACCTGCCGCAGCGACTGGACCAGGCTGGCGCTGGCCAGGTACAAGTAGCCGAGCGAGAACAGGCCCGCGTACATGCCGAGCAGCGGCTGGCCGAACCGGAGCGTGTTCACGACCAGCACGATGCCCGCCAGGCCGATCACCAGCTCGGCGATCGCGCCGGCGTCCGCCGCCGCGGAGCCAGCGCCCGATCGAGAACACGATCGTCAGCGACGTCCCCGCGCCCAGGATCGACCAGCCCAGGATGCCGTACCAGTGGCGCCACCACTCCCGGCCGCGCCGCCACTGGCCGACCGCCATGCCGGCCGCGGGCGCCAGGCTCAGCACGCTGCCGATCGCCGGCAGGACGAACACCGGGTTCCGCTGGCCGTTCGCGGCGAGCATCAGCAGCGCCGGGTAGCAGCAGATCTGCGCCACCATCGCGATCGGGGCCACGTAGCCGAGCAGGTGCATCACGGCCTCGAACTTGGCCATCGGCGAGAGCCGGCTCCGCAGCAGCCCGGGCAGCACCTGCGTCGCCGTCTGGAAGCTGCCCGTGGACCAGCGCGCCTGCTGGGCGCGGTACGCGTTGGCCGAGACCGGCAGCTCCTGGGGCACGACGACGTCCTCCAGGTACACGGCCCGCCAGCCCCGGAGCTGCGCCCGGTAGCTGAGGTCGAGGTCCTCGGTCAGCGTGGAGCCGCTCCAGCCGCCCGCGTCGTCGATGGCGGCGCGCCGCCACACCCCGGCCGAGCCCGCGAAGTTCGTCAGGTAGCCGGCCCGCGGCCGGACCGCCTGCTCGACCAGGAAGTGGAAGTCCGTCATCAGCGACTGCAGGTACGTGAGGAGCGAGAACTCCTCGTTGAGGTGGCCCCAGCGCGCCTGCACGAACGCCACCCGGGGGTCGGCCAGGGCCGGGACCATCCGGCGGAGGAAGTCGGGCGCCGGCACGAAGTCGGCGTCGAAGACCGTGGCCAGCTCGGCGTCCGTCAGCGTCAGGCCGTGGCCCAGCGCCCCCGCCTTGTAGCCGTCCCGGCTGCCCCGGCGCACGTGCGTGATCGCGACGCCGGCCCGCCGCCAGCGCTCGACGCAGCGGGCGGCGATCTCGGGCGTGTCGTCGGTCGAGTCGTCGAGCACCTGCACCTCCAGGCGCTCGCGGGGCCAGTCCAGCCGGCACGCCGCGTCGATGACTCGCCCGGCGACGTAGCGCTCGTTGTAGATGGGCAGCTGCACCACGACGGTCTGGTCGGGCGGCACGTCCGCCGGCCGGGGCAGCGGCCGCAGCCACACGGCGCGGGTGGCCAGGTACAGCAGGTTGAGCCCGTACAGGAACAGGAAGACGCTCGACGCCGCGATGACGGCCAGCGGGATCAGGATCACGGGGTCACGACTCGTCGAAGAGCGCGTAGGGGCGCATCGTGCGGCGGACGAACGCGACCCGGGCCAGGGCCTCGGGCCGGCGCCGCCGGGTCCACTGCATGTACCGCCAGCCGGCGCTGCCGAGCGCCCGGGCGGGGCCGTCCAGGACGGCCGGGAACAGCCAGCGGGGCAGCACCGACCGCTCGCGGAGCGCGTCCGGGTAGCGCCGCTCCTCCAACTGCGGGAAGTGCTCGCACAGCCCGCGGTTGGTCGTCACGATCTCGCGCCACAGCGCGACGCCGTGGACCGGCCGCGAGGCCAGGAACTCGTACGCCATGTCCTCGTCCTCGCGGACCAGCGGGAAGCACTGGGAGCGCTCCAGGATCAGGTTGGCGGTCATGAAGCGCGGCGCCAGCGGCCGCTGCGTGTGGGTGTCCACCGGCTTGCCCCGGTGCCGGAGCGCATGGGCCATGCCGAGCAGGTTGATCGCGACGTAGGCCAGGTGGCGCTTGCCGTCCTCGACGATCAGGTTGAGGTCCACGTCGTCGGCGGCCAGGTAGCCCCCCGAGGCGAGCGACCCGGCGATCGCGACGCTGAGGACGAACGGGCAGAGCCGGACCAGCGTGCGCACGAAGCCGAGCGTCGTGGGCAGGCAGCGGGCCGCGTTGTCGGCGTGGCCGGCGGCGCGGCGGGCGATCCGGGAGGAGTCGCGGGCCAGGTGGGGCGACACCACCAGGCCGTCGCGGAGGCTCAGCTCGGTGTCGGCGGCGACCGCCTCGCGGACCTGGCGCTCGGTCAGGACGCCGCCGATGCAGAGCTCGCCGAGTCGTGCCGGGGCCACTGCATACCCTCGCCGCTCCAGGACCCTGACCGTCCGTTCCAGCCGGACCCGCGCGTCGGCCGGCGAGGTGTCGACGTCCGTTGCCACCTTCGCCCGGGGATACAGGAGCTGGTTACGATCGGCCACGTCGGGACCGCCAGCGCAGGCCGATCGCGGCGCCGCCCGCGACGGCCGCGGCGAGCCCCGCCGCGCCGAGCGGCAGCGCCGGGCCGGGCCCCGTCGTGGGCGGCGCGGGGCTCAGCGGCATCGCCAGCAGCTCGGCCGCCCAGGCCGGCGGCGACGGGCAGCCGGTGACCGCGGGTGACGCGGGGAAGACCACGGGATCCGGATCCGGGTGAGCGAAGTCGAAGCAGTCCTCCAGCGGACTGGCCGCTGCGTCCCGCGAGCCGAGCGGGGCCAGGCCGAACGTGCGCTCGACCAGCGCGAGCGCGGAGGCATGATCGTACACCTCGTGGCTGACGTGCCCGGGCCGGGCGAACGGCGACACGACGGTGCAGGGGACCCGGTAGCCGAGCCCGGCCGGGGGCGGCACGTGGTCGTAGAACCCGCCGCTCTCGTCGTAGTTGAGGACGAGCGCGGCGTCCCGCCAGGCCGGGCTCGCCATCAGCGCCCGCGCGGTCAGGGCGGCAAACCGCTGGCCCCACTGCGGCGGCGACGTGGGGTGCTCGGTCAGCGGGTCCTCCGGCACGACCCAGGAGACCGCCGGCAGGCGCCCGGCCTCGGCGTCGGCCAGGAAGTCGGAGAACGTGCGGTTGGCGCGCGGGTCCGACTCCCGCTCCGGGTAGTAGGCGACCGCGTTGTAGCGGGCGTCGGGCACGTGGGCGAGGTAGCAGGCCCAGCTCACGCCGGCGGCGTCCAGCCGGTCCACGATGTTGGGCCGGGGCAGCAGCGCGGGGTCGATCCGGGTCGGGTTGTCCCGGAACCCGCCGGGGGAGGCCGCGACGCTGAAGAGCCGGTTCGCGAACGTGGGGCCCAGCACCGAGGCGAAGTAGCGGTCGCACAGGCCGAACCGCCGGGCGAGCGCCCAGGCGAGCGGCACCCTGCGCTCGGGGAACGAGAGGTGCGCCTGCGGCGCCGAGAACGTCCCGCTCGCGGCGGCGGCCGTCACCGCCTCCTCGTCGTGCGGGGGGTCGGGGATGCAGTCGGCGTCCACGACCGTCACGGGCGCCCCGGCCGGCAGGCCGTCGGCCCCCGGGAAGCCGCCGAAGTAGTGGTCGAACGACCGGTTCTCACGCATCAGCAGCACGATGTGCCCCAGCGGCGTCTCGGCGGCGCGGCCCAGGCGGACGGCCGGGAACGCCACCGCCCCCGCGAGGCCGGCGGCGCCACCGAGGAATCGCCGGCGGGTCACCTGCGTCATGGGCGACTCGATCATGCCTGATGGGCGGCTGTCCCTTGCGGCGGCCCCGGCACACCGTGTGTACTGGTCCGTATCGTCGGGCGGCTCCGCCGGGCGCCGTCCGCCTCAGGTCGATTGTCCCCCTACCCCCACAACAGGGCCGGGCCTCACCGAGCGCCCGGTCCTGCTGGGGGGTGACCCCCGCCTCCGCAGCGGACCCGAGAGCGCCCGGATGGAGAGCGCCAGCGCCGTCCAGGCCACCCCCAGCGCAAGGCCGCCGAGCACGTCGCTCGGCCAGTGCTCGCCAACGTCGACACGCCCGATCCCGACGAGCGCCAGCACCGCCGCGGCCACGACCCAGCCGGCGACCTCGAGCGCTCGGGGCAGGTGCGGCCGCACGACGGTGAGCACCAGCACCGGCACGAACCAGCAGAAGAACACCGCATGGCCGCTGGGATAGCTGAAGCCGGCGGTGTGCCGCGCGACGTGCACGAGCGACGCCGGCGGCCGCGGCCGGGCGATCAGGAGCTCGGTCAGGCTGTACGCGGCGCCGCTCAGGGCGCAGGCGAGGTACAGCGGGACCGCACGCCGGTTGAGCAGGGCGACGACGACGAGCCCCGCGCCCGCGGCCACCACCTGGCGCACGCCCTCCAGCCAGTCCACGGCGGCGAAGACCGCGGTCACCGGACCCCAGGGCACCGACTGGATCGCGCGCGCGGCCGGCACGTCGAACGGCAGGTACGGGTGCGTGGCGGACGCGACCGTGTCCACGGCGAACCCTGTCGTCGCCAGCAGCGCGAGCACCAGGAGCGGCTTCGATACCGCGCGTCCGGGCGCGCCGTTCGTCACCGGTTGGCCAGGGTGCGGGCCCACCGCGCGTAGGCGAACGAGTGGAGGCCGAGCGCCATGAAGCAGATGGCCGTCGCGCCCAGGAGCTGCCGGCCGATGGGCTGGGCGAGCAGGAAGATGAACGCGCCGCCGTAGCCGTGCGCCTGTCCGGCGTCGTGGTGGAGTCCGGCCTGGACGAGGAACCAGCCGACGACCGCGAACGTGACGCCCCGGCCGGCGTACCCGAGCCGGCCGACCAGGTCGGTTGCGTCCCGCTCCGTCTCGCTCATCTGGTACCGCTTCATGTCCCGCCGGAAGCCCGCCCGGAACGCCTCCACCAGCTGGGCGATCCCGCCCGCGACCGCGACGGCGCCCGCGGCCACGGTCAGCCAGCCACCGGCCGGCCGGCGGAGCAGGCCGGCCACGGCGGCCTGGACGCTGTCCTGGCGCACGTCCGCGTTCGTCGCCGCTCGTCCCCCGGCCCACCGGGTCGAAGACCGCGCGGACCCCGCCCCACACCGCGTACGCGGCCAGGCCGACGACGCAGATCGCCAGGACCACCTTGCCGCCGGCGTTCTGCGTGAGGTACAGGAGGCCGCCGCGCTGATCGACCGCCCGGCCGCCCACGCCCAGCGCGACCTGGAGCGCGAGCAGGCCCATCAGCCCGTACAGGAGACCGCGGACCACGTAGCCGAGCCGCTCGGCCCGATCCAGCCACGGGTTGGCGGCCGCGCGCCGGACCTCCTGACTCGTCCGGCGCCCGTTGAGCACATTCCGAGAAAACCTTATAGCAGAACTAGCAGTTAAGATCCATGGCTATGGCCGAGTTGGAGCGGGCCGCGACGGCGGTCGCGTCGGGTGAGGTCCGTCCCGGCGCCCCGGCGACCTCGATCGCGCCATCCACGTCCTCGGGGATCCGGAGAGCGCGGGCGAAGTTGTTGAACGTGCCCAGCGGCAGCAGCGCGACCTGGCACTCCGTGTCGGCCAGCGCCCGCAGCACGACGCCGATCGTCCCGTCGCCGCCGGCCACCACCACGCGCCGGGCGTCGCCGATCAGGCCGCGGACGTCTCCCCCAGCCTCGAGGCGCTCCGGACGGTGGTCCGGGAACGCGCGATGCCGCTGAGCCTACTTGAGGGCGGTGTCGACCCTGACGACCACGGCCGCGCCCGTGTCGCCGGCCGCGCAGCCCGTGAACAGGCCGTAGCCGCCGCCCCGGTCGACCAGCTCCTCGATCAGCTCGATGACCAGGCGCATCCCGGTCGGCCCCTGCGGGTGGCCGTAGATCAGCGAGGAGCCGTGGTTGTTGAATCCCTCGAACGCGACGTCGAACTCGCGGGCGAAGTACACGTCGTTCACCGCGAACGGGTTGTGCGTCTTGATCGCCGTGATGTCGTAGATGCGCAGGCCCGCGTGCTCGAGCGCCTGGCGGGCGGCCGGCACCGGCGCCAGCGGCATGAACGCTCGCTTCGCGCGCGACTGTCCGTAGCTCAGCAGCTGCACCTCGATGCCCGGGTCGCGGCTCAGCTCGCGCGCCCGCTCTCGGCCGGTCAGCACCATGCCGCAGTTGCCGTCCGCGGGGTGGGTCTGGCTCCCGAACGTCACGGTGCCGCCCTCCTGGACGGGCTCCAGCCGGGCCAGGCCCTGGGCGCTCGTCGGGGTCACGCC
>VBJR01000199.1 GCA_005880175.1 Chloroflexota bacterium
CCGGTACTTCGACGGCGCGCTGGTCACCGGCGTCCAGATGCAGTCGGACGGGACGGCCCGGATGGACTTCGACCTGCCCGACGCCGACAACGACCGCCTGCGCGCGCTGGAGCCGGAGCTCAACGACGTCATCGCCCAGGACCTGCGCGTGGGCGACGGCTATGTGCCGTTGGAGGAGGCGCGCGCCCAGCACGGCCTGATCCGCAGCCGCTCCGTCGCCCCGCCGCCGACGCCCGACGGCCTGGTCCGCATCGTCGAGATCGCCGGGCTGGACCGGCAGGCGTGCGGCGGCACCCACCTGGCGACCACCGGCCGGTCCCGCCCACTGCGTGTGCTCAAGGTGGACAACAAGGGCCGGCACAACCGGCGTGTGCGGATCGCGCTCGAGGGTGTGCGGGGTATCGAGCACGGCGGTTGACCCGCCGGCCGGCGGCCGGCGAGAATCCTCCCGGCTCGGCCAGCGACCGGTCGCTGGCGCATGGCGTCAATACGGGGAGGAAGCACCGTGATCATCGAGCTGGAGGACGTGTACCAGTACCTGGCGGGGTGCCGTGCCCAGGCCTCTGTCCAGGCCCGGGCGGCGACGCCGGAGGCCGGCCTCCCCGCCGGGTTCGACGTGTTCGGCTACGAGGAGTGCGCGCGCGTCCTGCGCGAGCCACGGACGTTCTCGTCGTCCCAGGCGTACGCCGACAACGCGACCCGGGTGTTCGGCAGGACGATCATCGGGATGGACGATCCGGAGCACAAGCGGCACCGCGACCTGGTCGCCGACATCTTCCAGCAGCGCGCCCTGGCGCCCTTCGTGGACGAGGTCGTCACGCCCGCGTGCCACGAGCTGATCGACCGGGTCGCGCCCAGCGGGCGGGCCGACCTGGTGGCCGACCTGAGCCTGCCGCTGCCGATCCTGGTCACCGCTCGCATACTCGGCCTGCCCGCCGACGACGAGGGCCGGTTCCACCGCTGGTCGCTCGACCTGCTGGAGATGTCCGACGACTTCCAGCGCGGGCTGGACGCCTCCGCCGAGCTCCGCGAGTACTTCGCGGGCGTCGTGGCCGACCGCCGCCGGCAGCCGCGGGAGGACATCATCAGCCGGCTGCTGTCCGCCGAGGTGGACGGCATCCGCCTGGAGGACGAGGCGATCTACTCGTTCCTGCGGCTGCTGCTCCCGGCCGGCGTCGAGACGACCGCGCGCTCCATCGTCTCGCTGGTCCGGCGCCTGCTCGCCCACCCCGACCAGCTGGCCGACCTCATCCGCGACCGCTCGCTCATGCCCCAGGCCATCGAGGAGGGCCTGCGCTGCGACGCGCCGGCCCTGATGATCATGCGGGTCGCGACGCGCGACACGGAGCTGGGCGGCATGGCGGTGCCGGCTGGCTCGGCGCTGGTGATCAACCTGGGCTCCGCCAACCGCGACGAGCGCCGCTGGCCCGACGCCGATCGCTTCGACATCCACCGCGACGCCCAGCAGCACCTGGCCTTCGCGGCCGGGCCGCACATGTGCCTCGGGCTGCACCTGGCCCGCCTGGAGACCGCGGCGACGGTCAACGCGGTGCTGGACCGCATGCCGGGCCTGCGCCTCGACGACGGCCAGCCCGCGCCCCGGGTGACGGTCGGCACGAACGGGATGTCCGTCCTCGACTCCCTGCCCGTCCTGTTCGACGTGTAGGGCATAGCATCGGGGCGTGGGCGCGGAGCCCGACGTCCAGGCCGTCTTCGACCCCGACACGTACGTGGCCGGCGTCCCGTACGGGACGCTGGCGCGCGTGCGCGCCAGCGAGCCGCTGACCTGGGTGGACGAGGCGCCGCCCGGCCCCGGCTTCTGGGCGGTGTGGCGGCACGCGGACGTCCGCCACGTGCTCCGCCGGCCGGACCTCTTCAGCTCCCACCTGGGCGCGACGCAGATCCGCGAACCGGCCACGCCCGAGGACCTCGCGTACGTCCGGCGGTCGATGCTGAACATGGACCCGCCCGACCACGGCCGGCTGCGGGGCCTGCTGGCGCGCTCGTTCACGCCGCGGGCCGTGGCCGCGCTCGAGCACCGGATCGAGGCCAGGGCGCGGGCGCTGGTGGACTCGGCCGCCGGGGCCGGCGAGTGCGACTTCGCGGTGCTGGCGGCCGACCTCCCGCTGCACACCCTGGCCGACGTGCTCGGCATGCCCGAGTCCGACCGCTCGCTCCTGTTCGACTGGGCGAGCCGCGTGATCGGCTTCCAGGACCGGGAGTACGCGGCGGCCGACGCGACGGACCGCGCCGCCGCCACGGCGATGGCCCGGGCGGCGCTCGCGGTGCGACCCCGGCCGGACGCGGCCGGCCGCATGCCCGATCCCCGCACCCGCGCCGGCATCGCGGACCTGTACGCGTACGCGCACGAGCTCGCCGCGCACAAGCGCCGGCACCCGGGCGACGACGTGATGTCGCTGCTGCTCCAGCAGGTGGACGACGCGGGCGGCCGCCTGCGCGTGGACGAGTTCGAGAACCTGTTCTGGCTGTTCGCGGTCGCCGGCAACGAGACGGTGCGGAACGGCGTGCCGGGCGGCATGGTCGCCCTGCTGGAGCACCCGGACCAGCGGGCGCGGCTGGCCGGCGACCGGGCGCTCCTCGATACGGCGATCGACGAGATGCTGCGCTGGTGGACGCCGGTGATCCACTTCCGGCGTACGGCCACACGCGACTGCGAGGTGGCCGGTCACCCGGTGCGCGCGGGCCAGAAGGTGGTCGTCGTGTTCGCGAGCGCCAACCGCGACGAGCGGGTCTTCCCCGAGCCGGACCGGTTCGACGTCGGGCGCCGGCCCAACGACCACCTGGCGTTCGGCCACGGCCCGCACTACTGCCTCGGCGCCCACCTCGCCCGCCGCCAGATGCGCGCCATCTTCGCGGCCGCGCTCGACCGCCTCGACGGCGTCGAGCAGGCGGGGCCGGCCGTCCGGCTGCGCTCGAGCTTCCAGAACGGCGTGAAGCACCTGCCGATCCGCTGGCGGGTGATCTGAGGAGGACCGCCATGCCGATGTACCAGGTCCGGGGCGAGGTCCCCCGGAAGCGCCACACGCAGCTCTGGCGCGACGGCCGCCTGCTGACCGAGGAGGTCATGGGCCTGCGCGGCTTCTCGGGCAACGAGACGATCCTGTACCACCTGGTCACGCCCAGCCGCATCGCCGAAGCGGCCGGCTTCCAGCCGCTCCGGCGCGAGGAGTGGGAGCCGGACGAGCACGTGCACCGCCACTTCCGCACGGGCGCCGTCGAGCCGGAGGGCGACCCGGTGACCGGCCGCCGGGTGCTGCTGTGGAACGACGACGTCGAGGTCTCGCTCTGCCTGCCCGAGCGCGAGCACGAGGGGTTCTACCGCAACGGCGAGGCGGACGAGGTGGTCTTCGTCCACGAGGGGTCGGGCACGCTGGAGACGATCCTCGGCGACCTGCCGTACCGCCCCGGCGACTACGTGGTCGTGCCGCGCGGCATCACGCACCGGTTCCGCGCCGAGGGCCCGCAGCGCCACCTGGTCTTCACGTCGCCGGGCCTGGTCGAGATCCCGCGCCGGTACCGCAACGAGTACGGGCAGCTGCTCGAGCACGCGCCGTACGGCAACCGCGACATCCACCCGGTCGGCGAGCTACGCACGCACGACGAGGAGGGCGACTTCCGGGTCACCGTGCGCGTGCGGCGTGGCCTGCAGACGTACCGGCTGGACCACCACCCGTTCGACGTCGTGGGCTGGGACGGCTACGTGTACCCGTGGACGTTCAACGTCGAGGACTTCGAGCCGATCACCAAGCGGGTGCACATGCCGCCGCCGGCGCACCAGACGTTCGAGGGCCAGAACTTCGTCATCTGCTCGTTCTGCCCGCGCAAGCTCGACTGGGACCCGCTGGCCGTGCCGGTGCCGTACGCGCACTCGAACCTGAACTCGGAGGAGATGATGTACTACGTCGCCGGCAGCTACGCCGCCCGCCGGGGCGTGGAGCCGGGGTCGATCACGCTCCACCCGTCCGGCCTGCCCCACGCGCCGCAGCCGGGCCGGGCCGAGGCCGCGCTCGGCGCGACCGAGACGGACGAGCTGGCGGTCATGTGCGACACGTTCCGGCCGCTGCGGCTGTCCCGCCTGGCCAGGCAGCTCGACGACGGCGTGTACGCCTACTCGTGGAGCCCGGCCCGGCGCTGAGCCGCCCCGGGCCGCGCCCGGCCGAGGGCGGCGAGCCAGCCGACCTGGCCCGGCCGGAGCCGCGGCACGCCCTCGGAGCCCAGGCCCCAGGCCAGCAGCCACAGCGCCTTGGTCGCCACGTTCCATGCCTCGCCAGGCCAGGTCCAGGGCCGGCCCGCGTAGTTGTACGGGAACCCGGCGAGCACCCAGGCCAGGTGGGCGACCGCGAACGCCGCCAGCAGCCGCAGGCTCGGGGTCCAGCCCCGGCTGAGCATCCAGCCGGTCCAGCCCGCGGCCAGCACCAGCCAGTACGGCTCGGGCGCCCAGCCCCAGTGGTGGACCGCGATGTCCGTCGCGTTCCACACCGCCTCGTACGTCCACAGGCACGCGATAACCGTGATCGCGGCCAGGCCGAGCCGCCGCGTCCGCACCGCCACGATCGCGAACGCCAGGACGGCCATCGCCACCGTGGTCAGCCGGATCGGCCCCCAGGGCGAGGCGACGCTCATGTCAGCCAGCATCCTCCATCCGGGCCTCGACTTACAGATTCTTGACCGCCGCCGGCAACCGCTCGTCACCCGGCGGAGTAGTTCCTGGAGTTGTGAGAGCCAGCATCATCGTCGTGGGGGTGGCTGCCGCGGTGCTGGCCGGCTGCGGCAGCATCGGCAGCCCGGCCGGCGCCTCGTCGGGCGCGGCGGCCAAGACGTCGCCCAGCCCTGGTCGCGGCGCGTTGGCGAACGCCGTCAACGGCCAGGTCAGCCAGGTGGCCAGCGGCAAGCTGACGGTCGCGCAGCAGAACGGCAGCGCGACGGTCACGTTCGACTCCAGCACGTCGGTGCTGCAGAGCGGCACGGGCACGCTGACGGAAGCGGTGCCGGGGACCTGCGTCGTCGCCACCGGGACGGCGGACGCGAGCGGCGCCATCGCGGCGCGCACGTTCCAGGTCCAGCTCAACATGAACGGCAACTGCACGCCGCCCGCGGGCGCTGGTGGCGGGCAGGGAGCCGGCGGAAACGGTCAGGGCGCCGGTGGCGGCGGCCGGGCCGGTCGTGGCAGCCCCAGCCCGGGGGCCGGAGGGGGCGCCGGCGCGCCGCCCGCCAACTTCTCCATGGTGCGGGGCAAGCTCACGAACGTCAGCGGCAGCACCATGACCGTGCAGCCGGAGACGGGCAGCCCCGTCACGGTCACGGTGTCCAGCACCACGATGGTCACGCGGCTGGTGACGTCCAGCACGGCGCGGCTCGCCACCGGCGAGTGCGTCACGGCGGCCGGCCAGCGCGACTCGTCCGGCACGGTGAAGGCGCGCACGATCCTGATCAGCGCGCCGGGCCCGAACGGGTGCACCTTCGGCGGCGGCGGGTTCGGTGGCGTCGGTGGTGGCCGCCGGCCGGGCGCCTCGCCGTCACCGCGCAGCGCGTAGCTCAGAGCTGGCAGAGGGCCCTCCCCCGGCAGTCGGGGGAAGGGCCCTTTCTCGTTCCTAGGTCCCGATCCCGGAGACCCCGCCGATGCCGGGCGCGCGCGGCGTGGCCTGGACCAGCTGGTGCCTCTTCCAGTCGAGGCTGAACGCGTCGGCCGCGACCGCGGGCGCGCGCCACGACTCCTGCGGCCGCGGCACCGTGAAGTACGTGCCGTTCACCCGGTCCGGGGTGATCTCCAGCACCAGGTAGCCGTGGTGGTCGTCGCTGAACGCCTCGAGCGTCGCCTGCATGCCGTTGGCCGAGTCGGCCGGCACGTCGAACGGCAGCGTGATGGGCCAGCCCAGGTTGTGCGTCATGTAGTGCAGGTTGTGGTAGCCGCCGGCGCCGGCCACGATGAACGGCACCTCCCCGCTGTCCCACTTGCGCGTGAACCGCTGGTAGTTGTGGACGTGGGCCGTGAGGACGACGTCCGGCAGCCGGCCGGCGTCCTGTGCCGCGCCGTCCAGCAGCTCGTGCATCCGGGTCGAGCCGGAGTGGTGGTCGTCGAGCGAGATGACCGGGTGGTGGAGGGCGACCAGCAGGGGCCGGTCCGCCGGCGCCGCCTTCAGCTCCGCGACCAGCCACTGCCGCTGGTCGTCGTCCACGAAGCCGCCCTCGGGGACGTTCGTGTACAGGCCGACGAACGTGGCCAGCGGCGTGACCAGCGTCCAGTACGGGTTGGGCTGCGTCATCGCGTCGCGCTCGTTGTCGCCCGCCTCCTCGGTGGGGTGGGGCGAGCTGGCGCAGAAGTTCTCGGTCCAGGCGTCCAGCGACTTCGCCTGCGAGTGCGGCGCGACGCCGCCGTCGTGGTTGCCGGGGATGGACACGATCGGGGCGGCGTACAGCGAGTACGGCTCGTAGAACTGCCCGTAGTAGTTCTCGTGCTCGCCGTAGAAGTAGACGACGTCGCCCAGGTGGTAGAAGAGGCGGGGCGGATCGGCGGAGGCGAGGTCCGCCTGCATGTGGTTGGCCACGATCTGCTGGGCGTTGCCGCTGACCACGCCGCCGGTGTCGCCGGCGCAGTGGACGACCAGCTTGCCGGAGCTGTGGACCTGGTTCGTCGCGTCGGGTCCGAGCAGCTCGGCGAGGTCCATCCGGAACGGGAACGGCCGGGTGGGATGGGGCAGCGGCAGGGAGGTCTGGTTGCGCCGGACGCGGGGCGCGCGGACCGCGACCAGCTGCGCCAGGTCCGCGTTGTTGTGGTGGCGGCGCGGCTGCCAGGCGGGCGTGTCGGTCAAGTCGTCTCCTCCTCGGGGTGGGGTCGTCTCGGAGTCGCGTCCGGCCCGGCCGGGGGCCACCCGCCGCCGGAGCACACACAGCCTGAGCGGGTGATCGCGGCAGCGTCAAGGTCCGAGCGTGGGCCTGTGACGACGGCGCCTGGGCGCGTCACAGCGGGGATTTCTCAGCTGTCCCAGCCCTTGACCGCCGTGCCCGCGAAACGCTATGGTCGCGCCCTGGCTGTAGGGAAGCGCCGGGGCCGGCAGGCTCCGGACACGTCGTGGTCGCGCACCCCCGACCAGGGCTGTGGTCCACCGCGTCGCGAGCGGCGCCGTCGCCTGCGGCCAATTCTCAGGAGGTGCAACCTTTGCATGGAGCGCGGTGAATCGAGACGGCGGCTCGCGCGGATACGTCGCGGGCTGGTGGCCGGCGTGGGCGCCGTCGCCTTCGTGGCAGCCGGTCCGTCGGTCGTGCGGGCCGACCAGTCGAACGACAACAGCACGGTGACGACGGCGGCGGGCGACGCCCCGATCGTGATCCCGCTCACGGGGGCGGTGCAGGTCAACCTGGCCTGTCCGGCCAACGTGAACGTGCTCGGCAGCCAGAGCGACTCGGGCAGCTGTGCGCCCGGCGACCAGTCGAACGCCAACTCGTCGGCGACGACGGCGGGCGGCGACCAGCCGGGCCTCCTGGGCGGGATGCTCGTCGCGCCCCTCACGGCGGGCGCGCAGGCCAACGTCAGCTGCCCGATCAACCTGAACGTGCTCAGCAACCAGCGCGACAGCGGCAACTGCGCGCCGGGCTCGCAGTCGAACAGCAACAGCGCGGCCACGCACGTCAGGGGCAGCGGAGCGGTCCCGGGCCTGCTCGGTGGCCCGCTCGTGGCGCCGATCACCACCGGCGTCGGCCTCAACGTGACGTGCCCGACCAACGTGAACGTCCTCAGCAACCAGCGGGCGAGCGGGGACTGCCTGGACGCTCCGCCAGTCGACAGCCCGCCCGGCGACGCCCCGCCGGACTCCCCGCCGGTGGGCAGCGCGCTGTCCGTGCCGCCGGCAGCCGGCCAGCCGACCGGGAGCACGTTCTCGGCCGAGGTGGTGACCACCGACTTCTCGCAGCCCCCCGGGCCGCCCGTCACGGGCGCGCTCGACGTCGGCAGCACGCCAGGCGGGTTCCCGGTGCTCGGGGCGCTGGTCCTGGCGGTGCTGGCCGCGGCGGCGATGGCCGTCAGGCGGCTCCGGCAGGACCGCCGGGAGCGCTAGGCGACACCAACCCCGACGAGGGCCGCTCGGGCGATGTCCGGGCGGCCCGTCCTCGCCGGCCTCGGGCTCAGCTGATGACGCGGATGGTCAGGGGATACCGGTAGTACTGGCCCTGGTACGCCTGGACGGCCGCGATGATCGAGAAGATCGCCCCGAACAGCAGGACCAGCGGCAGCAGGACGATGCCGATCAGCAGCAGGATCAGAAGCCCGCTCACCAGGCCGGCGATCCACATCGTGATGTGGAAGTTCAGCGCCTCGACCGAGTGGTAGCGGACGTACTGGGAGCGGTTGCCCAGCGTGAGCATGATGATGAGCGGCGCGATGATGCCGAGCGCGAAGAAGCTCAGGTGTGACAGCAGGGCCCACAGCCGCTCCTCGTCGGTCCGCAGCGGCTGCACGTAGCCCGGCTGGGGCGGCGGGGGCTGCTGGGGGCCGTAGCCCGGGGGAGGTGTCTGGCTCATGCCCGTACCGTATCGCGCGGGTACCCGAACGAGAAGGCCGAGGCCCGGGGCGTCGTGGCCGCGCAGAAGGCCGCTCCGCCGCCGGGCCCCGGCCCGCTCGACCCTGGCGCCGCCTAGTGCTCGACCACCTTGGGCATGGACTTGGCGATGGCGACCCACTGCGTCACCTCCGTCTCGGTCGGGAGGCGCCGGACGAGCTTGCGGGCGCCGTTGATCTCCTCCATCTTCTTGTGGAGGTTGACCGGCACCCGGTGCGAGAGCTCGAGGCAGGAGTCCACGCCGGCGGCCTCCAGGAGGTCGGAGTACTCGGCGCCGACCCCCTTGATCCGCATCAGGTCGGCCCGGTTGACCCACTCCAGGATCAGCTTCTCGGAGATCCCGGTCGCCTCGGCCAGCTTCTCGCGGCTCAGCCGGCGGCCGCCCTTCTCGAGCAGCACCTCGACCGTGCCCACGCCCACGGCGCTCAGCTTCTTGCCGTACGTCGTGCTGATGCCCTCGATCTCGTCGATGTTCATGACACCTCTGCTCCAAACCCGTCTGATGCAGCCGGAGCGGATGATACGGTTAGAGTCTTAGTAAGGCCAAATTCTGAATACATAAGTAAATGGCCCGCAGCCGATGGCCGCGCCGGAACAGCCAGTTGGGAGCTCGGGGTGCGGCGCCGGGGCGAAGGACGCCGAGGAGCCGGCTCGGGCAGCCGGCTCCGTCAGCGCCTTTCCCCCCTACCCCATGGGGGCGGGGACGACCCCACCAGCGGTCCCACAGCTTCCCAGACCGGGCCGGCGCCCACAACCCCGGAACCCCGAGATCTTGCCCGGGGTTTTCCCCAGGTCTCTCGGACGTCAGGCCAGCCCGAGCGCCAGCGCACGATCGACCGCCTCGACGCGGTTGCGCACGCCCAGCTTGGCCAGCACCCGGCTCATGTGGAACTCGACCGTGCTCTCGGCGACGTGCAGCCGCTGCGCCACGTCCGAGTTGCGGAGCCCGAGACAGACCAGCTGGAGGACCTCCTCCTCGCGTCGGGTCAGGTCCCCGATGGGCGGCACCTGGCGAGCCCGGGACCGGTCCAGGAACCGCGACCCGCCGCAGGCCGGCGGTGCCCTCCAGGTACACCTGGCAGCCGCGCCGGACCCAGCGCGCGCACCGGCGGAAGTCGTCGGCATCGCCCAGCATCGCGAGCTGCAGCTGTGGACGCATCGCCTGGGCCGACATGGCCAGCGACCGGATGGTCGGCTCGTCCATCGACGGCCCGATCAGCAGCCAGGCGGGTTTGTCCATCGCGATGACCTGCTTCAGGCCGCGCGCCTCGGTCGGACCGTGCCGGAAGACCATCCGCCGGGCCCTGAGCCCGGCCCGGTCCACCGGCACGGCCGGCCAGTCACCCACCAGCACCACGAGCGCCTGGGGGCGAGCCGAGTCGAGCCGTTCCTGAACCGCCGCCACTGGAGTTGACCTGTTCGCGCCCGCGCGACCCGAGAGCGACCCATCATGCGCCTGGGGCCCGGGTCCGTCAAGCAAATGTCAAGTTGTCGAGACGGCGGGGACGTGACCACTATCGTTGGATGGGTGTCCGAACCGGAGGTCGTCGCCGCCCAGCTGGCCGGCGCGCTGGAGGCGGGGGCGGAGCTCTCCCCGGCGCTGCGGCAGCGCCTGTTCGCCGCGCTCGTGGCCAGCTACGCCAGGGGCCATCGCGACGCGCCCGGGCCACCGTTCGCCGCGGGCTCGGTCGCGGTGGAGGACGTCGCGGTCACCGCGGCCGCGATGCTCCGCGCCAGCGAGGTGACCAGCTTCGAGCTGGCCGCGCTGTTCAACGTGTGAGCGCGAGCGTGAACAGCGTGGCGCCGCACGTGCACGGCCCGCCGCAGACCGGGCAGGTCCAGCCGTTGCGCACGCTCTCCTCGTAGTAGAAGCGCTGGACCGTCGGGCCCTCGGTCATGCCCAGCCGGCGGAACAGGCCCAGCGACGAGTCGGACCGGCCCGACCGCCAGGAGAGCGTGACGGCGGCGGTGCAGCCGCGCTCGCGCATCCAGTCCATGGCGACGGCGACCAGCCGTCCGCCCAGGCCGTGCCGGCGCCGGGCGGGCGCCACGGCGAACGCCTCGAACGACCCGACCCTGCCGGCGAACAGGTCGAGCGCGGGCCGGCCGAAGGCGCGGTAGTAGTCGGCGTCGGCGGGCGCGAGCACCCGGGCGACCGCCGCGCCGTCCGGCGCGGGCGAGCCGGTCACCCAGACGCCGGCCGACCAGCTGTCCGCATCCTCGAGCAGCCACTCGGGCCGGTACAGGCCGTCGCCCATCTCGCCGTTGAGGAGGCCGGCCACCGCGGCCGCGGTCGCGGGGTCGCCGGGGTCGAACGGGGTGATGTCGTCGCTGCCCATTCGACGGACGGTAGCACCAGCCGCTGAGCCGGATTCCGCCGACGGAGGCGGACGCGGCGCCGAGTCGCCGACTGTTCGGTGGGATCCGGCTGAGCCGGATTCCGCCGACGGAGGCGGACGCGGCGCCGAGTCGCCGACTGTTCGGTGGGATCCGGCTGAGGGATGATGGCGGCCGTGACAGAGCAACCCAGGAGCGAGCAGGAGAAGGAACCGGCGGCTCCGCCCGAGGAGCGAGAGTCGGTCACCGAGCACACCGCGCGGATCGGCGCTGCCGAGGTCGCCTACCGCGCCGTCGCCAGCACGACGACGCTGCGCAACGACGAGGGCGACCCGCGGGCGAGCATCTTCTCGGTCGCGTACACGCGGACCGGCGTGGACGACGCCGCCGCCCGGCCGCTGACGTTCGTCTTCAACGGCGGCCCGGGCTCCTCGTCCACGTGGCTCCACCTTGGGCTCGTCGGGCCTCGCCGGATAGACATGCCGGATGGCCCCACGGTGGCGCCGGCACCGTACCGGGTGATCGACAACGACGCGTCCCTGCTCGACGTCACCGACCTGGTCTTCATCGACCCGGTCAGCACGGGCTACAGCCGGCCGGCGTCCGGGCAGGAGGCGAAGCAGTTCCACGGCCTCCGCGAGGACCTGGAGTGGGTCGGCGAGTTCATCCGCCTCCACACCAGCCGGGCCGGGCGCTGGGCGTCGCCGAAGTTCCTGGTCGGCGAGAGCTACGGCACGACGCGGGCGGCCGGGCTCGCCCACCACCTGGCCGAGCGGCACGGGATGTACGTCGCCGGGGTCGGCCTGATCTCCGCGGTCCTGATGTTCGTGACCAACCGGGCCGATCCGGGCAACGACCTGCCGTACGTGCTGAGCCTGCCCACGTACGCGGCCACGGCGTGGTACCACAAGCGCATGGACGTCCGGTTCGGCGACCTGCGGGCGCTGACCGGCTGGCCGCGTACACGGGCCTGCCGCCGGCCTTCCTGGAGGCGTGCGACCTGCGCGTCGCCCCGGCCCGGTTCTACAAGGAGCTGCTGCGCTCGGAGCGGCGGACCACCGGCCGCCTCGACACTCGCTTCACGGGCATCGACTCGGACGCCGCCGGCGAGGCGCCCCAGTACGACCCGAGCTACACGATCATCCAGGCCCCGTACACCGCCGCCGTCAACGCGTACCTGCGCGGCGAGCTGGGGTTCGAGTCCGACCGGCTGTACGAGGTGCTCAACGGGGCCGGCGTGCGGCCGTGGAACTACGGCGACGACGGCAACAACCACTACGTGGACGTGGCCTCGATGCTGCGGACCACGATGTCGTGGAACCGGGGCCTCCGGGTGCTGCTGGCGAGCGGCTACTACGACATGGCCACGCCGTTCGCCGCCGCGGAGTGGACACTGGACCACATGGGCCTCGACCCCAGCCTGACCGGCAACGTGCGGACGACCCGCTACGAGGCCGGCCACATGATGTACGTCCACCCGCCCTCGCGCGACCGGCTGGCGGGGGAGCTCCGGGCGCTGGTCACCGGGGCGGCGGCTCCGTAAAGGGTGCGGCCGCTCACGGCGGACGACCTGGCGCTCCTGGCCTCGCTGGCGGGCGCGGACGTGTCCGCGCAGGCCCTGGGCGACGACCCGGCGCTCCTGGACGCGGTGCTGCGCGGTCCGGCCGTGTACGGGGCGCTGTTCGGCGGGCCAGACGCGGACGCCCGGCTGTTCGCGTCGCCGTACCTGGTGTTCTCGGTGCTGGTGCACCGGGTCGCGGCCGAGCTGGAGCAGGCGGCGTTCGTCGAGGAGTGGATGGGCCCGGGCAGGACGGTGCCGGTGTTCGACGTGGCCGCGCTCCGGGAGTTCCTGGCCGAACAGGGCCGGCGCGCGTTCCTGGCCGACCTGCTGGCGTCGTACACCAAGGTCGCGAGCGGCACGGTCTGGCGCAGGACGCCGCGGGGCTGGCGCCGGCGCCGCTACAGCGACCTGGACCCGGTCGAGCTGGCCCAGCTGCTGGAGGTGGTGCCGCCGGCCCAGCGGCCGGCCGTGTGCCGGCGGCTGGGCGACCTGGCCCTGTTCCTCAGCGGGGTCTTCCCGGAGCACACGAGCGCCCACCCGCTGGAGCCCCGGCACCTGGACCGGATCCGCCGCCTGCTCGACGCGACGGGCCTGGACCGCCCGGCGCCCGCCCCGGAAGAGCTGGCGATGGCGGGCGGCCCGCAGCGGGGCATCTGGCTGCTGGAGTGGCTGGGCCGCCGGGCCTACCGCCTGGCGCTGCGCGCCGAAACGGCGGAGCGCGAGCTGCGCGAGGTCGCGGACGCGTTCGGCCGGGCGCGGCGGGTGCTCAACGTGCTGACGGGCCGGCACCTGCACCCCCGCCGCGAGCGGTGGTTCCCCACGACGGGAGCCGGTTAGCCGGCGCGTCCCCAGGGCGAGCAGCAGCAGCACCCAGAACACGGCCTGGAGGGCGTCGGTGATCACGGGCGCGGTGGCCGCGTCCACGTGGCCGGTGGCGCTGAGCGGGTTCGCCACCGCGCGCGGGTCCACGCCGTGGGCCGGCGCCGCCGCCATGGCGCGGGCGCTCAGCAGGAGGCCGAGCAGGGAGACGCCGACCGCGCCGCCGATCGTCCGGGAGAACTGGTTCAACGCCGTGGCGGCGCCCCGCGAGCTCCAGTCCACCACGCTCTGGACCACGATCAGCAGCGGGGTGACCAGCTGGCCCATGCCCATGCCCACGATGAACGCGGCCACCGCGACCCAGACGATCCCCGCGCCAGGCGGGCGGAGGACGAGGGCCGCCGTGCCCGCCACCATCGACAGGGCTCCGCCCAGGACCAGGCGCTCGTACCCGAACCGGAGCATGAACCGGCCCGAGAACATCGCCGTGACGGTCCAGCCGATCGAGGACGCCGACACGATGGCGCCGGCCGCGAACGACGTGCCCTGCAGCACGCCCTGGACGTAGAGGGGCAGGAACGCGCTCAGCGCGAACATGACGGTGCCGGCCAGGAACGCGGCCGCGGTGGCCGGGCCGATCACGCGGTGGCGCAGCATCGCGACCGGGATGGTCGGGTTCTCGGTCCGCCGCTGAGCGACCACGAACACGGCCAGCGTGGCGATGCCCAGCGCGACGAGGGGCCAGAGCGGCGACGCGGACCCGCCGCCGCCGTCCAGGCCCAGGAGCACCAGCGCGATGCCGGCGGTGAGGAGCACGGCGCCGAGGTAGTCGAGGCGGGCCGGGCGCCCGGCGGGCGCGTCGCGGTGGCTCCAGAGCAGCGCGGCCGCGGCGATGCCGATGGGCAGGTTGATGAAGAAGATCCAGCGCCAGCCGATCGTGGAGACGAACACGGCGCCGAGCGTCGGGCCGGCGAGCGCGGCGACCGCCCAGACCGAGCTGAACGCGCCCTGCATCCGGGCCCGCTGCTCGATCGTGAACAGGTCGCCGACCATCGTGAGCGCGACGGGGAGGATGCAGCCCGCGCCCACGCCCTGCAGGGCCCGGAAGGCGACCAGCCAGGCCATGCTGGGTGCCCAGCCGCAGAGCAGTGACGTGGCGGTGAACCAGGCCAGGCCGGCCAGGAGCACGCGGCGGCGGCCGTGGATGTCGGCGAGCCGGCCCCACAGCGGCACCGTGGTCGTGCTGGTGAGGAGGTAGCCGGAGATCAGCCAGGGGTAGAGCGAGAACTGGCCGAGCTGGCCGGCGATGGTGGGCACGGCCGTCGCGACCACGCTGGCGTCCATCGCGGACACGAAGATCGCGACCATCATGCCGACCGTGAGCCGGATGGTGTGGGCGGTCCAGGTCACGTCCCCGGCCGTCCGCACCCTGGTGGTCACCGCTGCCGATTATGCGACCGGTTGGACCAACTCGACGCGGTTGCCGAACGGAAACCAGGCGGGCATAGGGCGGTCCCACCGGCCAGGGCCGCGCGACCGACCGCCCACTCCGCCGCCCGCGCCGCATCGCGGCGGCGCCGCGCTCCCACTCCTCCAGGCCCCGCAGGACGTCGACCAGCTCGCGCGCCGGCTCGACGAGCAGGTGCGCACCTCACGCGTCCCGGCGCGAGGCCTGGATGTTTGACGCTTGTTAAATTACTGTCGGATGTCTATGATCGCGTACGGTGAACGGGCAGGCCAGCACATCGCGCGCACCTGACCGCCGGGTCCTGCGCTCGCGGTCGGCGCTCATGCGGGCGGCGGTGGCCCTGGTGGCCGAGCGGGGCACGACGGCCGTCTCCATCTCCGACATCGCGGAGGGGGCGGACGTGAGCAGGCAGCTCGTGTACCTGCAGTTCGGCGATCGCGACGCGCTACTGATGGAAGCGGCGCTCGATCTGGCCAGCAGAGAGCTTCTGCCGCGGCTCCGGGATGCCCCGGAAGATTCGACCGGACGGAGCCGGGCGGTGGCGACGGCCCGTCACTTCGCGGACCACCGGTCCTTCTATCGGGCGATGCTGACCGGATCGTGCGGCTTCGCCCTCAACCGGGCGCTGGACGATCTGTTCATGCTGCTCAACCGGCGGCTCGCCGAGCAGCTGCTCGACGATTCACCCGAGCCGGGCGCGGCCGACGACCTCGCCAGGTATCTCACCGGCGGGGCCGCCGCGGTCTTCAACACCTGGGTGATCGATGGCGATGACCCGCTCGATCCCGAGCTGTTCGCTGACCGGCTTCTGCGGATGTTGGCCGTGCTCACCGGCGCGGCGCGGCGGGGAGGCGCGTCTGCGGACCAGACCCTCTTCCCAGGCGGCGAACACCCTCCGCCGCCACACCACCAGTGAGAACGGGAGGACTGCGATGGAACGGACCTGCTCCGGCCCGGTGCCCGGGACGCCCGTCAGCACGCTCGGCGCATTCGACCTGGGCCGGCACGGATACGTGGTCGAGGAGTGGTTCCTGACCGGCACAGCGAGTTCGTGGCGGTCGTCCGGCGAGCTCGGCGACGACGGCCGGTGGACGGTCGGCGCCGCCGGCTCCGCGCCGTTCACGACCCGACTGCTGGCCTGCAGGCCCGATCGGCGCCGGTTCGGGGGCACGGTCGTCGTCGAGTGGCTGAACGTGAGTGGCGGTGGGGACGGGTCGCCTGACTGGTTCTTCCTGCACCGCCACCTGCTGCGCGAGGGAGCGGCGTGGGTCGGCGTCTCCGCCCAGAAGGCCGGCATCGACGGTGGAGGACTCTTCGAGTCGGGCCAGCACCTCAAGAACGTGGCGGCCGAGCGCTACCGGACCCTCGCGCACCCGGGCGACGCCTTCTCGTTCGACATCTTCAGCCAGGCTGGCGCCGCCCTGCGCACCGGAGCGGGGCCGCTGGCGGACCTCGACATCCGGACGCTGCTGGCCGTCGGCGAGTCCCAGTCAGCCGCCTTCCTGGTCACCTACGTCAACGCCGTCGATCCCCTGGCCCGGATCTACGACGGGTTCGTGATCCACGGCCGGGGAGCCGCCGGGGCCAGCCTCGAAGGAAAGATGCGGGCGCGGCCCGTCGCCCAGGGCGAGACGCTCGACCTGGTGTCCCAGCGTGACGCGCAAAGCCCCAGTCACCGGATCCGCGACGACGTCCGCGTGCCGGTGATGACCGTGCAGAGCGAGACGGACGTCATGATGCTCGGCGGCGTCCGGGGTCGCCAGCCCGACAGCGATCGGTTCCGGCTCTGGGAGATCGCGGGTGCGGCGCACTTCGATACCTACGGCCTGGTCGCCGCCCATCGGGACGACGGCACGATCTCCGCCGCCGAGCTGGCGTCCCTCATGGCGCCCACTGACGAGGTCATCGGCCAGAAGGCGGCGGCGCTGGTCAATTCCGGGCCGCAGCAGCACTACGTTCTCAACGCAGCCCTGGCGCACCTGGAGTCCTGGGTGCGCCACGGCAGCCCACCGCCGGCCGCCGAACGCTTCGAGATCACCGGCGGCGAGAGCCCCGCCCTGGTCCTGGACGAGCTCGGCAACGTCCGGGGAGGGGTGCGGACCCCATGGGTGGACGTTCCGGTCGCCGTGCTGTCGGGTCTGGGCCAGCAGGGCGCGGTGTTCACGGTCCTGTTCGGGGTGACCCGCCCGTTCGACGATGCGGAGCTGGACCGGCTGTACCCGAACGGAAGGGAGCAGTACCTGGCCGCCTTCGAGCGCCGCCTCGACGAAGCGATCGGCGCGGGGTTCCTTCTCGAGGCCGACCGGGCCGAGATCCTCGGCGTCGCGGCGGCCGCCTGCCCGGCCAGCCTCGGATCACCGGCAGGGTAGCGAGGAGGCGTGCGAGACCCCCGAGATCCATGGTGACCCGACGAGTCGGCCCTACTCGACCGGGTGGACCAACCCGACGCGGTTGCCGCACGGGTCCTCATGTGGACCCAGCCCTTTGGTTCTGAAAAATGGTCAATATTCGGAACCTGATGCTATGATTCCGTCGAGGGCGATGGGATGACGGCGAGGGAGCTCAGCGAGTACGTGATCGGCCAGGCCGTCGAGCAGCTCGATGAGCTGGACGGCGCAACGACCGCCCTCCGGGACGGGGCCGTGGATTCCGCCGGCAACCATCTGCGCCGGGCCGAGGACAACATCCTTCACCTCGACCTGCCCGTGCCGGTGTCGCTGGCGGCGACCCTTCTCGGTGTCAGCGAGCGCACGGTACGCGACTGGATCGAGGCCGGCATCCTGGAGGTGGCCGGCGCTCGTCCGGTCGCACTCGCGTTCAAGAGCGTCGCGGAAGTGCGCCGGGAGCTGCAGCGGTTGCGCCGCGAAGGGGCCAGCGCCAACGTTCGCCGAACTCTTCTCCATCGCATCGAGGATCGCGCCACCCTGGAGCAGCCACGGCTCCGGGAGTCGATCGAGCAGATGCGGTCCGGCAAACGGCACTACGTCCACAGGCGGCCGACGAGCTGACCGTTCGCTTCGATGTCTTCAGGACGAACGTCGCTGAAGA
>VBJR01000200.1 GCA_005880175.1 Chloroflexota bacterium
GCGTGCAGCGTCGTCATCGAGCCGTCGTGGCCCGTGTTCATCGACTGCAGCATGTCCATCGCCTCCGGCCCGCGGCACTCGCCGACCACGATGCGGTCGGGGCGCATGCGCAGGGCGTTGACGACCAGGTCGCGGATCGTGATCCGGCCGGTGCCGTCCAGGCCGGCCGGCCTGGCCTCCATGCGGACGACGTGGTCCTGGCGGAGCTGCAGCTCGGCGGCGTCCTCGATCGTCACGACGCGCTCCGCCTCGGGGATGAAGCTCGAGAGGACGTTGAGCAGCGTCGTCTTGCCGGTGCCGGTGCCGCCGCTGACCAGCAGGTTGGCGCGCGCCAGCACGCAGGCCCGGAGGAACCCGAAGAGGGTGGCGCTGCCGGTGCCGACGCGGACCAGGTCCTCGACCCGGAGCCGGTCGCGGGCGAACTTCCGGATCGTCAGGGTGGGCCCGTCGATCGACGCGGGGGGCAGCGTGGCGTTGACGCGCGAGCCGTCGGCCATGCGCGCGTCACAGAGCGGCGTCCCCTCGTCGATGCGCCTGCCGACCGCGGTCACGATCCGGTCGATGAGCGCGCGCAGCTCGGCGTCCGAGGCGAACCGCGCCTGGGTGAGGAACAGGGTGCCGCGCGTCTCGACGTACACCCGGTCGTACCCGATCACCATCACCTCGGTGACCTCGTCCTCGTCCATCAGGGGGCGCAGCGGACCCAGGTCGACGCCCGGGTCCGCGACCGCCGTACGCATCTCCTTCACGTGGCCTCCTACTCGGTCAGGCGGCGGACGCGCACGTCTGGACCGATGTGCGCGTCCGGGGGTCGTGGAAGCGCACGTCTGGACCGATGTGCAGCTCCCCTCATCTCATCTCAGGAGCCCCCGAACTGGTGCATCAGCAGCAGCACCGCGGGGCCCAGCAGCACGATCCAGAGGCTGGGGAAGATGAAGATCACCATCGGGAAGAGCATCTTCAGGCCCGCCTTGGCGCCCAGCTCCTGGGCCCGCTGCCGCCGCTTCGCGCGCAGGTCGTCGGACTGGATGCGCAGGATGCGCGAGATGCCCGTGCCCAGCGCGTCCGACTGGACCACCGCCTGCGCGAAGCTGTTCACCTCGTCCACGCCCGACCGCTCGCCGAACTCGGCCATCGCGTCGCGGCGCGACCGGCCCAGGCGGATCTCGCGGAGCACCTGCGCGAACTCCGCCCCCAGCGTGTTCAGGTGGCGCTCGGCGACCTTCGCCATCGCCCCCTCGAACGTCAGACCGGCCTCGACGCAGACGCTCATGAGGTCCATCGCGTCGGGCAGGGTCGTCCGCAGCTCCTTGCGGGCGCGGGTGACGCGCGACGCCAGGAGGTAGCGGGGCGCGACCAGGCCGGCCCCGGCGCCGACCGCCGCCATGATCGGGATGTAGAGCGTGCGGCCCAGGACCAGGCCGAGCACCGCCCCGGCCAGCAGCCCGAGCACGGCCGCCACGTAGCGCACGGCCAGGAACTCGGTGGCCGACAGCCCGAGCGGCCGGCCGGCCAGGTTGAGCTGGCGCTGGAGCTCGACGCGTGCCGCATCGGGCGTGCGCCGGGCCATCGCGGCGGTGAACCACTGCGCCAGCGGCCCGAGGAGGCGCTGGTCCAGGCGCTGCTGGGACTCCACCTCGTCGAGGTTCAGGAGCTGTGGCGGGGGCGGTTCGTACGCGTCCAGCCGCTCGGCCACGACGTCCGCGACCGTGCGCGCCCGGGGCCGGAACGCGAGCACCGCGACCAGGACGCCGGCGGCGGCCACCGCCGCCCCCAGGACGATCACGATGGTGAAGGCGGTCAGGCCCATGGCTCTCAGACGTTGATCCGCACGATGCGGCGGATGATGAAGTTGCCGGTGAGGATCAGGAGGGCCGCGCCCCCGAGCATGATCCAGCCCAGGAGGCTCTGCGTCATCGGCCGGAAGTACGTCGGGGAGATCACGAACAGCAGGAGGGCGACCGCGACGGGCATCAGGGTGACGATCCACCCCGACATGCGGCCCTGCGCGGTCGCCGTGGCGATCTCGCCCTTGATCCGCACCCGCTCGCGGATCGTGTGGGCGATCCGCTCCAGCGTGCCCGCCAGGTTGCCGCCGACGGTGACCTGCACCAGCACCGCCGTGACCACCAGCTCCAGGTCCTCGCTCCCGGTGCGGCGCGCCAGGTTGTTCAGCGCGTTCTCGACGGACGCGCCGACCTTGAGCTCGCGGACGCAGCGGGCGAACTCCTCGGCGATGGGGGGGCGGGACTCGTTGGCGATCACCTCCAGCGCCTGGGGGAGGGCGTGGCCCGCCTTCAGGGCGTTCGCCATCAGGGTGAGGACGTCGCTGAGCTGGTCGTTCAGGTGCCGCAGCCGGCGCTGGATGCGGAAGCGGACGTAGAAGCCGGGCAGCAGCAGGCCGAGCACGGCCGCCGGCGGCACGGCGAGGCTCACGCCGAAGCGCAGGAGGGCGAGCAGGCCCAGCACGCCGGCGCAGGCCGCCTGCGCGACGATGTACTCGGAGGGCCGGAGCCTGAGGCCCGCCCGGGCCAGGCGCTCCTCGAGCGTCGGCCGCCCGCGGCTGCGCTCCCGCTGGCTGAGTCGCTCGGTCATGCCCTGGAACGCCACGTCGAGCTGGCCGCGGAGGCCGCCCTCGGGGGCCGGCGAGCGGGCCATCGACACGAAGATCAGCAGGACGCCGGCGCCGGCGGCCGCGGCCAGGGCCAGCATCAGCAGGCCCACGGTCAGTACAGCTCCTCGCGCGGCGGCTCCGCCGCCCGCTGGAACAGCCCGGCCGGCAGGTCCTCGCCCGCGGCGCGGAGGTGCTCCAGGTGGGAGGGCGGCGCGCCCGTGGCCGTGTGGTAGCCGAGGGCCGCGCCCTCTGGGGACACCCCGAGCTGCCGGTACTCGAACAGCTCCTGGTAGGTGACCTCCTGGCCCTCCAGACCGGTGATCTCGGTGATGCTCACGACCCGGCGGGCGCCGCCGCGCAGCCGCTGCATCTGGACGACCAGGTCGACGGCGGCCGCGATCTGCTTCCGGATGGCCGGCATCGGCAGCTCGGCGCCCGCCATCAGCACCATCGTCTCCAGCCGGCTCAGCGCGTCGGCGGCCGAGTTGGCGTGGACCGTGCTCATGGAGCCCTCGTGCCCGGTGTTCATCGCCTGGAGCATGTCCAGCGCCTCGCCGCCTCGGCACTCGCCCACGACGATGCGGTCGGGCCGCATCCGCAGCGAGTTGCGGAGCAGCGCGCGGATGGGCACCTCGCCGGCGCCCTCCACGTTCGGAGGCCGCGACTCCAGGGTGATGACGTGCTCCTGCTGGAGGCGCACCTCGGCGGCGTCCTCGATCGTCACGATCCGCTCCGTGGCCGGGATGAACCCGGACAGGGCGTTGAGCAGCGTGGTCTTGCCCGACGACGTGCCGCCCGAGACCAGGATGTTGAGGCGGGCGCGCACGGCGGCGGCCAGGAACTGCATCATGTCGGCCGTGCAGCTCCGCGACCGGGCCAGGTCCTGGACGGTGACCATGCCCACCGAGAACTTGCGGATGCTCATGCACGCGCCCCTGAGCGCCAGCGGCGGGATGACCACGTTGACGCGGGAGCCGTCGGCGAGCCGGGCGTCGCACATCGGCGAGCTCTCGTCCACGCGGCGGTCCACCGAGCTCACCACCCGGTCGATCACGAGCTTGAGCTGGCGGTCGCTCTCGAAGACCACGTCGCTGAGCTGGAGGCGGCCGGCCCGCTCGACGTAGACCTGGCGCGGGTGGTTGATCAGGATCTCGGTGATGTCGGGGTCGGCGAGCAGCGGCTCGAGCGGCCCGAGGCCGAGGACGTCGTCGAGCAGCGACTCGACCAGGAGGTCGAAGTCCGCCCGCGTGAGCGCCTGCCGGGCCGAGCGGACGTGCGTCTCCGTGAGCTCGACGATCAGGGCCCGCACCGCGTCCCGGTCGCTCAGGTCGATGCCCCCGGCCGAGAGCTCCACGAGGTCCGCGTGGATGCTCGCCTTCGCCTCCAGCAGGTCGGGCCTGAGCTGGCCCCTGGCCCTGCGCTCGGGCTCCGGCACCGTGGCGGCGGGCGCGGGGCGGCGCGGCTGATCCCGACCCGACCCGCCGATCCGCTCCAGCATGCTCACGTCAGCGTCCTCCGGGCGCGGCCGGCGGGGAGCAGGCGGCGCAGACCGCGCGGCCGCGCGTCCACCCGGGCGCCGGCCGCCACCGCCCCCGGCGCCAGGGCGCCGAGCCGCCGGAGCGCGCCGCGGGCCGACTGGCGGGCTCGCGGGCCGGCGTCGAACAGGGCGTCGATGAGCAGGGGGACGACCTTCTCGTCGCCCAGGGCGCCGAGGGCGTGGTAGGCGGCCGTCCGCTCCGGCTCGGAGCCGCCGGCCATCTCGATCAGCAGCGGCTGGATCGCGATGGTCCGCCCGCGCAGGCCGGCCGCGAGCGCCAGCAGCGGCCGGACGCCGCGGTTCCCGGCCTGCTGCAGGGCCGCCTCCAGGTAGTGGTCGGGGGCGCAGCGGGCGAGCTCCCGCGCCAGGCGGCCGGTCGGGACGCGGCGCGTGCGCGCGGCCCGCACCAGGGCGTCCGCGGCCCGCGCCCCGCCGACCTGGCCCAGGGCGCCGGCGGCGGCGGCCCGGACCCGGGGGTGGGGGTCGAGCAGGCGGTCGGCGAGCAGCGGCACCGCGGCCTCCAGGCGGGCGGTGCCGCAGCTGTGGATGCTGGCGGCGCGGACGTCGGGGTCCGGGTGGCGGAGCCCGTCCAGCATGTCGTCGGAGACGCCGGAGGTCGGGGTGGCCCGCCGGCGGAACCAGCTCATGAGTCAGTCCTCCTCCTTGCGGTTGCGTGCCCCTTCCACGATGTCCGCCAGCTGGCGGGCGGCCCGCGCGATCTCGCTCTTCGGCGTGCTGGTCACGAGCATCGTCCCGGCCAGCGCCGCGCGATCGGCCCGGCCGCCGTCGGGCCGCACGTCCACGGCGGGCGCGATGCCCAGGGCGCGCTCGACCGACTCGCGAGGGACCGCGGCGTCCGCCTGCCGCTGGTTGAGCACGATGGTGATCCGGTCGTCCGGGATGTGGAGCTCCCGGAACAGCTCGAGGGCCTCGCGGGCTCCCTTCAGGCTCTGGAGCTCGGGCGAGACGACCATCACCAGGTGGCGCGCGAGGTCGCACACGCCGAGCGTGAAGCCGCCCAGCGAGCTCCCGAGGTCCACGACGACGTCGCGGAACGCGCCGCGCACCGTCTGGAGCGCGGTCGTGACCTGCTCGGTGGTGAGCAGCTCCGACTCGGCCAGCCGCAGCGTCGCGGGCAGCAGCAGGAAGCCCGACTCGTGCGGCATGGCCGCGCTGGTCAGCGCGTCCCGCAGCTCGGTGGACGTCCCCAGCGACCCGCTCCAGGAGGCCCGGGCCAGGCTGTCCGTCGGGACCAGTCCCGCGAGCAGCGCCGCCGGCGCGTAGGGCAGGTCGAGGTCCACCATGAGGACCTGGCCCGGGTGGCCCTGCGCGAGCTGCGCCGCCAGGTTGAGGGCGATCGTCGTGCGCCCGACGCCTCCCCTGGGCGAGTACAGGGCGACGATCGGCGCGTCGCCGGCGGGCAGCTCGGCATCGCGCCGCGCCCGATCGGCCAGGGCGCGGTAGCCCGTCTCGCGGTTCGCCACCTGCTGCCGCAGCTCCGCGCCCACCGGGTCGTCCGCCGGGACGACGGCGCGCAGGGCGGTCAGGTCGAGCGCCAGCACGCGGCAGTCGGTCGCCGCGACCACGGCGACCGGGCTGGGCTCGCCGAGCAGCGCCGAGCCGCCGCACATGTCGCCCTCGCGCAGTCCGGCCAGGCGGGCCGGCGCCTCGCCCTCGTCGCCGGCCGTCACGTGGCAGGCGCCGCGGTCGATCAGGTAGATGCTGTCGCCGGTCGTCCCGCGCTGGACCAGCGTGGCGCCGGACGCCAGCTCCACCGGCCGTGCCCGGCGGGCCAGGCGGTGGAGCGCGTGGTCGGGCAGCGCGAAGAGGGCGGCGGCCTGCTCCAGGACGCCCAGGTACCGGATGATCTGGCTCGGCCGGGGTCTCCCGTCGGGGGCCCGCGCGGGCCGCGCGTCTCCGGCCGCGGGCGCGGCGGCGTCGTGGCGGAACGGGATCGACACGCGCCCTCCTCAGGCCTTCGTGAACCCGAACTTCCCGTTCACCTCCGCGGGCCCGACCGGCCCCGGCGTGCTGCCCACCGGGCACGAGGGGTCAGGTCCCTCCGGCGCCGGCCCGTAGTCCTTCCACGAGCGCAGCGTGTAGCGGAGGGTGCCGGCCGTGATCAGCCAGGTGAGGTACGGCGCGTCGCAGGGGGTGACCAGCGCCGTCAGGCTGGTGGCCACCGCCTGCGCCTGTCCGACCTTGGCGGCGGCCGAGCCGACCTCGATGACCCGGACGCCCGGGTAGACGGTCCGGGTGAGCTGCCGGGGGTTCGCCGCCGAGGGGGTGAACGCGGTCTCGGTCACGGTCGCCTGGATGTCGATGACGTCGCCGGCCGCGATGTAGCCGCCCACCGCCTGCAGCTCGCTCGCCGGCAGCGTGTACGCGACCCAGCCCGCCGGGATGGGCAGGTACGCGGGCGCGCCGGCGCCCGCCTTCGCGACGAGGTTGGTGGTGACCGGCTGGCCGGCCAGGACGTGAACCTGCGCCACCCGACCCGTCGCGTCCGACGTATGGAGGATGGCGCCCGGGGGCACCGCCGTCGCCGGCAGGTGTGTCGTCGCCAGGTCGGCGGCGCCGATCACCTGGCGCTGCGCGATGTCGTGGGAGGCGACCACCACGCTGACCTGGGTCGTGCCGGCCGTCGCCCGGCTGGCGATGACGCTGCCGAGGACCACGACCAGGAGGAACGCCACGAGGGCCATCCCGATCCCGATCAGGAACAGCGGCCGGCGCATCGCCGGCTTGCTCCGGGCCGGCTGGCGAACGGGGGCGCTGACAGCCATGCTTCAG
>VBJR01000201.1 GCA_005880175.1 Chloroflexota bacterium
GGCGATCAGGCCGCCGCCGCCGACCGGCACCACCACGGTGTCGAACGGCTCCGGGCACTGCTCCTGCAGCTCGATCGAGATCGTCCCCTGGCCCGCGATCGTGCGCGGGTCGTCGAACGGGTGGGCCAGCACCGCTCCGGTCGCCTCGCTGGCCGCGAGCGCCGCCGCGCCGGCGTCGTCGTACGTGGCGCCGCCGACCACCAGCTCGATCCACTCGCCGCCGATGGACTGGATCCGCTCGCGCTTCTGGCGCGGCGTGGCCGAGGGCACGAACACCCGGCCGTGGATGCCGAGGGCGGAGCAGCTCAGCGCCACGCCCTGGGCGTGGTTGCCGGCGCTGGCGCACACGACACCCCGCCGGCGCTCGTCGGCGTTCATGGAGGAGATCAGGTTGTACGCGCCCCTGACCTTGTAGGACCGGCCGATCTGCAGGTCCTCGCGCTTCAGCCAGACGCTCGTGTCCAGCTCCTCGGAGAGCCGCTCGCTGCGCATCAGCGGCGTCCGGTGTACGACGGGTCGGAGGCGGTCGGCGGCGGTTTCGACGGCGGCTGCGCTGAGTCCGAGGGCGAGGGACATTGCGCGAATGGTACGCAAGGGGCAGGGGCCGTCACCCGCCCGAGGCGGACGTCCCTCAGTCGATCCGAAGGGCCGTCCTGACGCCCAGGTGGTCCGACACCGGCTCGCGGCGGCCGCCCGCCAGCTCGACCGGCTCCTGGAAGCACAGCTCGGCCGACACGACCGCGCAGCCGCGGACCAGCACGTGGTCGATCGCGCCCGAGCCGGGCTCTGCCGGACGCCACGTCGGAGCAGCCGTCCCGTCGAAGCTGTCGCGCAGCCCGGTCCGGCCCACGAAGTCGTCGAACAGCCACGTCCCCGCCGGCACGTTCAGGTCGCCCGCGACGACCAGCGGCGGCGCGATGTCCGCGACCGCCTCGGCGAGCTGGCCCAGCTCGGCCGCCTGGAGCGCCGCGTAGCCGTTGGAGCGCGTCCAGCTGCCCGCGTAGTTGGCCGCCAGGTGGGTGTTGACCACCACCAGCCGCCGGCCCCCGACGTCGAGCTCGCTGACCAGGTAGCCCTTGCGGATCACGCGGTCGGTCCAGCCCAGGTTCGACCAGCGGCCGAGCCGCCGGAAGACGGCGTAGCGCTGGGCGGCCACCGGCCAGCGCGAGAGGGTGACCAGCCCGCCCAGCACCGCGATCCCGAACGGCCGGTGGACGACGTGCGGGAAGCTCGGCGCCAGCGCCCGGAGCAACCCGATCCGGCGCCGGACGATCACCTCCTGCAGGCAGACCACGTCGAGGTCCGACCGCTCCAGCCACCGGGCCACCGCGGCCAGGCGAGCGGCGGCGCGGCCGCGCCACAGGCAGTTGAGCGTGAGAAGGCGAAGGTGCGTCGGAGTGGAGGCGGCCAGGCCCGTCAGAATAGCCAACCCCCGGATCCGTTAGCGCGCGCCCACCACCAGCAACGTCTTGCCGAGCGTCGCCCGGGCCTCGATCGCCGCGTGCGCGTCCGCCGCCCGCGACAGCGGGAACGTCTGGCCGATCACCGGCCGCAGTCGGCCCGCCGCCGCCTCCGCGAGGGCCGCGCTCGAGAGCGCGGTCATCTCGGCCGGCTCCAGGCGCAGGCCGCGCACGACGGTGACCCCACGCCCGGCCGCCTCCTCGCCGGTGATCGCCGTGAACGTGCCGCTGGCCAGCCCGAACGCGCAGAACCGCCCGCCCCGGCGGAGCAGGCCGAACGCGGCCCGGCCCACCGCCCCGCCCACGCCGTCGAACACCACGTCCACCGCCTCGCCCAGGCGGTCCGCCCAGTCCGGCCGGCCGTAGTCCACCCCCCGCGCGGCGCCCAGCTCCGCGGCCAGCGCCAGCTTGCGCGGGCTTCCCGCCGCCGCGATCGCGCGCGCCCCCGCCGCCGCCGCGAGCTGCACCAGCAGGCTGCCCAGGCCGCCGGCCGCCGCCTCCACCAGCACGGTCTCGCCGGTCCGCGGGGCGGCCGCCCGCAGCAGCGCCAGCGCGGTCCGCCCGTCGGCCAGCAGCGCCACCGCCTCCGGCAGGCCCAGGCCGTCGGGCACGGCGACCAGGCCTGCCGCCGGCACCGCCACCCGCTCCGCGTACCCGCCCGACCCGCCGGTCGTGGTGACCACCCGGGCGCCGGCCAGGGCCGGGTCCGCGCCCTCCCCCACCGACACCACCACGCCGCCGGCGCCGTTGCCCGGGACGACCGGCAGCCGGGGCGCCAGGGCCGGGTTCGGCGCCCGGCCGGCCCGCACCTGCGTCTCGATGAACGTGACGCCCGCGTACTCGACCGCGACCACCACCTGGCCGGGGCCGGCCACCGGGTCCGGGACCTCGGCCGGGACCAGGACGGCGGGCGGCCCGAACTCGCTCATGACGATCGCTCGCATGCCCTCCTTTATCGGAGCAAATCGCTCCGATATTCCCTCCTACACTTGGCCGTGTGAGGGGCCGGCAGGCCGAGGCGGCGCGCAACGACCGACTCGTGCTCGACGCCGCTCGCCAGGTGTTCGCGACGCAGGGCTTCGACGCGCCGGTCTCCGCCGTGGCGAAGCGCGCCGGCGTCGGGATGGGCAGCCTCTATCGCCGGTACGGGAGCAAGTCCGAGCTGCTCCAGCGCCTGTGCCTGCTCGCGATGGAGCAGGCGATCGAGGCGGCCGAGGCGGCGGTCGCGGCCGAGGACGCGTGGGACGGCCTCGCCGGTTACGTGCGCGCGTGCGTGGCGTTCGGCGCCGGCGCGCTGGCGCCGCTGGCAGGGACGATCGAGACCACGCCGGCCATGTGGCGGGCCAGCCGGCGCGGGCGCGAGCTCCTGGAGGCGGTCGTGGCCAGGGCCCGGCGCGAGCGCGGCCTGCGACCGGACGTCACGACGCTGGACGTGGCCTGGCTGGTCGAGCTGTTCAGCCGCCGCCCGGCCGGCGGCGAGGGCGCCGCGGAAGACGCGGTCCAGGCCCGTCTGCTCGCGATCGCGCTCGACGGCCTCCGGACGCCGCGACCGGAGCCACTGCCCGGCGCCCCGCCCAGCCCGAGCCACTACGAGGGCCGCTGGCGGTACCGCGGCCCCGAGGCTCGGCGGGAGCGGGTCCCGTGACTTCGCGCACGGCGCGCGAAGTCACGGTTCGAAAAGGAGTTGGGATCTAGCTCACGGACGCCGAGTAGCTGTTGGTGACGAAGTTCAGCCCGCCGCTGGACGACGTGATCTCGAAGCCGAACTGGACCTGGCCCAGGGTCACGTTGCCGAACCAGCCCTTCGCCTCGATCCAGCGCAGGACCGCCAGGATGTCCACCGAGCCGGACGAGATGTTGCCCTGCCGGACGAACGAGAAGACCTTGTTCGACCCGTTGGAACCGCTGTAGACATCCCACGTGTGGCCGCCGACGGTGGCGCTCGTCTGCCGGGTGCCCAGCGGCCCGACGGCGCCGGTCTTGTTCACCCAGAGCATGATCTCGAACGCGTTGTTGGCGCACCAGATGTCGTACGCGGTCTCGTACGCGCCCGTCGACGGCACGCTGACGTTGAAGCTGCTGGTCACGCTGTGCAGCGAGCTCAGCGCCGGTCCCGCCGTCTTCGAGATGTTGGGGTACGACTTCACGCCGCCGGTGTTCGGATGGTTGGCCCACACGCCCCAGTTCGTGGGCGAGTTGGCCCAGATCGTCTGCGGCCCGGCGCCGCTCCCCCACACGTCGTTGAACAGCGTGTAGCCGCCGCTCGACCAGCTCCCGAACTTGTCGGTGGACGACCAGACCACGGCGTACGCGCTGCTCGCGCCGAAGCCCAGCACCAGCGCGAGCGCCAGTGCGGGCACGAGGAGACGTGCTCTCCTGCCCATCGGTCTCTCTCCTCCCCGAAAAGATGATCCGGGTGACCGCGGCCGTCGAAGCGCTTCGACTTCATGATACACACCTCCGGTTCCTCGTCCGGAACGCGCGCCTGCGCGGTATCCAGCTCTCGTGGTCGCTGTACGGCGCCGTCGGCTCCGGCGTCGTGCTCGGCCTGCCGTTCGGCCTCGGCGAGGACTACTTCCTGGTCAGCTTCCCCGGGCAGGCCACCGGCGGCCTCGCGATGGCCTGGGTGGGGCGGACCTGCAGTGGCCCGGCGGGATGGGCGCGTTCGCGGCGCTCGCCGCGCTGGCGGCGGGCCTGGCGATCCGGGTCGGGGCCGCGCGGCCGCTGCCGGCGCTCACCCGGTGAGCCGGCCCGCGCCCGCCCGTCAGCTCAGTGGCCGAAGGGGCAGCGGCTGCGCCGGCCGGCGACGTAGTTGGGGTTGGCGACGTACTCGCCGGTCAGCTCGCCGTCCGGCCCGAGGCGCCACGCGCCCTTGCCGGCCTGCCGGGCCGCCTCCTTGATCTCCGGGGCCAGCTCCGGCAGCCCCGTCGTCCTCTCCTCGATCATCGCGGACAGTATGCCGCGTCGCCGGCTCCGAGGGAAGACGGGGCCTCGGCGGCCCGGGGAGACGCTCGGGCACAATACTCCCCGTTGATGCGACCAGCGGTCGTCGCCGGGGCCAACGAGTACCGCCTGCTGGAGCGAGTGGCGACCACCGCTCTGGGCAGCGTCCGCCGCGCCCAGCACGTGTCCTCGGGGCGCGTGGTGGAGGTGCGGCTGCTGCAGCGCCTGGCCGAGGATCCGGCCGGAGCCCGGGCGTTCGGCGAGGCGCTGCCCGCGATCGCCGCGCTCCGGCACCGCAACATCCTGGCGGTCGAGGCCTGGGGCGACAGCGACGGCGTCCCCTCGGTGGTCACGCCGCTGCCCGACGCCGAGTCCCTGGCCGACAAGCTGGCCGGGGCGTGGCTGCCCGACCGCGCCACCGCGCAGCGCCTGCTCCGTGAGATCGCGGCCGCCGTGGACCACGCCCACCGCTTCGGGATCGTCCATGGCGACCTGGAGCCGGCGGCCGTGCTCGTCACCGCGGACGGCACCGCGCTCGTCGCCCACTTCGGGCTGACCCGGCTGGCCGGGGCCACGCCGCTCCCCGGCGGCACGGGCCTGCGCCACGGCAGCTCCGCGCACGTGGCGCCGGAGCGGTTCCCGGCCGGCACGGTCGGGCCGCCCGCCGACGTGTACGCGTTCGCGGTCATCGCCTGGCAGCTGCTGACCGGTCGCGTGCCGCCCGGCGGCGGGCTGGCGCGGGCGGCCGCGGCGGCGCTCGAGCGCGGGCTGGACCGGGACCCGGCGGCGCGACCGGCCACGTGCGGCGAGCTGGTCGAAGGCCTGGAGACGGCGCTGGCCGGTGGCCCCGCCCCCGCCCCCCCGCCCCCGCCGGCCGCGGTCCCGGCCGCCCCCGTGGAGGCCTCCGCGGCCGGCGGCCGGCTGGCGGGCATCCCGGCCCGGACCTGGCTGGCGGCCGTGGCCGGCCTGCTGCTCCTGGTCGTCCTGGGCGCGGTGATCCTGTCCGGCGAGCGTCCGGGCATCCCCACGACCACGGCCAACCGGACCCCGCCGACGTCCCGGCCCGTGGTCCTGGCCAGCGTCCCGCCGACGCCGGCGCCGACGGACGTGCCCAGCCCGAGCCCGACGGCGACGGCCACGCCGGCAGCCAGGACCACCCCGGCCGTGCCGGTGCCGGTGGCGACGGTGCGGCCGACGCCCACGCCCACGCGGACGCCGGCGCCCACGGCCACGCCCACGGCGCCCGGCCTGTCCGTGACGGTGTCGGACGCGAACCCGGTGGCCGGCGAGCAGAACGTCATGGTCGGGGGCCGCGGCTTCGACGCGTCCCGGCAGTACCAGATCTACTGGGTGCAGCAGAGCGGGCAGGTCCTGTTCGGGCCGGCCTCGCCCGACGGTACGGGGAGCTTCAACAGCCCCGTCCGGATCCCGACCTCCGCGCGGATCGGCCCCGCAGTGATCGCGGCCTGCGTGTACCCCACCTCCCGGTGCGCCACCGTCCAGGTCCAGGTCCGCGGGTAAGCTGTCGGCGGCATGGGCACCGGTGTTGGCTGAGGACGACCGCGAGATCCTGGGCTGGGAGGTCTTCGGCGAGGCCAGCCGGGAGCTGGCGCAGCAGGTCGCCGACAGCGGCTACCGGCCGACGATCGTCCTCGGCGTCGCGCGCGGCGGGCTGCTGCCGGCGGCGACGATCGCGTACGCGCTGAGCGTCAAGAACCTGTTCACGGTGAACGTCGAGTTCTACACCGGGGTGGACCAGCGGCTGGAGTTCCCGGTCATGCTGCCGCCGCTGCTGAACGTGGTGGACATCGCGGGCGCCACCGTGCTGGTCGCCGACGACGTCGCGGACACGGGCGCCACACTGCGGCTCGTCATGGACTTCTGCGCGTCGCACGTCGCCGACGTCCGCTGCGCCGTGCTCTACGAGAAGCCCCGGTCGGCCGTGAAGTGCGAGTACGTGTGGCGGCGGACGGACCGCTGGATCGACTTCCCGTGGTCCACGCTCCCCCCGGTGCGGGCGCGGGCGGGCGACTGAACCCCGGCGTCAGCGGGCCGGTGCCGGGGCGCCGAAGCGGGCGAGCACGGCGCTGAGCGCGAGGCTGGCGACCAGCACCACGAGCAGGGCGTCGAACACGGACGCCGGCAGCGCGCCGTGGTCGGTCGCGATGACCGCGATCGCGAAGCTGAACTCGCCCAGCTGGCCGAGCCCGAGCGCCAGCTGAGCCGGCCGCACGCCGGGCAGCGGGAACGCCCGCGCCAGGCCGGCCACGACCCCCACCTTGCCCAGGACCAGGGCCGCCGCGAGGAACGCCAGCCAGCCCAGGGCGCCGCCCAGCTCGCCGGGCTCGATCAGGGTCGGCAGCGCCACGAAGAAGAGCACCGCGAACAGCTCGCGGAACGGGCGCACGTGCTCGCGGACCGTCTCCATCTCGGGGCTCTCGCCGGTGGCGGCGCCGCCCACGAGCGCGGCCAGCGGCAGGGGCAGCCGGAACACGACCGCGCCCAGGCCGGCGAGCGACAGCGAGCTGCCGACCGAGAGCAGCAGGAGCAGGTCGGGGTGGGCGCGGAACGCGCGCAGGACGTGCGGCAGCAGCCAGGCGGCCCCGACGGCGACCAGCCCGAACAGCGCCAGCCGGCCCACCACGAGCGGGCCGGGCTCGCCCTCGAAGCCGACCACGACCAGCGCGACCTCGGTCAGCACGACCCCGGTCAGGTCCTGGATCCCGGCCCAGTCCTCCAGCGCCCGCTCGGTCGCCGCGTTGGTGGTCCGGCGCCGGCTGTTGACGATGTGCGCCACGACGACGGTCGAGGACAGCCCGACACTGGCACCCAGCAGCACGGCGCCGGCCGGCGGCAGGCCGAGCAGCGCCCCGGTGAGTCCCACCAGGCCGGTGGTCACCAGCACCTGCAGCGGCGCGATCGCGCGGACGCCGCTGTGGCGGAGGCGGCGCAGGTCGATCTCCATGCCGGACTCGAACAGCAGCAGCAGGACGCCCAGGTCGGCGACCAGCTCGAGCTGGCTGTGGCTGACGGCGAGGCCGTGCGTCAGCGGCGAGACGATCAGGCCCGCGGCCAGGAACCCGACCAGCGAGGGCAGCCCGATCCGGCGCGCCGCCCAGGCCAGGCCGGCGGCCAGGAGCACGATCGAGCCGAGCTCCAGGATCGCCTTGGGCGTGTCCACGGCGGCGGTGGCCGCCAGGCCGGGGGCGGTCAGCGCCGCAGCGCTCGGCCCAGCGCCTGGCGGTCGAGCCTGCCCTCCCCCACCACGCACCCGTCCACGAGCACCACCGGGACCCGGAAGTCGTACAGCCGGAACAGCTCCGGGTCCCCGTCCACGTCGCGCTGGCGGGGCTCCAGGCCGAGCTCGCGCAGCAGCCCGAGCGCGTCCTCACAGAGGTGGCAGCCGCGGCGCGTGACGAGCTCGACGTTCACCGCCGATCAGCGTAGCGTCCCCCGGTCAGCGGGCCGGCAGCCGGAGGTGCTGTCCCGCCTCGATCCCCGGCCCGCTCAGGCCGTTGAGCTGCTCGATCTCGAACACTTTCTGGCGGGGGTCCGCGCCCGGGTACCGGCTGCTGGCGATGTCCCACAGGGTCTCGCCGGGCGCGACGGTCACGGTGTCCGCGGCCACCGGGACCGGGCCGCCCGCCAGCGGCGACCCGGCCGCCTCCCTGGCGTACCCGGCGCCGAGCAGTGCCGCCGCGGCTCCGGCGAGGACCGCCCACCGGAACCGCCACAGCGGCGTGTCCCGGAGGTGCCAGCGCCCGGCCCGTTCCTGACGCAAGTGGATGGCGTACATCCGTTCGCGCACATACTAGACGAACAACCGTTCCGGGGTCAAGCGTTCGCCGAACATCAGTTTGCCTTTTGTTCGATTCCCTGCTAGCATGGGCGGCGCCTCGGATCCGCCGAAGCACACCACAGCAGCAAACGAGGTAGCAGGACTTGAACCAAGAGCTGAGTGAGCGGCAGGCTCGCATCCTCGAGTACATCCGCCAGGTCACGAGGGAGCGCGCCTACCCACCGAGCGTGCGGGAGATCGGGGAGGCCGTCGGGCTCTCCTCCAGCTCCACCGTGCACAACCACCTGAACCAGCTGGAGCGCCGCGGGCTGATCAAGCGCGACCCGAGCAAGTCGCGGACCGTGCAGCTCGTCGAGGACGTCCAGAGCGTCGAGCTCCGCCGCAGCGCGGTCCCGATCCCGGTGGTCGGCAACGTCGCGGCCGGCGTGCCGATCCTCGCCGAGCAGAACATCGAGGACCACCTGATGCTGTCGCCCGACCTGGCCGAGGAGGGCTGGTTCGCGCTCCGCGTCAGGGGCGACTCGATGATCAACGCCGGCATCTACGACGGCGACCTCGTGATCGTGCGGCCTCAGCAGGACGCGCCGGACGGCACGATCGTCGTCGCCCTGGTCGAGGACGAGGCGACGGTCAAACGGCTCGACCGCTCCTCCGGCCGCGTGCGGCTGATCGCGGAGAACCCGGCGTACGCACCGATCGAGCCCGAGCAGGCCGCGATGGTCGGGACGGTGCGGGGCCTGATCCGGAGCTACTGAGCGCTCGGCGCGCTCCGCGAGCCGAGCCCGCCGCCGCGTCTACGTGGCGATGCCGTGCTCGCGGAGCGCGTCGTTCAGCGTGAGCTTGCGATCGGTGCCCTCGTTGCGCCAGCCCACGATCAGGCCGGTCGTGACCTGGAACTCGCCGGCGGGGAACCGCTTCGTCCGCGAGCCCGGCACCACGACCGCGCCCGCGGGCACCACGCCGCGGTGCTCGACCGGGTCGGGCCCGGTCACGTCGATGACCGGGGTCGAGCCGGTCAGGACCACGTTGGCCCCCAGCACCGCCCGCTCGCCGACGATCACGCCCTCGGTGACGATGCAGCGCGAGGCGATGAAGCAGTCGTCCTCCACGATCACCGGCCGCGCCTGCACGGGCTCCAGCACGCCGCCGATGCCGACGCCGCCCGACAGGTGCACCCGCGCCCCGATCTGCGCGCAGGAGCCGACGGTGGCCCAGGTGTCCACCATCGTCCCGGGCCCGACCCAGGCGCCGATGTTGACGTAGCTGGGCATCATGATCACGTCCTCGGCGAGGAACGCGCCGTAGCGGGCGACCGCGGGCGGCACCACCCGGACGCCGCTGGACGCCAGGTCGTGCTTGAGCGGGATCTTGTCGCGGTACTCGAACGGGCCCACCTCGATCGTCTCGGTGCCCCGCAGGCGGAAGTAGAGCAGGATCGCCTTCTTCACCCACTCGTTGACGACCCAGCCGTCGGGGCCGGGCTCGGCGCTGCGCACCTCGCCGCGGTCCAGGCGCTGGACCGCCTCCTCGACCGCCTCCTCGTCCATCTGGCCGGACGCGAACGCCCGGTCGACGCGGGCGCGCAGCTCCTCGGTGCTCGGACTCATGGCAACAGCCTCCACGTTCAACCGCTGAGGAAGCGGCGCAGGACGGACAGGGTATCGGACATCGCCTGGACGCCGACCCGCTCGTCCCGCCGGTGCGCGAACTGGGGGTCACCGGGCCCGAGGTTGACGGCGTCGAGGCCGCGGGCGGCGAACTCGGCGACGGGCGTCCACGCCTGCTTGGGCTCGACCGCCAGGTCGCCCGCGGCGCGCAGCCGCCTGAGCAGCGGGTTGTCCACCGCGACCGGGGCCGACGCCGCGTTGCTGAGCACGGTCAGCTCGCCGGCCGACCCGACCAGCTCGCGCAGCCGCTCCTCGGCGGCGGCCGGCGTCCTGTGGCCCGCGTAGCGGAAGTTCAGGCCGCAGACCACCCGGTCGGGGACCACGTTGCTGGCCACGCCGCCGGCGATCTGGGTCACGCTGACCACCTCGCGGAAGGGCAGCCCGCCCACCACGACCTCCTGCGGCTCGGCGTCGGCCAGCGGGCGCAGGCGTGCGCCGCGACGCCTCGGAACTCGAGCGACGCCTTGACGTTGCCCAGGCAGCCGAGCTGCAGCCGGTTCGCGGTGGGTTCCATCATCACCGCCAGGCGCGCCTCCAGGATCGCGGGGCAGGTGGTGAGCAGGCCCGCCAGCACGCTCTCGTCGATGGGCAGCTCCTCGCGCCCGAACACGACGAACAGCGGCCGGAGGGGGGCCGCCAGCCGGTCCAGCTCGGCGGCCAGCGCCAGCATGACCGCGAGCGAGCCCTTCATGTCGGCGGCGCCCAGCCCGTGCACGTGGCCGTCCTCCAGCCGCCCGGGCAGGTTGCCCTGCTCGGGCACGGTGTCGGAGTGTCCCGCGAGGACCACGTCGGGCCGGCCGGGCGGCCCGAACACGATCGCGTCGTCCTGGCGGTGCACGACGCGCAGGTGCGGCAGGCCCGCCACCCGCTCCCCGATCCAGGCGGTGACGCGCTGCTCCTGCCGGCTGACCGAGGGGATGTTCACAAGGTCCAGCGCGAGGCGCCCCAGGTCGTCCATGGGTCACCAGTGTGATACTCAGCGCGTGACCAGCTCGCCGGGACCGGCTCCCGCGGCGGCCGACCAGGCCCCGCCGCCGGTGACGGACGCACCACCACCACCACCGCCGCGGCCGCCGCCCGAGCGACCGGTCCGGCGCCTCGCCCTGGAGCCTGTCAGCGTCCGCACCCTCTTCCTCGCCGGCGTCGCCCTGATGGCCGTCGTCGCGGCGGCGGTGCTGGCGTGGCAGCTCCTCCACGTCGTGCTGCTGGTCCTCACCGCCGTCGTGCTCGGCGAGGGGCTCCGGGCCGAGGTCGACTGGGTCCACGAGCGGGGGGTGCCGTACGGCCTGTCCGTCGCCGCCGTCTACGTCGTCCTGATCGCCGTCACCCTTGGCATCCTGGTGCTGCTGACGCGGCCGATCGCCGGCCAGGCCGGCTCGGTCGTCGCGGGCCTGCCCGGTTACGAGACCACGGTGCGGACCAACGTCTCGGAGCTGCTCGTGGACATCCACATCGACTCCGGCGTCCTGAACCAGCTGGTCGCCGGGGTGCTCGGCCAGGCCAGCCAGGTCACGCTGACGGTCCTGCAGGTCGGCAGCGGGCTGCTCTCGCTGCTCTCGGACATCGGCACCGTGCTCCTGCTCAG
>VBJR01000202.1:0-19205 GCA_005880175.1 Chloroflexota bacterium
AGGGCCATACCGAGCGAGCTCGACGTCCCGGCCGGGGCGCCCGGCACGGGCGCGCTCCCGGTCCCCTGCGCGATGGTGACGGCGTCGACGATCCCACCCCGCTCAGCCGCGCGCTCCTCCAGGCTCGCCCGAATGGCGCGTCTGACCCTCGGCAGCGTAGCTCCCAGCTCGTCCAGCACCCGCGCGGCAACACCCTCCGCCTCGACCAGGAGAGCCACCAACATGTGTTCGGTGCCAACCTGCTCGGCGCCGGCGCTCGTCGCTTCCTGGAAGGCGAGCTCGGTGACCCGCTTCATCCTCGAAGTCGGGATGATCCGCGGTGCCCGAGGCATTTCGACGCTGTCGAGGACCGTTGCGATCTGCGCCGTCATGCCTTCGTAGGTGACACCCAGGTCTCGCAGCAGGTGGCCCGCGGCGCCATCGTCGCGAGCGAGCGCGAGCGCGAGGTGCTCGGTGCCGATGTACGGCTGGTTCGCCGCGCCGGCTTCGTCCTGCGCGCGGGCCAGCGCCCGCCTGGCGCCGTCGGTGAACCTCTCGAACGGGTACATGTCTCCACTTCCTCCTCGGCGTGAGGAAGGCCGCAAGCCCTCGCGGAGAACCCTCGCCCGAGCGGCGGTGTACCGCTCTCCGGGGCGCATGCTCGCGCGCACGAGCCTCTTGAAGTTCCTCCGCCGTGGCACTGCAACACCTCCTCGAACCGCACGGTTGGACCGTCCCCGGCGACGGCCGTGCGGCCGACGAGATGCTGTCAGAGCCTCCGGGAGGTCGTCACCTGTCCTTGGCCTCGGGCGCGGTCCTGCCGGGAGGAACCGAGAGGCTGGGCGCGGAGCGGCGCCGCGCCTATCCTACCTTGGGGACGCGCGAGCGCGCGTTGAGCATCGGGGAGGCAGTGCTCGGAGCAGGCCATCCCGCAGACGTCAGCAGCCGGGAGCGGCTCGGTCGCTGATCCCGATCGGAGGACCCACCAACGACCTTCAGGCCGTCGGACCGGCTCGAGCCCCGGCGGTCGCGTCCAATGACGCGTTCAGGGGCGCTGTTCGGCCGGCCGCTGGCCCCGCTCGCCAAGGCCTGGCGACTCGCCGACGACGTGACCGTCCACGACAGCCCGGCGTGGGTCGGCGCTGGGCTGTACGTGGAACCGCCGGGAGCCTGACCCTCAGCCTGCCGCCGAGCCGGCCAGCGCCAGCGGCCGCCACACCAGCCGGCCGTCCTCCTCCACGACGCGGCCGAGGCCGGGCTCCGGGAAGTGGTAGCCGACTACCACGACGTCCTCGGCCGTCAGGAGGTCGAGCAGCCGCCGGCGCGTGGCGGTCGCCTGCTCCGCGTCGCCGTCGAGCGCCATGGCGTGGCCGGGCTCGGCGAGCTGGAGCGGGTGGACGAACGCGTCGCCCAGCACGACGAGGCGCTGCCCGCCAGCCTCGATGACGAGGCTGGTGTGGCCGGGCGAGTGGCCGAACGTCTCCAGCACGGTGACGCCCGGCGCGACCGTGGCGCCCCCCGTGACCAGGTCGAGGACACCGAGCCCGGACAGCGGCAGCACGTTGGCCCGGAGGACCTCCGCCTGCTCGGGCTGCGCCTGCGCGAACGCCGACCAGTGCCGCCACTCCGCCTCGTGCGTCAGGTAGCGGGCGTTCGGGAACATCGGCGCCGGCGGGGCCGCGTCGGGGCGCACGTTCCAGCCGACGTGGTCCTGGTGCAGGTGCGTCAGGTAGACGGTGTCGATCGACTCCGGCGCGATGCCCGCCTCCTCCAGTTTCGCGGGCAGGGAACCCGACATGCCGAACTGGCGGGCCAGGCCGACGTTCCCGGGGCCGATGCCGGTGTCGATCAGGAGGATGCCGTCCCGGCCCCGGACGACCAGCGTGCCGAGCCTGGTGCGCATCTGGTCGCCCAGGAACATGTCCGGATAGAGCCGGCGGTACAGCGCCCACTCCGTCGCGGAGACCGTGGGGAAGCGCTCGGACAGGGACCCCGGCAGCGGCAACACGAGGTCGGTGACCGGGACCAGCTCCAGGTCCGCGAAGGTCATGAAATCGCTGAACGATTCATTGTTATAACGCTTCACGAACAGAATCATACTCCGGCCGTAGGATGCAGGCATGCCCCTCGAGCGGCGGTTCACGGTCCAGGTCCACCGGCTGGGCTCCGTGGTGATGGACCGGTTCGCCGAGCGCCTGCTCGTGCTGGGCCTGCGGCCGCAGGACTTCAAGGTGCTGGCCGTCCTGGCCTCCCGCGAGATCGCCTCCCAGCAGGACCTGGGCCGGATCCTCCAGCAGGCGCCAAGCGGCATCGTGCCCATCCTGGACGGCCTGGAGCGCGCCGGGGCGGTGCGCCGGACGCGGGGCGACGTGGACCGCCGGCACAACGTGCTGGCGCTGACGGCGCGCGGCCGCGAGCTGCTGGCCGAGGCGGACCGCGTGGCGGCGGAGCTGGACGAGGAGCTGTGCGCCTCGCTGGAGCCGGCCGAACGGGCCCTGCTGACCGACCTCCTGGCCCGGGTGTCGCGGCAGGCGGGCGTGCCGACGCTGCCGGAGTGACGGGCGAAGGCGGCGTCGGTCGGCCGTCGAGGGAGCCGGCCGTACACGACCGCTTGGGCTCGGGAATCCTCAGCCCGTTCCGGGCGCCGTCCCCCGTCGGCCCTTGACCTGACTGCGCTGCTCGCGGAGCGGTTCAAGGGTCGGCTGCGGTTCGCGCCGGGCGGAGGAATGGGGTGAGCCAGCGGAGCAATCGAGCCGAAGAACAGCAAGGCGCCGCGTCTCGACCAGCTGCTGTCAAAGGTGGCTGCCCGGGCATCGCCGTGATCGTGCGCTGCGCTCGGGGGCGGCAGGCCCGCCCGGGCGGAGTCACGCCAGGAGCTCGTCGAGCACCCGAGCTTTCTCGGGGGCGAGGGCGCTGCGGACCTCGCGAAGGCCCTGGATCAGCCGTTCGCGGCGACCGGCGATGATCGTGGCCGCGATCGCGCCGAACAGGTCTTTCAGCTCGGTGTCGCGCAGGAACTCGAGCACGAAGCCCTCGAACCGCTCGGCCTCCGGGGCGGCCAGCAGCAGGTCGAACAGCCCAAGGAGCACCACCTCGTCCCGGCTGCCGCCCATCCGTCCAACCAGATCCAGGACGATGCTGGTGGGCGCGACACTCATCGCGCGCAGCGCCTCCGCCACAGGCTCAGGCGCCTTCGGGCCGGCGCTGGCGAGCCAGCCGTAGAGGGCCGCGAGCTGATCCTGAGCGGCCAGCACACGCACGGCGGTGAGGGCCGGTTCGCCGGACATCGACGGAGTCAGCGGGTCGGGATCGGCGATGAGCCGGGCCGCGTGGAACCCGGCCAGCCGCTCGTCGAGCTGGGCCAGCGTAACCAGTGCGGCGCCGCGCAGCCCGCCGGCAACCTCTTGCGGGCCGGGCGGCAGGTATTCGTGCACAGCGGTCGCGCCTTCGAGCATCCCGACGTCCTCGGGCAGAGCGACTGTCTGGAGCGCACGCAGGAGCGCGGCCCGAACGTGAGCGCCGGGGTCGCGGCGTGTGGGCTCGGCGGCCAGCCGCTCGTAGTGGGCGAGCGCGGTGGCCCGCAGCTCCGGTTCGCCCGGGGACAGCAGGCCGACGGCAGCCTCCACCGCCTCCGGCGTCCGGGCTGACCTCAGCATCCCGAGCGCCCGATCTCGCATGGTGTTCACGGAATCATGTCGCCGCGTCGCCGCGGCTTCGGTCCCGGTCGGCCGGCCCGCCGACCCGGCCGTCCATGGCCAACGTGGTACAAGCGGCGCTGGCGATGCTCGCGGTCCTTCTGCTCATCGTCGCCGCCGTCGCGACGGCGGCGGCCGGCGTCCTCGCGGGTGGTTGGCCCCCTGAGGCGAGCAGGGCGCAGATCGACGGCCAGCGTTTTCGGGCCGGGGACCGGGAAAAGCTACTGTGGGGCAGCATGGATCACGTCGACGACCTGGTATCCCGAATCGCCAGCAAGGCCAGGGCCCAGGGCCCCCTGCCCGACGTGGTGACACTCGAGCAACTGGGCCGCGCCGAGCGGATTCTCGGGTTCGGCCTGCCACGGCTGCTGGCCGCGCTCTACACTTCCGTCGCTGACGGCGGGTTCGGTCCAGGTACCGAAATCGACATTCCTGAATACAACGTCGCGATCCTGCATCCGCTCGACCGAATGGTGAGCATGTACCACGAGAACCGGCGGTCCCATCCCGCCATGCCCTACCAGCCGTGGCCGGCAGGTGTCGTGCCCATGCTGAACTGGGGCGGCTTCGCCGAGGCCGCGGTCGATTGCATGAGCCAGGACGGAACGGTGCTCCTCTACGAGGCCGATGTGGAGACAGTTGCTCCAGATCGGGCCTGGAAGGTCGACGCCCGGAGCCTGGCGGCCTGGTGGCGGGCATGGCTCGACGGGACAAGATCGAAACCAACCGAGATCTGGCACAGGTGAGATCGTCCACCATTCACTCCGTGACCGGGCCGATCAGAGGGAACTGCGAAAGTCCACCACGACTCGATTCGTCCAAACTCGTCTCCCGTCGCCACCGCCGACGCTGGACAGTCGAGGAGCTGCGCGCGTTCCCGGGCTTCGTGAAGGATCACCGGGACCTCCGCGCTGGTGGACAGAATCCGTGATCTCGCTGTGATCCCGCTGCCCGACCGGGCCGATTCAGAGCATGAGGAACCCGCCGACTCGAGTTCAAAATCTGGCTCCGGAGCACGGATTCGAACCGTGAACCTTGCGGTTAACAGCACTGGCGGTCTGCCGATCGGAACGAGCGGCGACGAGTTCGCGCGCTGTCGCTGGAGTGGACTGCGTGCCGCTGTGTCCACGCTGTTCGGGGTACGCGCGGGGGTACATGGAAAGCCAGGGCTGCCGTATAGCAGCGTTTAAACGTGCTGGTCGGTGGCCAAGACGTACGCATGTTCGACCCGGAGGGATATGGCCGTCCCCCCGGTCACTGGTCACCGTGAGGTCGGTGGCGCGCTGTCAAGGCTCGCCGTGGCGACGGCGAAGCCGCTTGGCCTTGACGGTGGGGCATCGATCTCACAGCATGTCCGCTTGCGGGGGGACGAGTAAGGCGAGTCGTCTACCGCTGGTCTGCCCGTGTCTCGGTGGGCGCCATCGTCCGTTCTAGGTACTCCAGCACGGGCGGGAAGATGCCGCCCGTCAGCGTGGACCACCGCTCCTTCACGGTGTCGAGGTCTGCCCACTCGATGGCAGCGATCTCCTCGTGGTCGATCAGTACCGGGTCGCCAGCCACGACACGGCACGCGAGGTAGATGAGGTGGCGGCCCGTCGCGGGGTGGTCGCGCTCGCCCAAGCGCTGCTCCACTTCGATCGTCATCCCCACCTCTTCGAGCACCTCGCGAACGGCGGTCTGCTCAGGGGTCTCGCCTGGCTCGATGTTGCCGGATGGTCCCGCCCATTCGAGCGTTGTAGCAGGCTGCAACGGGCAGCTTCTTCCTCGGCTCTCCTGGTGAGTTGCTGTCCGTGGTGCTCGTGATCTCTTCTCCGACGTGGGTCGTGGGCTGAACCCTGGGCTGGAAGCCCAGGAGCGGCGTCAACGCGTCCCGGTCGATCCAGGTGCGGCGGTCGCCAGCGCGCTTGTAGGTCGTCAGATTGTGACGCTTGGCGAGCCGCAGCAGCGTCGTTCGATGGATGCCGAACTCCTTTGCCAATTCGTCCATTGGGCCAAGGTTCATGACACTACCCATAGCATAGTAACACAGAGTGTAGCAGCGCAGCCGCAACTGTGCGCCAATCTTCGCGAACCGGCTCGATCTCTGGACAAACAGAGCGAACTGTGCTAAGCTGAGCACAGCGATGCAGAGGACCACAGCGCACCAGGAGACGATGCGGATGGGGAACAGCGACGGCTCGCCGTCCGTCCCGGTGCCGAGCGGTGGCGCTGGTGGCTGCGATCCCGGGCCGCTGAGTCGTCAGGTGGTCCAGCCGAGCGAGCGGCCGAAGGTCGTTCTCGCTCACGTTCGCCTCGCGTCGGATGGGTCCGTCCTGAACGTCCCGTCTGATCCCGTGGACGAACAGCCGACTCTGCGGCCGTTCGAGGTCGGTTGCCCGGTTGACGGGATGGACCGGGACGGGCGGCGGGACTCACGGTCTGCGCTCGTCTTGACCGGTGGAGCCGTAGGGCACGGATGCGTAACACAGTGCCCTACAAGTGCAGCGGAAAGGGGTCGCGGGCGCGTGCACGAGACACCGCCCGGAGGGTGCGGGACGCGTAACACAGCACCCTCCAAGTCCGAAGAGTGGTTGCCCGGTGGGGGTACACGGGAGGTAGTCATGGCGGTGCAGGTTCGCGTTCGGGAGACGGACATTCGTGACCCGCTGGACGTGTGGCATGAGCGGTACACGAGCGCGGCGTCCGCTGCGCTGACGCTTCAAATGGAGGCGGCGGGAAGCGACGTGCACGAGGACTTCCGGCCTGGCCGCTGCGAAGTCGAGTGGGCACGCGACGAGATGGCGCGCTGGATGGCGGCGGCGAGGAATCCGCTGCCCGACGACGGTGCCCAGTTCGTTGTTTAAACGGGGAGGTGAAGGGGTGATCCTCCAGGCGCGGGCGATGTGCTGGGACGAAAAGGTCGGAGACTTCGTGCCCGAGCTGGGAGTCGTGACCGGGCCGGAATGGCTGAGCGCGACTGCGGAAGCGGCGCTCGTGCTGTACCTGGCCGATGGTGCCGGAACGGTGAGCGCGGAGTACCGGCCGAGCGCGGTCGAGGTCAACGTCGCACGGGCGCAGCTCGCGTGGGCGATGCGGCGGCACATGACCGGGACCGGGGCCACGGCCGAGGGCTGGTACAGGGAGGTGATGCGTACGTGATGGAGTCATTGCTGCTGCGGCCGTCCGAGGTGTCGGTGCGGCTGGGGCTGAGTCGGTCGAAGGTGTACCGCATGATCGAGTGCGGCGAGCTGCCGTCGCTTCGGATGGGCCGCGCGGTGCGGGTGCCGCGCAAGGCGTTCGAGGAGTGGCTGAGCCGAGTTGAACGGGAGTACGCGGAGTTCGAACCGCGAGTGCTCGACGGCGGGCTGAGGTAGGCGCGTGGCCGCTCTGAGGGGTCGCAGGGAGAACAACGAGGGGTCCATTCACTTCTGGACGAACCGGGGCCTGTGGCGCGGCTACGTGAGCGTCGGCGGCGGCAAGCGGAAGTATGTTTACGGCAAGACGCGACAGGAGGCGCGCGACAAGCTGGCAGACGCGTTGAGGGCGCAGCGTCAGGGCACACTCGTGGTCGGGCCGCGCCACACGCTGAAGCAGTACCTGACCGCATGGCTGCGGGACACGGTGCAGCCGTCCGTCCGGCCGTGGACGTACAAGGGGTACGAAGTGCTCGTCCGGGTGCACATCGTGCCCGAGCTTGGGAACGTGGCGCTCGACAAGCTGACGCCACAGCACGTACAGGCGCTCATGAACCGGAAGCTCGGAGCGGGCGTGGCACCCAAGACGGTCCAGTACATGAGGGGGGTGCTGCGGACGGCGCTTGAACAGGCGCTCCGGTGGGGGCTCGTCAGTCGGAACGTGGCGGCGCTGGTCGATGGGCCGCGCGTCGAGCGCAGCGTGCGGGCGGTGCTCGATGCCGATATGGCGCGCGTGCTGGTGGAAGCGGCGCGGGCTGATCGCCTGGGCGCGCTGTACGTCGTGGCGCTGGCACTCGGGCTGCGTCAGGGCGAAGCGTTGGGCCTGCGCTGGAGTGACGTGGACTTCGGCGGTGGGCTGCTGCACGTCCGTCACCAGCTCCAGCGCGTGAGCGGGTCGGCTGAGCTCGTGCCGCCGAAGACGGCGCGCAGCCGGCGCACCCTGCCCATGCCGGGGCTCGTGGTCGAGGCGCTGAGGGCGCACGAGACACGGCAGGCCGAGGAGCGCGCGCAAGCTGGGCGCTGGCACGACTCGGGGTTCGTGTTCACGTCCGTGATCGGGACGCCACTCGACGGGCCGAACGTGACCAAGGCGTTCCAGCGCTTCTTGGAGCGGTGCGGACTGCCGAGGATGCGCTTTCACGATCTGCGCCACTCGTGCGCAACGTTGCTCCTGGCGCGGGGGGACGTCTCGCACCGGATGGTGATGGAGCTGCTTGGGCACTCGCAGATCGCGCTGACGATGAACACGTACACGCAGGTGTTGCCCGAGCTGAAGCAGCAGACGGCTCGCGGGATGGACGCGATCCTTCAGCCGAAGGGGGGTACCGCAGGGGGTACGAAGGTCGCGCGGCGGAAGCGAAGGCCTGCGCTGCGAGTTCAAAAGCTGGCTCCGGAGCACGGATTCGAACCGTGAACCTTGCGGTTAACAGCCGCCTGCTCTACCGTTGAGCTACTCCGGAGCGGCGTTGACCGATTGTACCGGGTGCGGTCCCCGGTGTTGCCCGCCCGATCCAGGCGGCCCCTGCGCGACTAGGCGCTGGCCCGCTCGATCAGGTCGGTGAGCTTGCCCTCCCAGTCGGCGAGCGCGATGTGCACGTCCAGCAGCTCGTCTCCGCTGACCGGCGCCGTGCGATCGACCATGGCCGTGCGCTCCGTCCACTCGGTCCCGCACTCGCAACGGTGGTACCGGTAGCTGGCGGAGTGGGTCCGGTAGCTGACCACCCGCACCGCTCGCGGTGGCCGGCCGCACCTGCATCGCTCGTCTTCTGGGCTGCGTTGAAATCTTCCCACGCTTGACCCCCACCCGAGCTTGCGGCCTGGCCGGTTCGAGTGCTACGTACACACTGCACAAACGGACCCCCGTCCAATTGTGGGGCACGTCCAAAGCCGCTACGCGCGGTTCAGCTCGTCCAGCAGAGAGGGCACGTCCCGCAGCCGTCCCCCCCGGGCGGCGTCCCGGAGGCTCTGGTACTGCGACATCACGTCCACGAACCCGTTGCCGACGTCGTAGCCGTGCTCGAACAGCAGGCGCTGGCCCGCCTCCGAGCCCTCCACGACGTCCCGAATGGTCGAGTCGGCCGTGAACCTGGCCTCAGGCATCAGGCGGCCTCTGCTGCTCGAGCACGACGCGGCGGCCGTGCCAGCGCTCCGGCGCCTGGGGCGGGTCGTCGCCCTCGTACGTCACCTTCAGCACCCACGACCCATCGACCAGGGCCGGCTCGGCGTTCACCTTGCCGGGATACCCCGACCGCCGGATCGCCTGGAGCAGCGGGACGCTGTACAGCACCAGTGTGGACGGCAGCCTGACCGTGCTCAGCCGTCCCCCCTCGCTGGAGCCGTCGACCCCCGACGTCCGCGAGCCCACGAAGTACGGGCGGTTCGTGATCAACTCTGGACGAATAGCTTACTCAGCGCGGGCCCTTCGCCGCCGCCAGGACTGCCGCGGCCGACTGCTCGTACCCCAGGCGGCCGGTGTCCACGACCAGGTGGTAGTGGCCCGGGTCCAGCCAGTCGTGGTTGTACACCTGGCGCACGTACGCCCGCCGGTTCGCGTCCACGTGCTTGATCCGGCGCCGCGCCTCCTCCTCGCCATAGCCGAACATCTCACGGAGCGCAGCCGCCCGGTCCCGCTCTGAGGCCCGCAGGAAGACGTGCAGGGCGCGCGGATGGTCCCGCAGCAGGAACGCCGCGCCGCGGCCCACGATCACCGCGTTGCCGGTCCGGGCCGCCTCCCGCATCAGCTCCTGCGTGATCTGCAGCACGGCCTTGCGCGTATCGAGGGTGGGGTCGTGGTACGGCGGCGCCCAGGCCGCCGCCTCGGGAGGCGCCGCGAACTCGATCGACGCGGAGCCCAGCGCCTGGATGACGCGGTTCAGGAAGCTGCCCGGCACCTCCTCGTGCCGCTCGACCTCGTCGGGCGGCAGCTCCAGGCGCCGCGCCACCTCGACGAAGATCTTGCTGTCCACCAGCTCCGCCCCGAGCCGTTCGGCCAGGAGGTGGCCGACGGTCTCACCACCCGCCCCGTACATTCGGCCGATGGTGACGACAGGCACGGCGGACCTGGATGCGCCCCGCTACTCGAGGTAGTCGCGCAGCTTCTTCGAGCGCGACGGATGGCGGAGCTTGCGCAGCGCCTTCGCCTCGATCTGCCGGATCCGCTCCCGGGTGACGCCGAATCGCTTGCCGACCTCCTCCAGCGTCCGCTGGTGCCCGTCGATCAGTCCGAATCGGAGCTGGAGGACGCGGCGCTCCCGCGGCGTCAGCGTGTCCAGGATGTCCTCGACCTCGTTGTGCAGCATGGTCAGCGAGGCCGCGTCGGAGGGGGAGATCGCCTCCTTGTCCTCCACGAAGTCGCCGAGGTGGGAGTCCTCCTCCTCGCCGATCGGCGTCTCCAGGGACACCGGGTCCTGGGAGACCTTGATGATCTCGCGCACCTTGTCGGCGGTGATGCCCATCTCCTCGGCGACCTCCTCGTCGGAGGGCTCGCGGCCGAGCTCCTGGAGCAGGCGGCGCTGGACCCGGACCAGCTTGTTGATCGTCTCCACCATGTGGACCGGGATGCGGATCGTGCGGGCCTGGTCGGCGATCGCGCGCGTGATCGCCTGCCGGATCCACCAGGTGGCGTACGTCGAGAACTTGTAGCCCTTGTGGTAGTCGAACTTCTCGACCGCCCGGATCAGGCCCATGTTCCCCTCCTGGATCAGGTCCAGGAACGACATGCCGCGCCCGATGTACTTCTTGGCGATGGACACCACGAGACGCAGGTTCGCCTCGGTCAGCCGCTGCTTCGCGTCGTCCGAGCCGGCCTCGATGGCCTTGGCCAGGTCGACCTCGTCGGCGGCGGTCAGGAGGCTGACGCGACCGATCTCCTTCAGGTACATGCGGACGGGATCGTCCAGGGAGACCGAGTCCATCATCTCGATCTCCATCTGCATGTCGTCGTCGGAGTCTTCCTTGTCCTCGAACTCACCGGCGGAGTCGGAGACCTCGATCCCCATCTCCTTGAAGGACGCGAAGATGCGGAACATCTGCTCGGGCTCGGTCGTCTCGAGGTCCGGGAATCCGTCGAGGACGTCGTCGGGCGTGAGGTAGCCCTGCTCCTTCCCCTTGATGATCAGGACCTCGGCTTGCTGGATCAGCAGATCCTCGAGCCGCGGCTCCGCCTTTTCTCTGGTCTTAGCCAACCTTCGTCTCCAACCCCGGTATCAAGTACGCTCGTCGGGCCGCTTCAGTTGCGCCTCGAGAGTCACGGCCTGCCCCAGGTCGCCCCGGCGCTCGGCCTCTCGTAGCCGGTCGATCATGGCCCGCGCTCGGCGCTTCCGCGCCTGGCGCTGGATTGTTCGCACGACGTCGTCGACGGCCTCGTCGTCCACGCGTGGCGGTGGATCCGCCCAGGCACGGCGTATGAGCTGCTGTTCCTCGGGCGTGAACCCATCGAGATCCTGTCCGAGTGCATCCGACCCACCTCTCTCGAGTGCGGTCACCAGCCGCAGATACGTCGCGCGGTCGGTATCTCCGAGGTCCGCCGGATCGAGGATACCGAGAACTCGACGCTCGGGAGCCGCCAAACCGCTCACGGGGACCGCCGGCCGCACCGGCGCCAGCAGCAGCTCGGCCCTGATTCCGAACAGCTGTTCCGCGACCGCCGCGTACGTCGGCTTCTGGGCGTCGTCCTTGATCCGGGCCAGCACCGCCTTGATCCGCCGGATGCCGACCTCCCGATCCGCCGGGTTCTCGGAGTTCAAGCCGCGGATCTCCTGCCGGAGGACCCACTCCCAGCCCGGCTGGGCGGCACGCAGCACCGCGTCCCAGCTCCCACCCCCGCGCAGGAACTCGTCCGGGTCCTTGGCGTCGCCCTCGATCTGCGCCACGCGGACGCCCTGCTGCGCCAGCTCGATCGCCTTCGCGGCCGCCGCCGTACCCGCCCGGTCGTTGTCGAACATCAGCACGACCTCTTCCGTGAACCGCCGCAGCAGCGTCAGCTGGTCGCCGGTCAGCGCTGTGCCCGAGCTCGCGATCGCGTTGCCGACGCCGAACTGGTGGCCCACGATCACGTCGAACTGGCCCTCCATCAGGACGGCGTGGCCCCGCTCCTGGATCGCGTTCCGGGCCAGGTCGAGCGCGAACAGCACCTTCCCCTTGCTGTAGGCGGGGGTCTCGGGCGTGTTGACGTACTTGCGTAGCTCGCCGTCCACCACCGTCCGGCCCGTGAACGCCAGCACCTGGCCGCGCTCGTCGCGGATGGGCACCATCAAGCGCTGCTGGAAGAAGTCGCGGCCGGAGCGCACCAGGCCCGCGTCGCCGGCGTCCTGCATCGAGTGGCCGCGCTTGCGCAGGAACGCCGTGAGGTTGGTGCCGCCCGGCGCATAGCCGAGGCCGAACCGCCGCGCCGTCTCCTCGCCGACGCCCCGACGCTCCAGCAGCTGCTTCCCCGGCTCGCCGGCGGGCAGGGACCAGAGCACGTACTCGTAGTACTGGGCGGCGAGCCGGTTCAGGTCGAGGAGCCGCTTCCGCTGCTGCGACCGCTGCACGTCCGCGCCGCCGCGCTCCGGCAGCTCCACGCCGGCCTGGTCGGCCAGGATGCGGAGGGCGCCCGGGAAGTCGGTCTTCTCGATCTCCTGGACGAACGTGAACATGTCGCCGCCGCGCTGGCAGCTGAAGCAGTACCACGATTGCTTCTGCTCGGTGACGTGGAAGCTCGGGGTCTTCTCGGCGTGGAACGGACAGAGGCCCCAGTGCTCCCGCCCCTGCTTCCGAAGCCGCACGTGCTGCTGGACCACGTCCACCAGGTTCAGCCGCGACCTGATCTGGTCACGCGCGTCGTCCGACGACGGCAGCGGGCGCATGATCGAACGAAGTATTACCAAGCGCGGGCCGCGCTTGCCCGACCAATTGCCGGTTAACGGGTGGGGAAGGCTCGGGTAGCCCTCCCCACCAGGAGCCTATTTCGTGGTCGCGCCCTCGGCCACGACCGCGTGCGCGGCCGCCAGCCGGGCGACGGGAACGCGGTACGGGCTGCAGGACACGTAGTCCAGGCCGAGCTCGTGGCAGGTGTGGATCGAATCCGGATCACCGCCGTGCTCGCCGCAGATGCCGATCTCCAGGTCCGGCCGCGTGGCGCGGCCCTCCCTGACCGCCCAGTCCATCAGCCGCCCGACGCCGTCGCGGTCGATCGTCTCGAACGGGTTGACCTTCAGGATCTTCTTCTCGAGGTAGCGGACGATGAACTTGCCCTCGGCGTCGTCGCGCGAGTAGCCGAACGTGGTCTGGGTCAGGTCGTTGGTGCCGAAGGAGAAGAACTCGGCTTCCTTCGCGATGTCCCCCGCGACCAGCGCGGCGCGCGGGATCTCGATCATCGTGCCGAACTTGTAGTGGACCTCGACGCCCTTCTCGCGCTGGACCGCCTCGGCGAGCGGCACGAGCTCGGCCTTCACCGCCTGCAGCTCGGCCAGCGTGCCGACCAGCGGGATCATGATCTCGGGGCGGGCGTCCACGCCCTCCTTGCGCAGGTCGCAGGCCGCCTCCATGATCGCCCGCACCTGCATCCGGGTGATCTCCGGGTACAGGATCGACAGGCGGACGCCGCGCAGGCCCAGCATCGGGTTGGCCTCGCGCAGCTGCTCGACCCGGGCCTTGAGCTTCTCCAGCTCCTCCAGCTTCCCGGGGTCGCGCCCGGTCACGCGCAGCTCGGTCGTCTCGGCGACCAGGTCCTCGTAGTTGGGCAGGAACTCGTGCAGCGGCGGGTCGATCAGGCGGATGACGACCGGCAGGCCCTGCATGGCGCGCAGGATCCCGTTGAAGTCGCCGCGCTGGATCGGCAGCAGCCTGGCCAGCTCGCGCTCCCGGTCCTCGGTCGTCGTGGCCAGGATCATGGCCCGCACGATCGGGAGGCGGTCCTCCTCCATGAACATGTGCTCGGTGCGGCACAGGCCGATGCCCTGGGCGCCGTTCTCGCGCGCCTTCTCCGCGTCGCGCGGGTAGTCGGCGTTCGCCCAGACCTGCAGGCGCCGGATCTCGTCGGCCCAGCCCAGCAGCGTCTGGAAGTTGGCCGACGGCCGCGGCTGGATCGTCGGCACCCGGCCCAGGTACACGTCGCCGGTCGTGCCGTCGAGCGTGATCTCGTCGCCCTGGCTCACCGTCATGCCGTTGACCGCGAACTTGCGGTTCTTGATGTCGACGGCGATCCCGCTCGCGCCCACGATGCACGGCCGGCCCATGCCCCGGGCGACCAGCGCCGCGTGGCTGGCCGTGCCGCCCGTGGACGTCAGGATGCCCTTGGCCTCGATCATGCCGTGCACGTCGTTGGGGTTGGTCTCGACGCGGACCAGGATGACCGCCTTGCCTTCCTTGCCCCACTCCTCGGCCGTGTCGGCGTCGAAGACGGCCTGGCCGGTGGCGGCGCCCGGCGAGGCGGGCACGCCCCTGCCGATCGGATCGGCGCTGGCGGACGGGTCCACGCGCGGGTGGATCAGCTGCTCGAGCTGCCGCGGCTCGACGCGCGCGACCGCCTCCTCCTTGCTGATCAGGCCCTCGCCGACCATGTCCACGGCGATGTTCACCGCCGCCTCGCCCGTCCGCTTGGCGCTGCGGGTCTGGAGCATGTAGAGCTTGCCGCGCTCGACCGTGAACTCCAGGTCCTGGACGTCGCGGTAGTGCTTCTCGAGCTTCTCGGCGTAGTCGCGGAACTGCTTCCCGACCTCGGGCAGACGCGTGCTCAGCGCGCTGATCGGCTCCGTGGTGCGGATGCCGGCCACGACGTCCTCGCCCTGCGCGTTGGCCAGGTAGTCGCCGTACAGCTCCGGCTCGCCGGTGATCGGGTTGCGCGTGAACGCCACGCCCGTGCCCGAGTCGCCGGCCATGTTGCCGAACGCCATCATCTGGACGTTCACGGCGGTGCCCAGGTCGTCGGGGATCTTCTCGACCCGGCGGTACGCGACGGCCCGGTCGGTGTTCCAGGAGGCGAACACGGCCTCGATGGCCGCCCGCAGCTGCGTCTCCGGGTCCTCCGGGAACTCCTCGCCGGTGTGCTCCCGGTAGATGCGCTTGAACTCGCCCACCAGGTCGCGCAACTGGTCGGGGCTTCACGATCTTGCCGAACATCTGGACGAAGCGCCGGTACGCGTCGAGGGCGAACCGCTCGTCGCCGGTGAGCCGCTGCAGGCCCTCCAGCGTGCGGCTGTTGAGGCCCAGGTTGAGGACCGTGTCCATCATCCCGGGCATCGAGAACTTGGCGCCGGATCGGACGCTGACGAGCAGGGGATTGGCCGGGTCGCCGAGGCGCTTGCCGGTCTGCTCCTCGACCCGCTCCCGCGCCGCGGCCACCTGCTCCCACAGCCCCTCGGGGAACTGCTCGTGGAGCTTGTAGTACTCGCGGCACGCCTCGGTCGTGATCGTGAAGCCGGGCGGCACCGGCATCCCCGCACGCGTCATCTCCGCGACCCCGGCGCCCTTGCCGCCGAGAAGGTCGCGCATGTCCTTCGACCCTTCGCTGAACAGATAAACCCACTTGGTATCGGTGGCGGTCGACATGGCCCTACAGTTTGCCCCCGTTGACGGCCCACCCGCAGGGGAAAGCTCGCCCGTCCTGGGATCGTGTCCCACCGGTATGCCGCCAGGCGGCGCGCGGTTGCCTGGCAACGCCCGAAACATGCCTATTGCCGGCCGCGGATGGGCCGGAGTACAGTTCGTCTCGGCCCCGAGGGATACGCACCGAGGGCGCCGGGATGGGCCGCAAGGCCGGGTCCGGGCGCCGGAGGCGGCGGTCCGTCGGGGTCACTGCATTTCCAGGCCCAGGTCGCCGCGCAGGGCCGTCGTGTCCAGCTCCACGCCACGCCGATCGGCGTCGTGCTCCAGGTAGCGGATCACCATCTCCACCGCCAGCCCGGCCCCGTGCTTCTCGACCGCCTCGCGCGGGGTGATGCCGTCGAACTCCTCGAGCGGCTCGTCCGGCCACGCTCGCAGCCACTCCGCCAGCTCGGCCGCCGGCAGCTCGGGGAGGGCGACCGGCGGCTCGGGCGGTTCGTGCTCCTCCGCCCTCTCCTCCGCCGTGGCGGGGTGGCCGAGCTCGCGCAGGAGGTCCAGCAGGGCCGCCAGCTCGTCCCGCTCCGCGTCCACCAGGATCGCGCCGTCCTCGGTCAGCTCCAGGGACCCGCGCAGCACGTCGGCGTCCTCTTCGGCGACCCAGTACAGCGCGTCGTCCTCGTCCGCCTCGAAGTCGTCGCGCGCGGACAGGGCCGCCCAGGCCGCGGCGGGATCGTCCACGGTCAGGTCGAAGAACCCGCTCGACGGCTCTACCGGCGACGTGCCCCGCATCGCGCGGAGACCGGCGACGAGGTGCGGCGCGAACGCGCGCAGCGTCAGCTGCAGGCCGCCCACCGCATCGGCCGACGGCAGCTCGGCCACGTCCGGCAGCCACAGCGGGCCGAGCTCGTCGTGCACCTGCCGGGCCCAGGCCAGCATCGGCCGGCCCTCCTTGCCGAGCTCGTCCGCGCTGTCCATGACGTCGTCCAGGAGCTCGTGGACCAGGATCCGCGCCTGGAGGGGGGTGGCGACCTCGAACGCCGAGCCCGCCCGCCAGACGCCGTCCACCGGCACCACGTAGCCGAGCAGCACGGACCAGCGCGGGAGGCCGTCCCGCAGCTCCTGTGGCACCTGGACGTGCAGGCGCGCCCCGGTGACCAGGTCGGTCAGGACCACGCCGGCCCCGCGGTCACGCGGGTCCATCTCCCACAGGCCCCAGAGCGCCCACGTCAGCCACTCCTCGGCCCGGCGCCGCAGGTCCGCGGGCGCGCGCTCGTCGTCGGCGAGCTCCGCCAGCGGAGTCCGGTCGTCGTCGAGGACCGGCATCAGCCAGGCCCACTCCGCGATCAGCCGCCGGCGCCGGCCCTCGGGGGCCCCGGGATCGGCATCCGCCAGCTCCGCCGCCTCGTCGCGGCCGAGGGCGCCCGCCTCGATCCAGTCCTCCACCCCGTCGGCCCCGGGATCGACGTGCCCGGCGATCGCGGCCCGGAGCTCGTCGAACGGCGTCCGGTCGAGGAAGCGCTCCACAAGCGCCGGCTCGGCCCGCTCCAGCAGCTGGCCGCGCACGAGCTGGAGCCATTCCAGCCCCGGGTTGGCCCGGAGCTGCGCGTCGAGCACCTGGATGCCGTCGGCCACGCGTCCCTGGCGGCCCAGCGCCAGCGCCCGGCGCACGTGCAGGTCGGGATCGTCCCGGAGCTCGAGCGCCCGCACGGCGTGCCGCTCGGCCTCGTCGGGACGGTCGTCGAGAAGCGCGACGTCCGCCGCCAGGCTGAGCGCGGCCGGGCCCTGCCCGCGATCGACCGGCTCGTCGCCGAAGACCTCGCGCAGGATCTCGGCGGCCAGCTCGGGCGCGGTGCCCGGGTCGTAGAGCAGGTCGGCACGCGCCCGCGTCCGGTGCCGGAGCTGCTGCTCGCGGCCCAATCCCCGCCGTCGTGCCGCCCGTTGCTTCTTGCGCTTGCCCATGAAGCCGCCCATGGTAGCGATCTGCCGGCGAACTCGCGTAGCCAGGCTACGCCAGGAATTTCGATGTTGCGCCGGGCTTCCCCATCGCTTAACCTTTGCCTCGGCCCCGAGGAGTACGCGCCGAGGGCGCCGGGACCGGGCCGCAAGGCCGGGTCGTGGTGCTCGAGGAGACGGCTCGTCGGGGTCACTGCTTTTCCCGGCATCTACACTGTTCGGCCTGATGCGCAGTCTCAAGCTCGTCGTGCCCACGTTGCTCCTGGCGCTCACGATGGCCTGCGCCGCTCCGCACCCGGCCGCCACCCCATCCGCCACCTTCGGCTCCATCCCGTCCAACTGGCCGACGCTGAACGACCACGCCTACGGCTTCAGCCTGCGCTACCCGGCCGGCTGGACCCAGAAGTTCGACCAGCCCGCGGGCTTCCATGCGCTGGCCAGCCGCGCGGACCTGACGAACCTCCTCGAGCTGCAGAACGACGACTACTGGTTCGTCGCCCAGGCCGCCTCGCGCGACCCCTCGGCCGGCTGCGGTGAGCCGCAGGAGAGCCCGGTCGAGCGCAGCGCCACGACGCTGGGCGGCCAGCCGGCGACCCGCTACGTGGTCACGGGCAGCCGCGGCGGCATGACCCAGCACATCGTGGACGTCATCCTGCTCCGGGGCGCCAACTGCTTCACCCTGCAGCTCGTGGCCGGCGGAGGGATCCCGCTCGACCGCGCGCTGGACACGATCGAGCAGATCCAGTCCACGTACCGGTTCAGCGCGACCTAGCTACGCGAAGCGCTCCCGGAGGCGGTCGAGCAGGCCCGCGATCGGCACTCGCTCCTGGGCCATGGAGTCGCGCTCCCGGATCGTCACCGCCCGGTCCTCCAGCGTCTCGAAGTCGATCGTGACGCAGAACGGCGTGCCGATCTCGTCCTGGCGCCGGTAGCGCCGGCCGATGTTGCCGCCGGTCTGGTCGTACTCGACCCGGTACACCGTCTGGAGCGCGCGCTGCACCTCGCGGGCCGGTCCGATCAGCTCATCCTTCTTGGAGAGCGGCGTCACGGCCACCTGGACCGGCGCCACGTCCCGGTGCAGGCGGAGCACGACCCGCGTCTCGCCCTTGACCTCCTCCTCGTCGTAGGCGTCGAGCAGGCAGGTGATCATGATCCGGTCCACGCCGACGGCCGGCTCCACCACGTACGGCAGGTAGCGCTCGTTGGTCTCAGGATCCTGGTATGTCAGGTCCTGGCCCGAGTGCTGCTGGTGGGTCCGCAGGTCGAAGTCCGTGCGGTTGGCGATGCCCTCCAGCTCGGCCCAGCCGAACGGGAACAGGTACTCGACGTCGGTGGCGGCCTTGGCGTAGTGCGACAGCTCCTCGGCGTCGTGCGGCCGCAGGCGCAGCCGCTCCGAGCGGATGCCGAGCGCGTCGGTGTACCAGCGGAGCCGCTCCTCGATCCAGAACGCGTGCCAGCGCTCGTCCTCGCCGGGCGGGACGAAGAACTCCATCTCCATCTGCTCGAACTCGCGCAGCCGGAAGATGAAGTTGCCGTGCGTGATCTCGTTGCGGAACGAGCGGCCCTGCTGGGCGATGCCGAACGGGACGCGGACGCGCATGGAGTTGAGCACGTTCTTGAAGTTCACGAACATGCCCTGGGCCGTCTCGGGCCGCAGGTACGCGACCGAGGCGGTGTCCTCGACCGGGCCGATGTGCGTCCGGAACATCAGGTTGAACTGGCGCGGCTCGGACAGCGGGCCGCCGCATTCCGGGCACGTGTCGGACGTCAGGTGGTCCGCCCGCCAGCGCCTCCGGCACGTGCCCAGGCAGTCCACCAGCGGGTCGCTGAAGCCGCCGACATGGCCCGACGCCTCCCAGAGGGCCGACGGGCCGAGGATCGT
>VBJR01000202.1:19387-24657 GCA_005880175.1 Chloroflexota bacterium
TGACGGTCGAGGTGGTACTCGAGCTGGGCCTCCAGGACCCGCTCCACCTCGCCCAGCACGCTCTCGTCGAGCCTGAGGCGCCGGTAGAGCTCGATGCCACCGCTGGCCATCACCCGGAGCACCTTCAGCGCCGTCACCGGCGCCGGGTGCATCCCCGGTTCGGCGCAGTCTACGCACAGGAAGCCGCCCGCCGCTGGCGAGAACGCCGCGGGCGCCTCCGGCAGCGGCCGCGCGCAGGAGGCGCACGCCTGCAGCTGGGGCGCGTAGCCGAGCACGTTGAGGGCGACCATCATGTAGAACGCCGACGCCCGGCGCGGCTCGGGCTCGAGGGCCAGGTCGCGCAGCGCCGTGACCGTCAGCTCGAACAGTCCCTCCTCCGGGTGCCGCTCCTCGGTCACCCGGTCGGCCAGCTCGGCGATCAGGCCGGCGTGGGCGGTCCGCTCCAGGTCGGCGTCGATCCGCGGACCCGGCAGGCGGACCACCTGGGTGACCACGTCCAGGTTGCGGCCCCGGGCCAGCTCGACGTCGACCACGCTGAACAGCTCCAGGGCGGCCGCCAGGCGGCTCGTCGAGCGGCGCACGCCGCGCGCGATCGCGCCCACCTTGCCGTGCTCCCGGGTCAGCAGCGTGTAGATTCGGTCTGCCTCGCCGTAGTCCAGCTTCCGGAGCACCACCGCGTGGTCGCGGTAGCTAGCGATGGTTGTTGCTCCCGTCCCGCAGTTGCGACCGCGACTGGACCGGCAGCCCCGCCTCCTCCAGCACCGGCTCCGGCCACGGCCGTTCGCTGCGCAGCCGCACCCGGCCGAGCGTGGCCATCACGTACCCGCCCACCGAGTCGTAGTCCTCGCTCTCCTCGAGGCCCAGGTCCAGCAGCTCGTTCAGCTCCGCCATCGGATAGCTCGCGTCCACGATCGCCTCGTGGTGGTCGACGACCGTGACCGGCTCCTCCTCCGCGATGTCGTACTCGTCGCGGATCTCGCCGACGATCTCCTCCAGCAGGTCCTCGAGCGTCACCAGGCCGGCCGTGCCGCCGTACTCGTCGAGCACGATCATCAGGTGGATCTTCTCGCTCTGCATCTGGTGGAGCAGCTCGTCCACCTTCTTCGACTGCGGGGTGTAGTGGATCGGCCGCATGAGCGCGTCGAGGTCGAACGGCTGGTCCGGCTCGGCCAGGGACAGCACCAGGTCCTTGACGTTGACCAGGCCGGCGATGTGGTCGAGGTCGCCCTCGTAGACCGGGAGGCGCGTGTGGCCGTGCTCGCGGAAGACGCGCACCACCTCGTCGCGCGAGCAGCCGCGGGGCAGGGCGGTGATGTCGGTGCGGGGGACCATCACCTCGCGGACCAGCTTGTCGCCGATCTCGATGATCCCGTGGATCATCTCCCGCTCCTCCTCCTCGATGACCCCCTGCTCCTCCGACACGTGGAGCAGCGTCATCAGCTCCTGCTCGGTCAGGTACGGGGCTCGAGCCGCCCGGCCGCCGGTGATCGCCCGTGACACGAGCGTGATGAACCACAGCACGGGCCGCAGGACGCGGGCCAGGGCGTCCACCGGGCCCGCGGCCCGGAGCGCCAGGCTCTCGGCTCGGCGGATCGCGATGGTCTTTGGCGTCACCTCCGCGAAGATGAGCAGGAACACCGACAGTCCGAGCGACACCAGCAGGTCGCCCAGGAAGCCGAAGCTGGGCGGCATGTAGCGGACGGACAGGAGGGTGGTCGCGAACGAGGCCAGGATCAGCGCCAGCGTGTTCACGACGAGCACGGTCGAGAGGAACCGGTTGGGGTCCTGCTGCAGCCGCTCGAGGACCGCGGCGGCCTGGCTGCCCTCGTCCACCAGGTGGCGGACGCGGAGCCGGCCGATCGAGGTCATCGCCGTCTCGGTCGCCGACGCGAGGCCGGCCACGGCCACGCAGATGACGAGTAGCGCGATCTCGCCGTACGACTGCCCGTCCATGCCTGGTCGATCAGCGAAAGAGCTCGCTCACGCTCCGGTTCTCGTGCACGCGCACGATGGCCTCGGCCAGCAGCGGAGCGACGCTGAGCACGGTGAGGGGGCCGGCCCGCTTCTCGGCCGGCACCGGGATCGAGTTGGTGACCACGAGCTCGTCGACGGGCGCCTGGCGCAGGCGCTCCAGGGCGCCCTCGGCCAGGACCGGGTGCGTGCACGCGATGATCACGTGGCGGGCGCCGTGGGCCTTGAGCGCGCGGGCCACCTCGACCATCGTGCCGCCCGTCGAGATGATGTCCTCGACCACCACGCAGTCGCGGCCCTCGACGTCGCCGGCCATGTCCAGGATCTCGACGGCGTCGTCGCGGTCCTCCTGGGGCCGGCGCTTGTACACGAACACGATCGGGGAGTCAAGCAGCTTCGCCATGTGCTCGGCGCGCTTGGCCCCGCCGGCGTCGGGCGCGACCACGGAGCAGTTGGCGAGCCGCCGCTCGCGGATGTGGGCGGCCAGGATCTTGTGTGCCGTCAGGTGATCGGTGGGGACGTCGAAGAAGCCCTCGATGGCCTCCGCGTGCAGGTCGAGCAGGAGGACGCGGTCGGCGCCGGCCAGCGTGATGAAGTTGGCCATGAGCTTGGCGCTGATCGGCTCCCGCGGCTGCGACTTGCGCTCCTTGCGGGCGTAGCCGAAGTACGGCATCACCGCCGTGATGCGGCCCGCCGAGGCCCGGCGGGCGGCGTCCAGCATGATGAACAGCTCCATCAGCCGCTCGTTGACGGGGTTGCACGTGGGCTGGATCAGGAACACGTCGTGCCCGCGCATCGAGTCCTGGATCTGCACGCCGATCTCGCCGTCGGGGAACCGGCGCACGCGAGGATCGGTCAACGGCACGCCGATCTCCCGGGAGATCAGCTGGGCCAGCTCCGGGTTCGCCGTGCCCGAGATGAGCTTCAGCTCGCCCCAGGGCGAGGTGTCCTCGTTCGTGAACTCCACCGTCGTCATGGGGCGCCCGATCATGGCTGCTCCTGTCTCCGTTTCAGCATGCGAGCCGGCATGCCGACGGCAGTCACGCCGGGCGGCACGTCGCGGGTGACAACGGCGCCCGCGCCCGTCCGCGCTCCGCGCCCGACTCGAACCGGAGCGCGCAGCATCGTGTCCACGCCGATGAACGCACCATCCTCGATCACCGTGGGGTTCTTTCCAACCCCATCGTAATTTGCGGTGATCGTGCCCGCCCCGATGTTGACGCCCTCGCCGACCGTCGTGTCCCCCAGGTAGGAGACGTGCGGAACCTTGCTGCCGCGCCCGACCCGCGAGCGCACCAGCTCGGCGAAGCTGCCGATGTGGACGGCGTCGGCGACGCACGTGCCCGGCCGCAGCCTGGCGAACGGGCCGCAGTCGGAGCCGGCCCCCAGCTCGGCGCCGTCGAGCCACGACTGCACGACCTTCGCGCCGTCGCCGAGCTTCGAGTCCCTGATCTCGACGAACGGGCCGACCCGGCAGTCCTCGCCGATGACCGTGCGGCCGCGGAGCACCGTGAACGGCTCCAGCACCGTGTCGCAGCCGACCCGGACGCCGACGTCCACGAACGTGCTGGCGGGGTCGACCACCGTGACGCCGGACCGCATCAGGTCCTCCAGCACGCGCTCGCGCAGCGCGCGCTCGGCCCGGGCCAGCTCGACCCGGTCGTTCACGCCCACCGCTTCGCCGGCGTCGTCGATCCTGACGACCTGGGCCGGACGGAGGTCGCGGAACACGTCCGTGAGGTACAGTTCCCCAGCCCGGTTGTTCGGCTCGAGGCGGCCGAGTGACTTCAGGAGCCCTTCACCGTTGAAGCAGTAGAGGCCGACGTTGATCTCTCGCAGGGCACGAATGTCGTCAGCGGCGTCACGGAACTCGACGATCCGGTCGAGCGTGCCGTCCGGCCCGCGCACGACGCGGGCGTCCCGGCGGGCCGGGTCGTCCACGCTCGCCAGCGTGGCGGCCACCCCGGCGGCCTGGTGCGCGTCACGCAGCCGGGCGATCGTCTCCGGCCGGACCAGCGGCAGGTCGCCGTTCAGGACGAGCACGTCGTGCCCGGCCAGCCGCTCGGCCGGCACCTGGGCGACGGCGTGTCCCGTGCCTCGCTGCTCAGTCTGGAAGACCACGTCGCAGCGGCCGGCGACGTGGTCGGCCACCGCCTCGTGGCGAGGGGAGATGATCGCGATCACGTCCTCGACGCCGGCCGCCTGGCAGGCGTCGATCAGGAGGTCGATCATTGGCCGCCCGCCCAGCCGGTGCAGCACCTTCGGAATGCGGGACCGCATGCGAGTGCCGAGGCCGGCGGCTAGGATGACGGCCGAGACTGGTCTTGTCCTCAACAGGGTTTCAATCCTCACCCGGCGCGCTCGCCGGGTGCAAGTGTGCGCGTTGGGACGGTGAGGTGACGCGGATTATACGGTCGGCGCTCTGCGGTGCTCTCGGTTTGCTGCTGCTGGCGGCCTGCATCATCAACCCGTCGTCGAACCCCGGCACGGCGTCGTCCGGACGGATCGTGGTGACGGAGCCGCCGCCCAAGACCGTGGTCTCCACCACGGCCGTGTGGGTGGTGAGCCCGGTCGGCCTGAACATCCACAGCTCGGCGGACGTGAACTCGACTCGCGTCGCCACGGTGGCCCAGGGCGTCCGGCTCGACCTGTCCGAGAAGACGACCGTCGGCTCCGACACATGGCTGCACGTGAAGGCGGAGGGTGGTCGCCGGTCTCCGGCAACCCGGCCACGTTCACGGGCAGCAGCGGGCCGACCGGCGGCAGCATGCTGATCCAGACGTCCGAGGATCCGACCAAGCTGATGGCCACCCCGATCTCGCCCGGCAAGGAGGTCCGCCAGGAGTCGCCGATCGAGGTGTACGGGCGGACCACGTACCTGACGGTCTACAAGACCGACGCGGGCGGGTTCGAGTTCGACGTCAAGGTGCAGTTCCCGAAGACGAAGGTCGCGTACCTGTTCAACTTCAAGCAGCCGACGAGCGCGGGCAACGGCGACACGACCCTGTTCAAACAGCTGCTGGACAGCGTCATCGTCCCCGGGGAGGGTTGATGGCGGAACCAGAGGAGCAGGAGCGCCTGGTGCTGCCGGTGCTCCCGCTCAAGAACACCGTTGTCTTTCCCCACGTGCTCGTCCCGCTGGGCGTGGGCCGGCCGCGCTCGCTCCGGCTGCTGGAGGACCTGGCGCCGGGGGACCGCACGCTGGCCGTCGCCGCCCAGTACGACGAGCAGGTGGAAGAGGCGACGTGGGACGAGGTCCGCCACGTCGGCACGATCGTGCGGATCCAGCACCTGCTGAA
>VBJR01000203.1 GCA_005880175.1 Chloroflexota bacterium
GGTGGCCCGTCCCGCCGACCGGCGACTGCGCGTGCGGCCTGCCGGACTGCGAGAGCGCCGGCAAGCACCCCATCCGCCGGCTGGTCCCGCACGGTCTCCACGACGCCACGAAGGACGCGGCGACGGTGGACCGCTGGTGGCACTCGTCCAGCCGCGCGAACATCGGCATCCGCACCGGCAGCGCAAGCGGGCTGGTCGTCCTCGACGTCGACGACGAGGCCGGCCGGCTCGCCCTGCGCGGCCTGGTGGCGGCCAACGGGCGGTTCGACGCGCGGCGGGTCCGCACCGGCTCGGGCGGGTGGCACGCCTACTTCGCGCACCCCGGCTCGCCGGTGCCCAACTCGGCCGGGCGCCTGGGCGAGGGCCTGGACGTGCGCGGCGAGGGCGGCTATGTGGTGGCCCCGCCCAGCATGCACCAGAGCAACCGCCGCTACCGGTGGGCTCGCCCCGACGACGCCGCGGAGCTGCCGCCCATGCCCGGCTGGCTGGCCGAGCTCGCCGCCTTGCCCGCGTCGGACCACCCGGAGGCGCTGCCGGTGCGCCTGCGCACCGACGACGCCGCCGCGTACGCGGCGGCCGCTCTCGAGCGGGAGGCCCGCATCGTGGCCGCCGCGCCTCCCGGTCAGCGCAACCACCAGCTCAACCGGTCGGCGTTCAAGCTCGGCCAGCTCGTCGGCGCCGGACTGCTCGACGAGGCGACCATCGCCGCCGCCCTCGTGGATGCGGGGCTGGCGGCCGGGCCGGGCGAGCGCAAGATCCGTTCCACCATCGGCAGCGGCGTCCGCGCCGGCATGCAGGCGCCACGCCGGGTAGTCCTCCACACGCCGCCGACCGGCCAGGAGGACGGGACGTGCTGAGCATCCTGCACACGCTCGCCGCGCATGTCCCGGCCCCGGACTGGAAGGCGTTCGTCGTCGTCATCGCGCTGCTGGTCCTGCGCCACCGGCTGTGCACCGGACCTCACCGGCTGTCGCGTGTCCTGCCACGGCGGCTGAGCACGCGCCCGACGGTCGCCTGGCGGAATCGGCCGTTCTTCGGCTGGAGCCGCAGCCGGCTCGGCCTCTCCCGCTTCTCGTTCGGCACCGAGGAGGACTCGGTCGCCATCGTCGGTCCGCCGCGCGTCGGCAAGACGGCCGGCGTGCTGATTCCGCAAGCCTGCATGTGGGCCGGCTCGCTCGTCAGCACCTCCACCAAGCCGGAGGTGCTGCGTGCGACCGCCGGCCGGCGGCTGGAGCTGGCCCAGCAGCACGGCGGGCGACTGTACGTCTACGCGCCGACGGCCACCGAGCCCATCGAGGGCCTCCAGCCCATCCGCTGGTCGCCCCTGGCCGGCTGCGAGGAGCCGCGCGTCGCCGCCCTGCGGGTCGAGGCGCTCATCACCGTGGCGCAGGTGGGCCGCGGCATGGAGAACGCCGACCACTGGCGGTCGGGCGCCGGCCGCCTCCTCCGGCCCTACTTCCTCGCGGCCGCCCACCATCCGCAGCGGCCGGGCGACTTCGCGGTCGTGCGCGAGTGGCTGAGCGGCCACGAGTTCCGCGAGCCGCTCGCCATCCTCGCCGGTCTGGGCACCGAGGGCGGGCGGCAGTGGGCCCGGGAGCTCAACGGCGTGGCCGCCACGCCCGAGCGCGAGCGCGGCAGCTTCTTCAGCGCGGCGCTCACCACCGTCAAGGCCACCGCCGACCCGGCCGTGCTCCAGTCCTGCGGCGGGACCGATATCGACCCGGTCGAGTTCCTGACCACGCGCTCCACCCTCTTCATCGTCAGCCCTTCGGAGCACCAGGAGGCGGTGGCGCCGCTGATCGCCGCGCTGATCGAGTCGATCGTCGCCGCGGCCTATGACCTGCACCGCCAGGGCCGGCTGCCGGCCAGGCTCCTGCTCTCGCTGGACGAGCTGACGAACATCGCGCCCCTGCCGTCCCTGGAGTCGATCGTCAGCCAGGGCGCCGGCCAGGGCGTGCTGACGAGCTGGGCCGTCCAGTCCCAGGCGCAGCTCCGCCAGCGGTACGGGGACCACGCCGCCGACGCCGTCTGGTCGGCGACCAGGTGCAAGGTCGTCTTCGGCGGCCTGGCGGACGAGCGCTCCCTGGAGCAGCTCTCCCGGCTGATCGGCGACCATCGCGTCCGGACGCGCACGGTCACCGGCGACGCCCTGGACGGCCGCCGCGTGAGCAGGGGCTACGAGTGGCGGCCGCGTCTCTCGCCCGCCGAGCTGCGCGGCCTGCCGCCGAAGTGGGCCCTGCTGCTCTACCACCACCGCAAGCCGTACGCGCTGCGGGCGCCGGTCGCCGCCAGGCGCTGGCGGATGCGCCGTGCGTTCGCGCCGTGGCCGGTCGCCGCGCCCGCGCCGGTGGTGCGGCTGGCCGCCGCCGATGGGGAGGAGGTGGCGTGATACCGGACGACAGGTACGACACCGTCGTTCTCAGCGAGGCGGAGTGGCAGGCGGTGCTCCTCGGGGCACGCGCCATGCGCGAGGTCGCGGCGGGTTACCGGGCACATGGTCACGAGGAGCTGGCCGCCGAGTGCGACGACCACGTCGCCGAGCTGCTGGGCCTCGCCATGCGGGCAACGGTCGCGGCTTCGCGCGACACCAACCCCGCCGTCCCCGAGCACCAGACCGGCGCGGAGCTGGAGGCGGAGCGATGACCGGGGACCGATCCGACCCGCTCGGCTACCCGCACCAGCTCGACCCGGTACAGGCCTGGCTGCTGGGCTACATCGACCTGCCCACCCTCCTCGACCAGGCGGCCGGCTCTCCGGACGTGCTCGCCCTGTACGGCCGCGCCGTCGCCGACCCGGCATACGCGGAGGCACTCATCGAGCGGGCGCAGCAGTCGCTGGGCGCCACATTCGACGAGGCGATGCCGCCGGCCGACGTCGCCTACGACACGTACGTCGCGGTGACGGACCCCACCGACCAGGCGCTGCTGATGGAGCAGGAGGCGGAGGGACAGCCGGTCGATGACGAGCTGAACGTAAGGCAGAGCGAGTTCGAGCAGGCCCGCGAGGCTCTCGGGCTGCGGCCAACGGGCGAGCAGGAGGCGGAACGATGAACCAGACAGACGATCGCGCCGGATGACCAGCGGGCCATGCGGCACCTGGTGGACGAGCTCCAGGCCTGCGCGTACGCGGCGACGCTGGCCAACCTCGACCCGACGCGGCCGCTCGGCCGCCTCGGCTCCGAGGCCGTCGAGGCCGGTCGCGATGCGCTCCGGCAGGAGGCGGCCGGATGGCGCCATCTCGCCGCCGCGGCCGTGGACGAGCCCTGGCGGGCCCAGTTCGAGGCGCGGGCCAACGAGACCCAATGGCAGGCGTACGAGGTGGACGCGCTCCACCAGCGCCTGGCCGATCGGCACTGGAGTGCCGATCAGGAGGCGGAGCGGTGAAGGCACGGGAGGGTCCGACGCCGCCGCTCTTTCCGGTCGGCGTCCAGTCGTTGAGTGTCCGCGACGCCATCGACGAGATCGCCGGTCGTGGCGCAGCAGAGCGCGAGCCCGACTTCGAACGGCACGTCGAGGCGGAGGCGGAGCGGTGAACGAGGTGCCCGACGACATGATCCGCGTGCGCCTGACCTCGCGTCCGGAACTGGAGCCGTACGCGGAGTTCGCGCTCTCCGAGTCCGATCTCGCCGGCCGGGTGCATCCGGCCGAGGTGGGAGGCATCCAGGGCGGCATCGAGCACATCGCCGCGGAGATGGCGTGGGGCCTGACCCAGCTCACCGTCGATCAGGCGGTCGCGCTGGCGTCCGAGGGGCGCATGCCCAACGAGTACGCGGACCAGGTCCGGGCGTACCGCGACGCCGGCTGGCCGCCGATGACGCCGGGCCAGTGCGCGCAGGTGACCCTGGGCAGTGGCGGTCACAGCATGTGGCGCTGCACGGAGCTGGGCTGGCAGGTCGTGGAGCGGACGCCGACTGAGCGGCAGGTTTGGCGTGAGGGCGACGCCGAGACGGAGGCAGAGCGCTGACGATGACCGAGCAGGCGCCAGATTCGACGCGGCGCAGGGCAGGGACGCGGCGCTCCGCGTCCCTGTCCTACAGCGTCCTGGTGGACGGAGCGATGCTGCGGCACCAGATGCGCATCCGCGGCCTCACCGCGGCCGAGGTCGCCCGCCGGGCGAGGCAGCGCGGCCAACGCGTCTCCGAGGCGACGATCTCCCATGCGGTGAATGGGTACCGCATCCATCCCGCGAAGCTCCGCGCGATCGCCGCGGTCCTGCACGAGATGGAGCCGCTTCCAGGCGTCGAGGTGCTACTCCAGGCGGAAACCGCGGCCGGCGCCGCCGACATTGCTCCGGCTTGACAGAGGCTGCGAGTTGCGCACAGCGCTGTACGCAGCCCTTCGACTGTCTGCGAGTTGCCAGACCGCCAGTTGCATGCGCTTGTACATGTTTCGCATTCACAGACACTTCAAGTGTCTGTGAATGCCTGGCCGCTGACGGCAGAGCCGTCAGCGGCCAGACGCGCGAGTTACTCGGAGTTCCCAGGCCAGCCACACACTACGCACAAGGTACTTTTCAGCCGCTGTCAGCAGGTAAGATGAGGCACATTCATGGCGATCGGATTCAAAAAGTTCATCGTCGGCGGCGACGAGGCGACTGATTCGGTCATCGACTACCTGTGCTTCGCTGGCTCGCGACGCCCCGCCTGCAGCGCATGTTCGCCCTCGGCGGCCCCATCGTCCTGGGCCGGACCGCGATGCGGATGCTGCTGGAGGGCCGGCATCCGGTCACCGGCCAGCCGATACGCCGGTGGGGTCCGAACGGGACCGTGGTCGGCGCCATCGACGTCACCGTGTCGCCGGCGCCGAAGTCGGTCTCGGTGCTCTGGGCGCTGGCCGATCGGGAGACTCGGCACGAGATCGAGCGGATGGTGTGGCTGTCCGCCGACTTCGCGACTGCCTCGCTGATGAGGAAGCCGCTGATCCGCCAGCGGTTCGGTCGTGGGCGGAACGACGTCCGCCACGAGGCGATGGAGGACATCATCGGTGTGCAGACCCTCCACACCACCGCCCGGCTGTCCGAGCGCGGCGATGGCGTGCCCGACCCTCAACTCCACGTCCACTCGCTCCTGATCGGGGCCGTCGACGCGGCGGGTCAGCTCCGTGCGCTCGACAGCCGGCAGATGATGCTGCACCAGCGGGAGATCGACGCCCGCGCCAGCGCGACGCTGGCCGAGATGCTGCGGCTGCGCGGCTTTCCGATCGTCCGGTCAGTGGACGAGAGGGGCCGGGTGAGCTGGGAGCTGGACGAGATCCCGGCCGCGGTGCTGCGGATCGCGTCCTCTCGCCGGGAGGAGATCACGGCGGACGGACCGGGCAGCCTGCGGGAGCAGTACCGCGCCTGGTGCCGAGAGCGCTACGGCGTCGAGCGCGAGCCGAGCGGGCCGGCCTGGGACGAGTTCCTGACCACGCACCGCGGGCCGAAGGCGACGCTGAACGGCCCGGAGCTGCGCCATGCCTGGGCGGACCAGTACGGCGCCGCCGGTTGGGGCACCGCGATGGCGCGGGAGTACGTCCTGCGGGCCCAGCGCGCAGGGCGGGCGGGCGTCACACCCAGCGACGACAATGCCGCGGCGATCGAGCGGTTCCGGCAGGAGTTCCTGGACGACCTGTGCCGCGAGCACGCCCTGGTGCCGGAAACCCACGTGAACGCCATGACCTTCGAGAAGGCCAAGGGGCTGATCGACATCACCACGGCGCTCACGGTGGTCGGTGCGATGTTCTCGGCCGGCGACCTGCTGGTCGCGCCCGACGGTCGAGTGACGACCCTCGGCGTAGTCGCCGAGGAGCAGCGCGCACGCCGGGCCGCGGAGCAGCTGATGGACGCGCCGCCCGTCGGCGCGCCCGACCCCGAGGCGGTGCGCAAGGCGATCGAGGTGTCAGCCCTCCGGGGCCTCCCTTTCGACGAGCACCAGGCGGAAGCGGTCCGCCTGGCGACGAGCGGACGTAGGCTCGTCTCGATCACCGGCCAGGCGGGGACGGGGAAGGGCGTCACGAGCGGCATGATCGCGCCGCTCTGGCAGGCGCGGGGCCGCGAGGTCATCGCGCTGGCGGTCGCCGGCCGTACGGCCCAGCAGGCCGGACACGACGCCCGCGCGGACTTGGCGAAGACCATCGACGGCCTCGTCTACTCGGTCGAGAACGGCTACCGGACGATCGACGCGGGCACGGTCCTGGTGGTGGACGAAGCCGCGATGATCGATCACTCGCGATACGCCTCACTGCTGGAGGTGGCAGCTCGCGCCGGCGCGACGGTGGTCCAGATCGGCGACGACCGCCAGCTCTCGCCGGTCGGCCCAGGCGGCCTGTGGACGCTAATCCACGCCGGCGCCGCGGCGCGAGGGCTGGCCGCCGAGCTGCGGATCGTGCGGCGGGCGAGCGACGCCGCCGAGGGCCAGGCCTGGACCGATGTCCGCGAGGGCCGCGTGCTGGAGGCACTGCGGCACTGGCAGGACCGCGGCCGCCTGCGGCTCTACGCCTCGCGGTCGGAGCTCCTGGCCGGGATGGTGGACCAGTGGTGGTCGGATGCTGCGCGGGGTGTGATGGTCGTGGACACGTCCAACGCCGAACGCGACGTCATCAACCGGCTGGCCCAGGAGCGCCGCCTGGAGGCCGGCGAGCTTGGCGCCGCGGTCCTGACGCTGCAGAACGGGTGCCAGGTCCGCGCCGGCGACCATGTCATCTTCCGCGAGATCAAGGAGCTGCCGCGGCAGCCCGGCCTGGCACGCGTGCCTCGGATCGAGAACGGCACCGAGGCCTCCGTGACGGACGTGGACGTGCCACGAGGCCTTGTCGAGCTGACCCTGCGTGAGCCACGTGGTGAGCGGTCCGTCACGGTCGGACGGGATGCCGTCCTCAACCTCGCGTACGCCCGCCACATCCAGCTCGGGCAGGGGATGACCGTCGATGGTGCCGGGCAGGTCGGAGTCAGCATCGCCACCGACCGGGAGCATTTCTACGTCATGGTCTCCCGGGCCCGCGCGGGAGCAGTGATCCACGCCACGCGGCCCGAGGTAGCCGCCATGGCCGCGCCGGGCCTCGGCCCGGTGACGGATGCCCAGTTGGGAACGCTGAAGCGGCTCGGCGTTGAGGACGTCCCGGAGGACTGGACCTGGCTCGACGCGTCGATCGAGATTGACGCGAATCGGGACCCACCGCTCGGCGGATGGGCGATGCGCCACCTGACCGAGACGATGAAGGTGGGGCCCGTGCTGGCGGCGCACCTGGTAGCCGAGGCGATCGGACGCCGGCAGGCCGGGACGGACCAGCCCGTCGATCTGGGCGATGTCGATGCCGCGGTGCGTGCAGCCGTCCCCGCCGCCAATTCCGGGACCGCTGCGCAGCAGTCGGCCTGGGATGCTTTCCTTGCCGAGCTGGAGGCTCATCGCGATGCCGTGGAGGCGCAGGAGCATCTTGCACGCCGTCTCTCACGAGAGGGCCGCAAGGAAGCAGTCGGCGACAGCTCGCTCGCGGTCGATCCGCTCTACGACGAGGCCCGGCAGGGGGAGCGCGAGCGCGAGGCGATCGTCCGCGACTCGCGGCCAGCCGACGTGGACTACGCGCTGGACCGGGCCTGGCGAGCGCGAGTCGAGGAGCTGGCCGAGCTGCCGCTTCCCCCGCGTGAGCCCGACCTGACCAGCCTCCGCCTCGACGATGGCGTCGAGGTCGCACGCGGCCAGGTCATCAGGTTCGGCCACCCGGACTGGCTGGCCGGCGCCGCCCGGCAGGAGGTCGAGCCCGGCGATCTGGGCGTGGTGCTGGGCTGCCACCGAGGCGGGGTGACGTGGGACTACTTCACGGCCGAGCTGGTGGGCGGCCGCCGAATCGAGGTGTGGCAGACAGCCCACGGCATCACGGTCGAGCCGGACCTGCCGCCTGCGGTAGTGCGGGATGCAGTCCCCCGCCCATACCAGCGCGACCCGGTCGCGCTCAACGTGTTCGAGCTCGTCAACGGCGCCCGGCTGATGGCGGGTGACCGGGTGCGCTTCACGGAAGAGTCGGGGGCGGAGGGCATCGTCGAGGATGTCGAGCGCCACCGCCACAACCGCGCGGTCGTACGGATGGACGACGGCCGACAGACCAACGTCTACCCACACGCGGCGCTGGAGATCGTGCGGCCGGCCCAGGAGTCCGCCGCTGACCATGAGCGGCCCGAACCCGATCTCGCGCTGGGCGTGGCGTCTCGGGAGGAGCGCTGGACCACGCCGCTCCCGGCGGCGAACCCGATGGAGTTGGTGGCGCGATGGGAAGTGGCCGACCAGCTCCCCCGCGCCCTCGCGCTCTACGACGCCCTCGGCCAGATGCACGTCAGCGCCACTCCCGAGCGGGAGGCCGCGCGGCTCTGGCTGGCCGAGCCGCAGGCCACCATCGTCACCCAGACGTGGGAGCAGGCCGCGACCGTCCGCCAGGCGATCGCCGAGCAGGCAGCCGGCACGGCGGTGCCCGATCCGGTGGTCTTGATCGCCGAACCGGCCTACCTGAGCCGGAGGGATGCCGAGCGAACGGGCGAGCCAGCCCTGGCCCCCGAGCGCGCCTACGTCTTGGCCACGCTGGACGACCGCGATGCTTTGACGAGAGCGGTCTCCGTCGCCATGGAGTCCCACCTGGTCACGAGACCGCCCGACCAGCTCACTACAGACCTGCAGGCTATGCACGCCCGCGAGATCGTCGCGTCGCTGGAGGGGGCGGAGGCCGACACCGCCGGACACGTCCGGCCTGACCGATCCATCGAGCTGGCGGTCGAGGCTGGTCTGAGACAGGCTGAAGCCGGCCGCAAAGCTGAACGCGAGGCCGACGGCCACGTACCGACACCGCACGGCGCCTGATGCCCGCAAGCACCGGCACGCACCGCCTCGGCCTGACGCTCGCGGCGGCGGAGTACGAGCGGATCGTCGCCTATGCGCGCGCAGCCGGGAGACCAGTCGCGACGATGGCGAAGCGGGTGCTCCTCGGCGTGATCGATGGTCACAACCCAGACGCCGCCGCGGCGGCGCTGAGCCGCGAGAGGGACCGCGTCCGCGAGCTGGAGTCGGAGGTGATGCGCCTGCAGGCGCAGCTCGCACAACACCAGGCGGCCGCCGACTTGAGCGCCCGCCTGCCCCGCTGGCGCTGGCCGCTGGAGGTGCTGCTCGCCGATCACGAGTGGTGGGACGAGTGGCTACCGCGGCTGGGCGAGCTGGTCGGCCGGAACCTCCAGTACGGCCACGCCTACGACGACGGCCAGTCCGCCTCCGTCGTGGACGACCGCGGCTTCGCCGACCTGATGGGCTATCTGTTCCCGAACGTCGAGCACGCGCATGGCGCGCCCGTCCGCTGGAGCTCGCCCGAGTACGCCAGGTACGCCCGGCTGGCATGGCAGACCACAGGCACCGCATCGCGCTGGCAGCGTCCCGTACGAGCCGAGGTCTGGGAACCCGTTGTCAGGCACGTCGCCCTCGCCCTTGCCGCCCTGGAGACGACCAGCCAGGACCCCGGCGATGCCTACACCCATCTCAGGGTCGAGGCCGAGATCCGGGGCGAGTGGATGAGGACGTTGGAGGTCCTTGTCGGAGACGGCATCTCCAGCCGACCCGTACAGCTGCCGCGTAAGCCGCTCCCCTGACTCCGATGGCGGCGCAGGAACTTCTCCTCGCACCGTCGTCACCGGTGATTCGGGTCGAATCGAAGCCGACGACCAGTCAGGACTCGACGGGCCCGAACCGCCTGATCCCGTTCATCCACCGCCTTCGTCGGCCCACGGGCCGGCTCGACCCGCGCCCTATACTCTCGAGCGATGGCGCGACGGCTCAGCGATCTGATCTCATATGGTGCCCTTGCGGTGGGCACTGATCTCTTCCACTCCGCCCGTCGCTACGCCGGCCGGGCCGTCACGGCAAGGGTCGTAAGAGGTGGCATCGAGTACCAGGGAAGGTCCATACGAGCCCGGCCGGTGCCGCGTATGCCGTCACTGGCACCGTGGCCGTGAACGGCTGGGCCTGGTGGCACGTCAAGTCCATCAGGCGGCCCATCGGTGAGTTGCGCGAGGGGTGAACATCCAGCTTCGCCTGCCGACAAAGCCCCTCGAAAAGGGCGTCGTGTATACGAAGTCTTGGGTGGTCGAGCTGATCCTTGACTTCGTCGGCTACCGCGTCGAGGCTGACCTCGCCACCCTTGTTGCCGTCGAACCGGCCGCAGGGGAGGGCGCCTTCCTGATCCCCATGCTCCGCCGGTTGCTCGCTTCACTCCGTTCCCACGGGCGCACGATTGAGGACGCGCGACGAGCCATCATCGCCTACGAGATCGACAAGGATGCGGCCGACCTCGCGCGACAACTAGTGGTGGCGGAACTCGTCGCACATGGCTTCTCCCGCCCTGTCGCTGCCCGTGCCGCGAAGCGCTGGATTGTTGAGGCAGACTACCTGCTAAGCGCGGCGACGGCCCCGCGTGCTGACATCGTGGTCGGAAACCCCCCCTACATTCGCTACGACGACCTCGGACCGGGCATGTTTCAGACCTATCATGCCGTCTGTCCAACCATGGTCGGACGCTGCGATATCTACGTCGGCTTCATCGAAGCGGCGTTATGTCAGCTCAAAGACGGTGGGCGCCTCGGCTTCATCTGCGCCGGTGTCGATGTTGTCATCGAGATGCACGATGCACCAGCCTTCGAGAATGACGTTGCGGCCTATCCGGCCGTCACCGTAATTCGTCGTGCTCCACAAGGCCCCGTAGTTGTCGCTTCAGCCGGACCAACGGCGGGGCCAGTTCAAGAAGGAAGTCTCGCCGACGCTATCGTCGAGCTTGCCGGCAAGCGCCGCGACAGGTTGCCTGGCTTCCGCGCAGCCAACCTCGAACGCTGGTATCGCGGCGACACCCCTTGGCCGTGGGCCGAACCAGAGGCCCTCGACCTACTGCAACATCTCGAGGCGCGTTTCCGCCCACTCGAAGATGTGCAGGCCGGCACCAGGGTCGGCATAGGCGTCGCCACCGGCGCGGACAGCGTCTTCGTCACGACGGATAGTAATTGCGTGGAGCCGGACCGTCTCTTGCCCCTCGCCATGGTCTATGACGGCCGCAACGGCGCTGTGGCGTGGTCCGGACACTACTTGGTCGATCCATGGGGACCAGACGACAAGCTTTTGGAGCTGAGTCCCTTTCCCAAGCTCGCCGCCTACTACGAAGCACATGCTGCCGAACTCAAGCGACGCAACATCGCCAGCCGCCATCAAGCCGGCTGGTATCGCACGATCGATCGGGTGACCCACTCCCTGCTCAAGCGCGAGAAGCTGTATTTCGCAGACATGAAGTTGCAGGCCCACCCCTTCCTGGACCGCGGACAGACTTATCCCCACCACAACGTCTACTATGTCGTCTCGGACACGTGGGATATGGAAGTGTTGGGCGGCTTGCTCTTGTCCAAGATCGCCGAACTCTTCGTCGCCAGTTACTGCGTCAAGATGCGCGGCGGCACCCTTCGGTTTCAGGCACAGTACCTGCGCCGGATTCGAGTGCCGGACCCGATGACGCTTTCGGCAGCCATAGCTGAACGCCTGCGCGTCGCCTTCCGTCAGTACGACCGCGGAGCCGCCACAGCGGCTGCCCTGCACGCCTACGGCATCACTGAGCTACCAACGGCGGCGTGATTCCGGATCTCGACCAACGATTCGTTGCCGCGGTCCAGTCTTTCTGGGACGCGCGTTCGCGCCAAGCTCAAGAGCAGGCCGAGCGTGGCACTATTGACGCGGGCACGCGCGGTGCTGTTACTGGCGGGACGCAGATGGGTGCTCTGGAAGTGCTCATTACGGACATTCTTCTGGACGCCGGCCTCAACCGTCCTCACGTTCACACCCGCACGGCCCTTGAGCTACCCGGCTACTACCGACCAGAGAAGCAGTGGGATCTGCTCGTTGTTGCCGACGATCGCCTGGTCATCGCCATCGAGCTCAAGAGCCACGTTGGTCCCTCCTTCGGCAACAACTACAACAACCGAACCGAAGAAGCGATTGGCAACGCTGAGGACTTGTGGACCGCATACAGGGAGGGCCGTCTGGGCAAGACACCACCGCCCTTCCTCGGGTGGCTCATGATTCTCGAGGACTGCCCGGCGGTACACCGTCCGATACGAGCTGTCGAGCCCTACTTCAAGATCGACCCCGTGTTCCTGCCGGGCGGTCAGTACGCCTCGTACGCACAGCGCTACGCCATACTCTGCGAGCGCCTAGTGTTGGAACGGAAGTATGATGCGGCATGCGTTGCGCTCACCACGCCAGCCAGACCGACGGCCATCACCTTTCCTGTCCGCCACTTCGACTTCACGCAGTTCGCGTTCGCCATCGACGCACATGCTCGCAGGTTCACGGCAAGGGCGTAGGCTCTCGCTGGTGCTACCAGCGCCATCCTTCCTTTGGTTGCCATGGGCGTTACATCCTCGCGGTCGATCTCGTCGGCCAGCCTGAACGTAGCCCTGCTCGCCGTGACGTCGAAGCCGGATGATAAGCACGTTGCAAGGCCCTACTGACCCCGCGCGAGCGACGCCAGCGTGCTGACCGGGTACCTCCTGAACATCCACGGCGCCTCGAGCGAATACGGATGGCAAGATGTTATTTGCAGCGCTATTCGGATTAAAGCTCTGTATTCGAGATCGATTCGGACCGTCCAGCCGTTCGGATTGAAGACGCTTGCTTCACACGCAAGAGGTCGCAGGTTCAAAACCTGCGCCGCCCACCAACCCCGGCCTCCAACTCGGGAACAGCGACTGCCTGACCGACCTTCACGTCGTCTTCATATGGTCTTCAGGTCGCATGCGGTCGCTGCAATACAGCGATGCCGTACCCAACGTCGCTGCATCGCCTGGTCGAGGACTACCTCGCCGATTGCCGCGCTCGCGGCCTCTCGCCGAAGACCCTCCGGGACGCGTATGGCTACCCCCTGCAGAGGGTCCTGCTGCCCTGGTGTGAGGAGCAGGGCCTGACCGAGGCCGGTCACCTCGACGCTCGATCGCTGAACCGCTTCACGTCCGACCTGCTGACCAAGGGCGGCCGGCGAGGGCAGCTGTCGAGGCACACGGTGGACACCTACGTCCGCAACGTCAACCTCTTCCTGGGCTGGTGCCGGCGGCAGGGCGAGGTCGGCAACGTCCGCGCCCAGGCCCCGAAGCTACCAAGGCGGATCCTCGACGTGCTGAGCCGCGAGGAAGTTGACCGGCTGGAGGCAGCGGCGGCAGCCGAGCGGGACAAGGTCATCGTGCGCCTGCTGGCGGACACCGGCATCCGCGCGAGCGAGCTGCTGGGCCTTCGATCGGGCGACCTGCTGGAGCAGGGCCGGGACCGCTTCCTCCGGATCCTCGGCGCGAGCCAGGGCGGCGGCGCGAAGGGCGACCTGTCGCGCTTAGTCCCGCTGCAGCCTCAGCTGTTCCGGCGTCTCCAGCGGGTCGCGAACGGCCGTCCGGCGGACGCTGAGGGCGACTGGATCTTCGTGGCCCACCGGCGCAGCCCAGGCGGCATCCACGAGCGCCTGACCGTGTCTGGCCTGGACCAACTGATCCGCGGGCTGGCGGAGCGTGCGGGATTTGACAAGCGTGTGTATCCGCATCTCCTCCGCCATTCCTTCGCGACGGAGATGCTGAACCGCGGCATGGACGCGATCACGCTCAGCCGGATCCTGGGCCATTCGTCGCTGGCGATGATCCAGCGGACGTACGCCAACCAGACGGTTGGCGACCTCAGCGTGGCCCTGCTAAAGGCCCTGGCGGAGGGGCGGAAGTGACCTGGCCCAGGTGCCTTGGTGTCGGGCCCGTTCCCCGGCGATCCCGGCGGCTCTCGACGGGCTTGTTCCTCGCGCTCGTCGTGATCGTCTTCCTTCCGGCCCCGGCGCGCCCGGCCGGCCGCTCGTCGTCTGCAGCGCCTGACGCTGGGCATCCCAGAGTCGGCGAACCATGCCAGCGCGTCCAGCGTTATCCGGTCAGCTTCACGATGTATGCGAACGGCATCTGGGTAGCGTCCTTCCCATTCGCGGGCGGAACCGCTGACGGACACGTGCAACTCCCCGGCATCGACGGGCCAACGATCGCCGAGTTCGATGCATTCGTAGCTGACGTGCGCCTCGGCTCGTACGAGCTTTCTGATCCGGCCAACCGACAAAGCGAGCTGATCTGCAAGGTGAATCCGACCTATCACTTCTACTGCCTGGCGACCAACGTCGTCGATCAATTCTGTCTCTGTCAACAACGCGCGAATACTGGCTCTGGCTCAGTTTTGGTGATCGCGCAAGAGGCGGGTCCGGAACGCGAGGATCGCGCCGGTGTGCGACGCGATCCTGCTCAACGTCCTGTTTCGTACCGCCCAGCAAGGGCTGGCGACCAGCCGGTGAGAGTCCGGCCCGGGCAAGCCGCCAGGGGAGCCCGGTAGTGAAATCTCCGGTGACCGTCGAGAGGCGGAGCCGAAGGGAGGTGGAGCAAAGCTGCAG
>VBJR01000204.1 GCA_005880175.1 Chloroflexota bacterium
GACCTGGGCGCTGGCCACCGGGCTCTCGTACGTCACCCCGCGCAGCGGCGCGGCGCCGCCGACGCGCAGGGGCCGGGTCTCCGCGATGGCGCCCATCAGCCGCAGCGGCGCTGCCACCCGGTCCATGGGCCGGCGCGACAGCGAGGCGTCGCCGACCAGCGTGACCGGAAACGGCCGCCCGGCGAGGAGGCCCGCCAGCAGCCGCATCGTCGTGCCGGAGTTGCCGCAGTCGAGCGGGCCGGCCGGCTCCTGGAGACCGTCGAGTCCGCTGCCGGCGACGCGGCCATCCCCGATCTCGACGCCCAGCGCGCGCAGGCAGCCCGCGGTGCTGGCCACGTCGGCGCCGTCCGACAGGCCGGACACGCGCGCCTCGCCGTCCGCGATCGCGTTGAGCATCAGGGCGCGGTGCGAGATGGACTTGTCGCCCGGCAGCCGGACCTCGCCCTCCAGCCGGCGGGCCGGACGGACGCGCGCGATCACCGCTGGCCTCCGCGCTCGTCGGCCGCGGCCTGGACGCCGGCGGCCCCGCGCGCCCAGCGCTCGCGGGCCAGCCGGGCCTCCTCGAACAGCTCGACCAGGCGGCCGTCCCCGGCCTCCACGTGCCGGCGCAGGCGGGCCAGCGCGGCCTCTACCCCGCGCAGCGCCTCGGCCAGGTGCTCGCGGTTGGTGCTCGCGATCGCCGCGTACAGGCCGGGGTCGCCGGCCGCCAGGCGGCTGACGTCGCGGAAGCCGCTGCCCGCCACCCCCTGCATCTCCTCCCAGTCCGGGTCGCCGGCCAGGGCCAGCACGTAGGCGGCCGAGAGGACGAAGGCGGCGTGGCTGACGCCGGCCACCAGCCGGTCGTGGTGCTCGGGGTCCAGGAAGACCGGCAGCGAGCCGACGGCCCGGACCAGGTCGGTGACCCGGGGCTCGTCGCGCGTGAGGACCCACGGAGCGCCCGCGAACATGTCCGGGTCGGCGGCGTCGAAGCCGGCCAGCTCGCGGCCGCACATCGGGTGGCCGCCGACCAGGTCCACCCCCGCGGCCGTCGCCCAGCGCATCACGTGCGCCTTGGTGCTGGCCAGGTCCGTCACGACACCGCGATGGCCGGCCAGGCCGGCCAGCACCTCGGGCAGCGCCGCGATCGGCACGGCCAGGAAGAGCACGTCCGCCGTCCGCGGGTCGCCGTCCTCGATGACCCCGAGGGCGCGGGCCCGCCGCATCGTGTCGGGATCGGGGTCGCGGCCGACCAGCGTCAGGGCGGGCCGGGCACGACGAAGGGCGAGCGCGAGCGAGGCGCCCATGAGTCCGAGTCCGAGGATGCCGACACGCATCCGGATATGTTGGCGAATCCGGGCCCTCGGCGGCCCGCCCGCGCCGAGTGGGGATGGCGCGATTTGGCGCCGAACCCCCTGTTCGGACGCTCGTGAATGGGCCATTCGGCGCCGAATCGCGCCGCCAACCGGCGTTCTGCGTCAGGCCGCCAGGGCATGCTCCAGGGCGGCCGCCAGGCGGGGCTGGCGGAACTCGTAGCCCAGCTCCAGCGCCCGGGCCGCGACCGCGCCTCGGCCCTGGGTGACCGCCATGGCGCTGGCGCCCAGCCGGCTGTGCACCAGCCACCGGGGCGGGCGCAGCCGGCCCGGGCCGTGCGCAAGCGTGGCCAGCGTCGTCATGAACTCCGCGCTGGTCACCGCGTGGGGCGCCACCGCGTTCAGCGCGCCCGCCGCCCGGGTGTCGCCCAGCGCCAGCAGCAGAAGGCCGACCTCGTCGTCCACGTGGATCCACGGCTGGCGCTGGGTGCCCGGGGCCAGCGCGCCGCCCATGCCCAGCCGGGACACCCACTTGAGGCGCGGGACAGCCCCGGCCGGGCCCACCACCAGGCCCGTCCGCAGCAACACCACCCGCACGCCGAACTCCTCCGCGTGCAGCGCGGCCGACTCCCAGTCCACCGCCAGACGGGACAGGAAGTCCTCGCCGGCCGGCTCGGTCTCCACCGCCTCGCTGGTGCCCGTGGCATCGAACGCGTAGTACGCGACCGACGACGCGCAGACCAGCACGTCGGGCCGCGTCCGCGCCTGCGCCAGCGACGACACCAGGCCGCGGGTGCCGATCACGCACGCGTCGTACAGCGCCTGCCGGCGGGCGTGGTCCCACCGGCCGGCAGCGACGAGCGGGCTGGCCAGGTGGACCACCGCCCGCGCCTCCTCGACCAGCTCCTGGCGGGCGCTCCCGTGCTCCATCGGCTGCCACGAGTGGTACGACCGGGCACCGGGCACGCGCCTGCGTGCCCGGTGCGGGTCACGCGACAGCACCCGGAAGACGACACCATCCTTCACCAGCGCCTCGCAGAACGCCCGCCCCACCAGGCCGCTGGCTCCGGTCACGAGGACCGGCGCGTCGTCTGGCCAGTCACGCAGGTTGACCGGCGGTCGCCTCCAGCAGGCCCTTGAGCTCGCGCATCAGGCGGGCGAACGCCTCGAAGTCCAGCGACTGGGCACCGTCGCTGAGCGCCTGGTCCGGTTTCGGGTGCACCTCCACGATCAGGCCCTGCGCGCCGGCGGCCACGGCGGCCAGCGACATCGGCCGCACCAGGCTCCAGCGCCCGGTGCCCTGAGAGGGGTCCACCACCACCGGCAGGTGCGAGAGCTCGCGGACCAGCGGCACCGAGTTCAGGTCCAGGGTGAACCGGGTGGAGTTCTCGAACGTGCGGATGCCGCGCTCGCAGAGGACCACGCCCTTGTTGCCCTGGCTGAGGATGTACTCGGCCGCCAGCAGCCACTCCTCGACCGTCGAGGACATCCCGCGCTTGAGCAGGACCGGCCGGCCGGACCGGCCGACCTCCTGCAGCAGCGCGTAGTTCTGCATGTTGCGGGTGCCGACCTGGAGCATGTCCACGTAGCTGGCGACCAGCTCCACGTCGCCCGGGGTGACCACCTCGCTGACCACCCGCAGCCCGGTCTCGTCGCGCGCCTCCGCCAGCAGCCGCAGGCCGGCCTCGCCCAGGCCCTGGAAGCTGTACGGCGACGTGCGCGGCTTGAACGCCCCGCCCCGCAGGATGCGCGCGCCCTGCTCGGCCACGTACCGGGCGGTCTCCAGCAGCATCTCGCGGTTCTCGACCGAGCACGGGCCCGCCATCATCACGACGTGTTCGCCGCCGACGGGCACCCCGCCGACGTCCACGACCGTGTCGCGGGGCTGGAACTCCCGGCTCGCCAGCTTGAACGGCTTCGTGATCTGCACGATCTCCTGGATGCCAGGCAGATGCGCGAACGCCTCCCGGTAGGCGTACGCGTTGCCGCCGATCACCCCGATGACGGACCGGTCCTCGCCGACCGACACCTCGGGCCGCAGGCCGATCTCGCGGACCCGCGAGGCGACCGCCTCCACCTGGGCCGGCGCCGCCTGGCGCGACATGACGATGATCATCGCCCGCTCACCTCGACCCGCAGGGACGACCGCATGGCGTCGAGATCCTGCTTGATCGCGCGGGCTCCCCGCAAGTACGCATGCTGCATCTCCCTCTGGGTTCGCTCCGTGTTGTAGAGCAGCACCACCCGCACGCACATCGCCACCGATCGCGGGTTGGGCTGCGGGACCGCCATGTCGTGCCCGCACAGCAGCGGCACGTCCACCCAGCCGAGCCGGCGGGCGGCCAGCGCGGGGAACTCGGCGTTCAGGTCGGGCGTGGTCGTGAAGTACGCGAACGCGATCTCGTCCACTTCCAGCTGATTGCGCCGCGTCAGCTCGTCGAGCAGCTCGTACGTCGCCTCGACGATCGCGCCGGCCTCGTTCGCCGCGGCGGTCGTGGCGCCGCGGATGCCCCTCACCGGCATGCGGCCAGCAGCTCCTCGACGAGGGCGACCGGGTCCTCCCCCCGGTGCACGCGGTCCAGCAGGGCGCTGGCCACCACGGCGGCGTCGGCGTGGCCGCGCAGCACGCGGATGTGCTCCGGCCGCGAGATGCCGAAGCCGGCGGCGACCGGCAGGTCGGTCGCGGAGCGGACCCGGTCCAGCAGCCACTCGAGGCCGCTGGCCAGCTCGGCCCTGGCCCCCGTCACGCCCTTCACCGTCACGCAGTACACGAACCCCGAGCTCCGCTCCGCGATGCTGGCGATGCGGGAGTCCGGGCTGGTCGGCGCGACCAGGAAGATCACGTCCAGGCCGGCGGACCGGAGCCAGCCGGCGTGCGGCTCGGCCTCCTCGGCCGGCAGGTCGGGGAGGATGACGCCGGCCACGCCGGCCGCGGCGGCGTCAGCCGCGAAGCGGCGCTCGTCGTACGCCAGCACCGGGTTCAGGTACGTCATCAGGACGACGGGCGCGCCGCCCTCGGCGACGGCGCCGGCCACCTCGAGGGCGCCCCGTACCGTCATGCCGCATTCCAGCGCCGTCTGGCCGGCGCGCTGGACCGCCGGTCCGTCCGCCAGCGGGTCGCTGAACGGGATGCCGATCTCGATCGCGGCGGCCCCGGCCCGCGCGTACGCCAGGCCCTGCGCGATCGAGGCGTCACGGTCGGGGTAGCCCGCCATGAGGTACGGGATCAGCTTGACGTCGCCGGCCGCCCGGACCCGGCTCTCCAGCTGGCTCACCTCTCGAATCTCAATCCCTGCCATCGAACTCCATGACCGAATCCATGTCCTTGTCCCCCCGGCCGCTGAGACAGACGAGGATGCGCCCGTCCGGGCCGAGCTCCCTGCCCAGGGCTCCCGCGTAGTGAAGCGCATGTGAGGGCTCCAGCGCCGGCAGGATCCCCTCCAGCCGGCTGCAGAGCTTGAACGCCGCGACCGCCTCCTCGTCGGTGACCGCGACGTACGTCGCGCGCTCCAGGTCGCGCAGGAGCGAGTGCTCCGGGCCGACCCCCGGGTAGTCCAGGCCGGCCGAGATCGAGTGGGTCGGCAGCACCTGCCCGTCCCCATCCTGGATCAGGTACGTGTACGCGCCGTGGAGCACGCCGGGCCGGCCGCCGACCAGGGACGCCGCGTGGCGGCCGCTGCCCAGGCCCGAGCCGCCCGCCTCCACGCCGATCAGGTCCACCTCGCGATCGCCGAGGAAGGCGGTGAACATGCCGATCGCGTTGGAGCCGCCGCCCACGCACGCGATCACCGCGTCCGGCAGCCGGCCCTCGACCGCGAGGTACTGGTCGCGCGCCTCGTCGCCGATGATCCGCTGCAGGTCGCGCACCATCTCGGGGTACGGGTGCGGCCCGACGGCCGACCCGATGATGTAGTGCGTCTCCCCCACGTTGGTCACCCAGTCCCGGATCGCCTCGGACGTGGCGTCCTTGAGCGTCTGGGTGCCGGCCGTCACCTCGCGCACCTCCGCGCCGAGGAACTGCATCCGGCGGACGTTGATCGCCTGCCGGCGCATGTCCTCGCGGCCCATGTAGACCACGCAGTCGAACCCGAAGCGGGCGCAGACGGTGGCCGTGGCCACGCCGTGCTGGCCGGCGCCCGTCTCGGCGATGATCCGGCGCTTGCCCATCCGCCGCGCCAGCAGCGCCTGGCCGAGCGCGTTGTTCAGCTTGTGCGCGCCCGTGTGGCACAGGTCCTCGCGCTTGAGGTGGATGCGGGCGCCCCCGCAGTGGGCGCTCAGCCGCTCCGCCGAGTACAGCGGCGTCGGGCGACCGACGAACGCGTGCTGCTGCGCCTTGAGCTCGAGCTGGAACTCGGGGTCCATCCAGGCCTCGCGCCAGGCGCCCTCCAGCTCTTCCAACGCCGACATCAGCGTCTCGGGCACGTACTGCCCGCCGTATGGACCGAACCTACCCTTCACCATCTGCCTCTCGTACAGCTTGCACGAATGCTCGGACGCGGTCGACTGCCTTTACACGGACCGCCGACTCCACGCCGCTCGACACGTCAACACCGTGGGGCCGGAACGTCCTGACGACGTCCCCCACGTTGCCCGGGTGCAGGCCGCCGGCGAAGATCACCCGGCGCCTCGCCAGCAGCGCGCGCGCCGCCTCCCAGTCCCAGGCCCGCCCGGTCCCGCCCCGCTGGTCCGGCGACCAGCTGTCGAGCAGGATC
>VBJR01000205.1 GCA_005880175.1 Chloroflexota bacterium
CCCCAGCTGCTCCGCTATACCCATACGGTCGTAAATCAACTCACCGCCGATGTAGAGGTCGCCCTCGTACCGGGCGATCTCGAGCCAGGCTTCGGTGACCTTGCGGCCGGTAGGCGCGACCTCATAACCCACGGTGGTCGGCAGCGGCCCGTTATGGGTTCCACTGGATGAGCCGCGGGCGAAGACCGTGTTCCCGCTGACGATGAGCTCGTCGACCCTGGCCTTCCCGTCCGGGAACGCCTTCAACCAGCGCTCGTTCTCCGCGCGGAGCTCTCCCCTGGTCGTCACCTTGATACCACCCGATATGCGGAAGTCGAGCTGGTCAGCGACCAGGGTGTCGATGGTGTCATGGTCTTGGGCGTTGAAAGCCTCCAAATACTTCCGATACTGCGTGGCGATATCTGCCATCCGGACCACCTCCATGCCTCCTCGCGGAGGACCCGGCCGGCAGGCTGCCAGCCTGACACAGAGATGCTGATCTACATCGGGACCGCGAGGCAAGGCGGTTTTCCGTGATTGTGATGAGTGGTTCTATCCAATCAGCCGTGATTGGCTCCATCGAGCAAGGGAATAGTGGGATAAACTACTAGTCGCGCCAGTGCTGCTGGCCGGGCTGGAGAGCGTCCTGAGTGGGGGCCGGATTGACCGGGATTGACGTGGTGGGCGCGGCCACGACCGCTGACGAGTTGATGGCGCTGATGGCGCCGGTGCCCCGGCACCCTCGCCGCGCAGCCACGACTGGTCCCACCGACAGCGAGAGGAGGCTGACATGGACATGCGGCTCCCGACCGGCGGGCTGCCCCAGCGCCTGACAGGAGCGACTGGAGCCGACGGCGTCCATCGGCCGAGCGCGGTGCCTGTCGAGCCCACCGCAACGAAGCTGTGGCGCTGGTGGTGGCTCACGTGCCTGGTGCTGGCGGGCCCGCCGGTGCCGTCCGCTCGCCTGACGGTTGCCGCGAGCCAGGCACGGCCCGGGGTCGGGATCTGACGCCGTGGGACGACAGCTGGTCTCGAAGCCAGGGCGCCGCAACCTGGCCGTGGCCGCACAGCGCGCGTTCGACCGCTTCGGCGACCGCGAATCGGTCTTCCACGACGGCGTCTGGCACCGATCGGGCCGGCTCCACGAGCGCTCGCTCCGGCTCGCCGGCGGCCTCGCCGCGCTCGGCGTCCGTCCTGGAGACCGCGTGGTCGTGTTCATGCTCAACTCGCCGACCGTCGACGTCTGCTACTCAGCGCTCTGGCGCGCAGGCGCCGTCATCACCCCGGCCATCTTCATCCTGGCCCAGGCCGAGCTGCGGCGCGTGCTGGTGGACTCCTGCTGCGCCGCGGTCATCACGTCGAGCGAACTGCTAGCGGGGGTGCGGGCGGCCGCGGCTGGCGTCGGCACGCTCCGGTGGATCATCTCCGAAGGCGGTGGTGACGGTTCCATCCCGCTCGACCAGCTCGAGGCCGGGGAGGCGGCCGACGTGAGTCCGCGGCAGGACGACGACGTGGCCGCCCTGATGTACACGGGCGGCACCACCGGGCGGGCCAGGGGGGTGATGCTGTCGCACGCGGGTTCCACGCCGTCGAGCCCGGCGTCGCCGCCCTGGAGCTGTGGTTCGACGCGCCCCGGTTCGTCAGGCTGGTCGAGGAGCTGCGGATCGAGCAGGCGCCGGTTGTGCCCTCCATGCTCCAGCGGCTGCTCTCGGAGCCGCTCGAGGAGCACGACCTGAGCTCGCTCGGCGTGCTGCCATCCGGGGGCGCGCCGCTGCCCCCGGAGACCGCGCTGGAGATCGAGCGCCGGCTCCCCGGCGTCGAGCTGCGCGAGGGCTACGGCTGCACCGAATCGGCCTCGGTCATCTCCGCCACCCGGCCCGGCCGCCGACGGCCGGGTTCCGTGGGCGAGACCGTGCCCGGAGCGCAGGTGCGCATCCGGGACGAGGCGGGCGTGGACCTGCCGGTCGGCGAGGCCGGTGAGATCTGCGTCAGGTCACCCGGCGTGATGCTCGGCTACTGGAACGCGGCCGAGGCGAGCGAGGCGGCCGTCGTGGACGGATGGCTGCTCACCGGAGACATCGGCCGGCTCGACGAGGACGGCTTCCTGTACGTGATCGACCGCAAGAAGGACCTGATCATCAGGGGCGGCTTCAACGTGTTTCCACGGGACGTGGAGGACGCGCTGGCAGAGCATCCGGCGGTGGCGATGGCCGGTGTGGTGGGCCGGCCGGACCCCCGGCTGGGCGAGGAGATCGTGGCGTTCGTGTCGCTGCGTCCGGGCCACTCCGTCTCGGCCGAGGAGCTCGTCCAGTACGGCCGCCAGCGGCTGGGCGGCTACAAGTACCCACGGGACGTGAGGCTGGTCGAGTGGATGCCGCTGACACCGGTCGGCAAGGTGGACAGGAAGCAACTGCGGGCGCTGCTCCAGGAGGAATGAGCAGCACGTCAGGCCGGGGTGGACCCTGCTGGCTCGAGCTGCAGCGGCAGCGCGTGCAGTCCACGCAGGGTCACAGAGTCGCGCCAACGCACGTCACCGTCCACGAGCCGCATGTCGGGATAGCGCCGCACCAGTGTCTCGATCGCGACCTGGCCCTCGACACGGGCCAGCGCTGCACCCAGGCAGTAATGCGCTCCCGTAGAGAACGAGAGGTGGTGATTGTCCCGGCGTGTGATGTCGAGCCGCTCCGGATCAGGGAACACGGCAGGGTCGCGGTTGGCGGCGGCAATGAAGATGAGGGCGTCCTCCTCCGGGGCGATGCTCACGTCGCCGATGGCGACAGCCTCCGTGGCCACCCGCGAGGTGAGCTGGATGGCAGTGTCGTAGCGCAACAGCTCTTCCACCGCGCTCCTGATCAGCTCCGGCTGTCGTCGCAGGAGGCTCAGCTGGTCGGGGTGGCGCAGCAGCGCGAGCATGCCGTTGCCGATGAGGTTTCTGGTCGTCTCGTGGGCGGCGATCAGCAGGCCGATGCAGGTGGTGATGAGCTCGGTCTCGGTCAGCTTGTCGCCCGCTTCCTCGGCCGCCACCAGGGCACTGAGAAGGTCGTCACGGGGATGAGCCCTGCGCTCGGGGATCAAGCGCTGGAAGAACTCGAAGAACCACGCTGACGATTCCTCGGCGCGCTCGATCATCTCGGCCGAGCGGATCGGCTCCAGCATCGCCGCGGCATCTTGCGTGCGCCGGCGGAACTCCGCGGGTTCTTCGACCGGAACGCCCAGCATGTCCGCGCCGACCGTGACCGGCAGGGGATAGGCGAAGTCAGCGATGAGGTCGACTGCTTCCTGCTTCTCCAGCTCATCCAGCAGCTCGTCGACGAGCTGCTGGATCCCCGGTCGCAGTTGCTCGACCATGCGCGGGGTGAAGGCCTTGCTGACCAGGCCGCGCAGGCGCGTATGGTCGGGTGGATCGATGAGAAAGGCCGCCGCCGGAGGGATCGACGACAGGGGCTCCGCGCGGAAGCGGCGGGTGCGGTGCTCGTAGTCGGCGGAGAAGCGGGGATCGCGCAGCACCGCCGAGCACGTGGCGTGGTCGCTGAAGATCCATAGGCCGGTTTCGTCGATGTGCTCCGGCCCGCTTTCCCGCAGGGCCCGATAGAGCGGATACGGGTCCGCGCGACCGGAGGGGTCGAGGATCGCGGCAAATGCGGCTGACAGAGGGCTCATCGCCGGCGTCTCCTCTCGACGATCCCATCCTCGCCTGGCTCCGGACTCCACATTCCGCCGTCCCGGATGCCGCAGATCTCGGGCACGGCCGGACCCAGCATCAAAGTCCGCATACCTCTACCTCCTGAGCCGATCTCCAGAAGCCCTGTCCGGAACGAGTCGCGACGCGCGATCTCATCCGAGCGGTCGAAGCACGGAGCCACGGAGGCCACGAAGACGCACGGAGGGTCGGCGTCGGCGCCACGACTCTCGCCGCCCACCGCGCCGGCGTACTCGTCGAAACGCATGTCGACCAGCTCTCGGCGCGTCTCCGTGCTCTTCGTGCCTCCGTGCTTCACCTCACTCGGGCAGATCGCACCGGCCAGTTGCTCCCGGACAGCATTTTGTCACCCGCTTAGCCAGATTACATAGAGATGCTGATCTATAGCGGAACTGCGATGCAAGGCGGTTTTCCGTGATCGTGACGGACAGCCAGGTACACTTCGAACATGATGCGCGAGACTGCGACCGGCGTTGCCGGAGCCATTCCGTGAGCGCGGGTCGCTGCTGGGGTGACGGCGATCCTCTCTTCGAGCGCTACCACGACGAAGAGTGGGGTTTCCCAGTGCTCGACGAGCAGGGGCTCTTCGAGCGGCTGAGCCTCAATGCCTTTCAAGCTGGCCTGTCCTGGCGGACGATCCTCGCCAAGCGCGACGCCTTTCGCGAAGACTTCGCGGATTTCGATCCCGATGCTGTTGCCGGGTTTGGCAGTGCCGACCTCGAACGCCTGCTCGAGGACAGGAACATCATCCGCAACCGTGCCAAGATCGAGGCGACGATCGCGAACGCCCGCGCCACGGTGGCGTTGCGCGCGGCCGCAGAACCGCTCGATGCGCTGATACGAGCGCACGCGCCCGCACCGCGCAAGCCGCCGGCGAGGTGGGCGGACGTGCCGGCGACGACAGCAGAGGCCGAGTCTCTCGCCCGTGAGCTGAAGCGCCGGGGCTTTCGCTTTCTGGGACCGACGACGCTCTACGCGGTCATGCAGGCCTGCGGACTCGTGGACGACCACATCGCCGACTGCCCGGCACGACCAGCGGTGGAGCGCGCCCGGCGAGCCGCGGGCCTCATATGACGAACGTCAGGGCCAGGTATGCAGGCAGGAGGCCCACGTGAGCCCCGAACCGAACGCGACCATGAGGACCTGGTCTCCGCTGCTGATACGGCCCTCGTCGACAGCCTCCTTCAGCGCCAGGGGAATGCTGGCGCTGCAGGTGTTGCCGTACCTGTCGACGTTGACCACCACGCGCTCCAGCGGGATCGCCAGGCGCCGGGCCGCCGCCTCGATGAGGCGGCGGTTGGCCTGGTGCGGGACCCAGACGTCCACGTCGCTGACGCGTGTACCGGCCGCCGCGGTCAAGGCCTCCGCCTGACGAACGAACATGTCGATCCCGAAGCGGAAGACCTCCGGTCCCTTCATATCGATCTTGGGCGCGGCCTCGCACGTCGCATACGGGCCGGTCTCGACGTCGCCGACGGTGACCTTGTCGTAACCGCGTCCGTCCGAGCCGAGGCACCAGCTCGTGAAACCGGCGCCGGGCGGAGCCGCGCGCACGATCGCCGCCCCTGCGCCGTCTGCGAAGAGCACGCTCACGTGCCGTTCCTGCCAGTCGATCATGCGGCTCATGACCTCGGCTCCCACCGCGAGAACGGTATCGGCGGCGCCGCAGGCGACATAGGCGTCGGCGACGGACAGCGCGTAGAGGAAGCCCGAGCAGGCTCCGAGGAGATCGTAGGCGCAGGCGCCGTGGGCACCGAGCAGGTTCTGGATCCGACACGCCATGGAGGGCATCGGGCTGTCTGGCGAGGTGGTCGACACGACCAGCACGTCGATCTCGTCCGGTCGCACACCCGCCGACTCCAGCGCCTGCGCCGCCGCCTTCGCCCCCAGTGCGAACGACGGCGTCCCCGGGTCGGCTATGCGACGTGCTCGGATCCCGGTTCGCTCGACGATCCACTGGTCCGAGGTACTCACGCCCATCGCCACGAGCTCGTCGTTGCTGACAATGCGTGGCGGCACATGCGCTCCCAGGCCGACGATGGCGCTGCGGCGCCCTCGCACGCCGTAGGTACGAAGCTGGACGGGCGATTCTGGTGCAGTCATCTCATCAGGTCTCCAGGAGTCGGGCGAATGCCCGATCGGCAGGGGATTCGCGCCCATCTTCATGCCCCCGCGGGGCCGCCCCGACCGGCCATGGCTGCCGGCTCAGGCGCGGTAGTCGGGGTGGGCGACGATGACCGTCGCGTTGTGGCCACCGAAGCCGAAAGAGTTGTTCATCGCCACGGCGACATGGGCTCGCCGTGGGTTGTGGGCGACGTGGTCGAGTGCGCACTCTGGATCGGCGGCGTCGAGGTTGATGGTGGGCGGAATCTGGCTGTGCTGGATGGCGAGCACGCAGATGGCGGTCTCGAGGGCGCCGCTCGCTCCCAGGAGGTGGGCGTGCACCGACTTCGTGGAGCTGACCGGCACCCGGGCGGCGTGCCGCCCCATCGCAGTCCGGATGGCGCGTGTCTCGGCGACGTCGCCGGCCCTTGTGCCGGTGGAGTGGGCGTTCAGATAGTCGACGGCGCCCGGGTCGATGCCCGCGCGCCGCAGCGCGCCACCCATCGACCTGGCTGCCCCCGCGCCCGACGGGTCCGGGTCGGTCGGATGATGACAGTCCGCACTGGCGCCGTAACCCAGTACCTCGGCCAGGACCCGGGCACCCCGTGCCCGCGCCGATCGCAGGTCCTCGAGCACGAGCATCGCGGCACCCTCTCCGATGACGAATCCATCGCGCTCCCGGTCGAACGGCCGGCAGGCGCGGTGAGGCTGGTCGTTGCGCTCGCTGACCGCGCGCATGCTGCAGAAGCCGGCCAGGATCAGTGGTGTTATGGCGGCCTCCGACCCGCCGGCCAGCATGGCCCGGGCGTCTCCCCGCCGGATGATCTCCGCCGCCTCACCGATCGCATGCGCGCCACCGGCGCACGCGCTGGCGAGTCCGAAGCTGGGACCGCCGAGGCCGACGTGCGTTGCGACCACGTTCGACACGGAGATGCTCAGCACCGACCAGATCGCTGATCTGTCGAGTCCGACGCCGTCTCCAGCGAGCAGGCGCTGGTGGCTGGCCACGATCATCTCGATGCCGCCGAAGGCGGTCGCCACGACGACGCCGATGTCCTGCCGAGACCCGTGCTCACAGTCGAGTCCCGCGTCGGCCAGGGCCGCTCTGGCCGCCGCGAGCGCGAACTGACCGCAGCGTCCCGTCTGCCGGGCTGTCTCGCGGTCCATGAAGCGCAGCGGTTCGAAATCCCGCACCTCGGCCGCGATACGAGTCGGATATTCGGCCGCGGGAAACCTGGTTATCTGGCCGACGGCGGAGCGTCCCTCGACCAGGCTCGTCCAGATCGCGTCGGGAGCGCCACCGATCGGAGTCACCAATCCGAGACCGGTGATGGCAACGCGCCTGGTCCGGAGAGTGGACTTCTGCACGTTCACGCGTCACTCGGTCCGCGGCGGTCCCTGGAAACGTGCGAAAGTCCACACACTGGCCCTAGCTGTAGAAGTCGTCGACGTTGTACTGGTCGTCGGTGAACATCCATGACTCCACGATCTTGCCGTCGCGGATCCGCTGGATGTGGACGAAACGGACGCTCAGCTTCTTGCCGTTGGCCTCCCCCGTGCGCGTGCCCCAGGCGATGGCGTGATCGTC
>VBJR01000206.1:0-2059 GCA_005880175.1 Chloroflexota bacterium
CAACCGCGTGAACAGCTCCCTCTCACGCTCGGTGACGTTGATCGACGACGTGACGGCAAGGTCGGCGAGCATCGCGCCCGACACCATAACCAACCGCCCCACCTCTCCGCAGACCCTCATCCGCCAAGCCCTGGCTCCGGCCCGCTCAGCCGCCTACGCGCGGACCTGAATAGTTACCCCTCTATCAAGCGCCCAGCGGTGTGATCCAATCCAAGATCCCGCAATATGGCTAGAAATGTATCCATGTAGCCGTGCGAGCATCCAAGTGGCGGTAGGAGGTGCGCCACTCTATCGCACTGATTCGGCCGACCGCCACGCTTCGTATTGTTCAAGCTCTTCGGCCTGCATCTCGTCCGCAATAACTCTTGCGATCGCCTCGACAAGTTCATGCTCCGGATGGCCATCCGAACGAGCGCGATCAATATTGTCAGCATATGAAGCGTGCGGTAGTCGAACCCCAGTCGTGATGAGTCTCCGAATATGAATTAGGGCATCAGGCCGGTTATCGGGAACATGCGCGTACATGTAGAGTTGCCTCTCCAACTCCGCTTCCAACTCGGGGTCAGTACAACGCTGCATTAGATCAAGCGCTTCCTCATCCTGTCGCTCGATAAACAACAACTGCGCTAGGTTGATCAGAGCATAGCAGTGGGTTGGTTCACGATCGAGTATCTCTCGATAAAGTGGGATGATCTCTGTTGGAGCGACGCCCAATTGATACGAGACGCACGCGAGAGCAGTTCGTCCACTCAGATCATCAGGCTTCACATCGATGTAGCGCTCATAGTATGGCTTAGCCTGCTCGAAACGTCCCTGCCGCATGTAGAGGTCCCCAAGCCCCGAGAGCAGAAGCGGACTCTTCGGGTCCATCTCAAGTCCTTCAACATAGAGGACTTCGGCCTCGGGGTACTTCGATCGCGCCAGTTGCAGAAACCGTGCGTAATTGTTTCTGTGTATGGGCTCGCCTGGATTCGCCTCCAAAGATCGCTGATAGTACCTCTCAGCGTCGTCCAATTGGCCCGCATCCCATAGGAGGTTGGCCGTGTTGCCCAGCGCGTTGGCATGATTGGGGTTCAATTCAAGCGCTCGGCGGTACGCCTTGCGAGCCCTCTCTGCGTCGTGCATGACCTCATACAAGTACACACCAGAGTTTGAGTGTAGATTTGGGTCTGTAGGCTCTAGACGTATGGCCCGTAGGTGGTCGCGCTCCGTATGTGGACTGCGCATAAACGCGCTCTGCACTAGGCGCACCGGCATCTCGCGCCCTTCCGCATCCACCGCTCGGTCCATCTCCGCAAGCAATCGCCCGGCAATCGGATTCTCAGGCATGTAGTCTTGCCTCTTACCGAGTACCGAGTCTAGATAGTGAGGCTTACCAGCTCCCCTGCCAGTAGCGTCGAGATGCGCTGTAAAGCACGCTTCGCTGACGGTGGGGTCCTTGGACGCGACTGTGCGATTGATCTCGGCAAGCGCTTGATGCACCCTCTCCGGTGGAGTGTCTCGCTGGACAATGTCGAGCAAGTAATCGCGCTCGCCTGCATCAACGTGATCACCTCCCGTCCCAGACACAAGGATCATCGGTCGCTGCGGATCGACGTGGCTGGGAGTAAGCCTGAACCTGCGTGGCCGTTGGCCATCCACGAGTTGGAAGTTCGAAACGAGCAGGCCAATGGCTCGACCGCGATCGAACGCGCCTACAGTGAAGGTGTGCTGCCGGATAGTCAACGGGCGGACCTCGTGGAGCCAGGACTCAGCCCCAACGAGCGCCGTAACCAACGTTCGGAAGCCCTGATTGAACGGAATGCTCGCTATGGTTTGTCTCAGCCAGTGCGCTACATCCACTCGCCCGGTATGTGCCACGCCGGCAAAGCAGATGAGAGCTGTCCAATCTGCCTTAATCGCGATGTTTTCCTTTTGAGTAATGAAGAGTCGCGGCTTACGGGTAACAGCATCGACTTGACGGAAGTCGGCCATTTGGTATATCCGATCACCAGCCAGCAGCGTAATGTTTAGTGTCATGGTTGCTATCGATTAATTCGGCGGTGCGTGCCCAAGTCTC
>VBJR01000206.1:2093-9067 GCA_005880175.1 Chloroflexota bacterium
GCGCCCTTGACGGCTACTGCTCCAGCAGACGGGCCAGGTGGTCGGCCGCGTCTTCGGCGCGGACGTGGCTGTAGTTCCGCGAGATCATCGTCAGGTCCGCGTGGCCCAGCACTTCCTGAAGCATCAGCGCGTTCATGCCGGAGCGCAGCGCCCACGTGGCGAAGCTGTGGCGCATCGCGTGCGGGTACGCGCGCGTCGGGTCCACCTTCGCGCGGTCGGCGACGCCCTTCATCATCTGCTCGACCGTCCGGCGCTCCAGCGGCTCGTACAGGCCCGTCCGCCGGCTTCGGCGGATCGTCAGGAAGATTCGGTCGGACGCCGCGTCCTTCCGGTCGCGGTCCGCGTACTTGCGTAGTCGCCGGGCCACGGCCGGCGGGCGCAGCGGCACCAGCCGTTCCTTCTCGCCCTTCCCCCTGACCTTCAGGAACCATCCCCGGTCGTTCTGGATCACGTCCGCCGGGCGCAGCGCCAGCAGCTCGCCGAGTCGCAGGCCCGTGTTGCCCAGCACGCGGATGATGAGCCTGTCGCGCTCGGTCTCGGCCGCGTTCTCCATCGCCTCGATCTCGGTGCGCTCCAGCGTGGCGACCACCTTCTTCGGCACGGTCGGGACCTTCGGCTTGCCCGCCACCGTCTCGCCCTGCGACCGCACGTAGCCCAGGAACACGCGCACCGATCGCGAGTAACTGGCCACCGACGCTTTGCTGAGCGGCTTCCCGTCCGGCCGCGTCTTGTCCAGCAGCGACGTCGTGAACCGGTCCAAGACCCGCTGGTCGAGCTGGTCCGGTCGCTCGATCCCCTGCTCGGCGCAGAACGGCAGGAAGAGCTGGTACACCGGCCAGCGGTACGCCTCCAACGTCCGGACGCTCTTCCCGCCCGCCCGGACCGACCCCAACCAGTCGTCCGCCAGGGACCGCAGCGGCGTCGACGGGGACTCCTCGACCACCTTCAGCCTGGCCATGGCTCACCTCACCTTACTTCGCATTCGTACGGAATGGCGAACCACACCGTCAAGGGGGTTACCCTCAACTCAGAACCGCTGAAAGAAGGGGGTTGGCTGGGGAGGAAGGATTTGAACCCTCGATCTCCTGATCCAGAGTCAGGCGCCCTGTCTTCGCCATGTGGAGTCGGACATCCCGAACTCACCTTGACTCGCCTGACCCACTGGTAACGCGGCGATTGTGCGCCTGACCCGTAGGTGCTGTTTTGGGGGTGTGTCAGTGGGTTCGCAAGCCGACCTGCAAAGCCGCGCGTCGATCGATGCGTGTTGAGACGAGGCGGCGGCCTCGTAAATGGTGAAGGCCCATTTATAGCTCCTTCACAGTTCTGGAGGGTTACTTGGTAGGTAGCTTCACAGACGGCGAGCGGCTGTGAAGCGGGGGGTCTGGGGGCGGAGCCCCCGGCTGTTCCCTGCACCGAAAACCCGAGAACGCTCCAGACCCTACGCACCCAGAAGGGGTGCTACGATGGGAACCCGGCGACAGTCCGGAGTTACTGGCTGAGGAGCAGCGCGACAGTCATGGCAGTGAGCTTCAAGAAGCTCAAGATCGACGACCAGCACCTCTCGGGCGAGCAGCTCGTCTCGTACCTCGCCGACGCGCAGGCGGCCGGCGACTACTACAGCGAGGAGGAGACGGCGCCGATGAACTGGCTGGCGACGCCGCTGGCCCGGCGCCGGTACGCGCTCGAAGACTACGGGGTGTCGAAGGCGACGCTGCGCTTCCTGATCGAGGGAACCCACCCGATCAGCGGCCGGAACATCCGGAACCACGGCAGCGACAAGACGATGGTGGGGGCGCAGGACATAACGATGAGCCCGGCCCCGAAGTCGGTCAGCATCCTGTGGGCGCTGGGAGATGACCGCTTGCGCTTCGACCTGGAGCGGTTCGTCTTCAAGGCGAACGACATCGCGATCGGGCGACTCCTCGACGAGCAGCCGCTCGTGCGCAAGCGGGTCGTGCATGGCTCGGCGGGCATCGTGTCCGTGAAAGCAGTGAACTACGTGGGCGTCCAGGTCATGCACACCACGGCGCGGATGACGGCGAACGACCTGAAGGTCCCCGATCCGCAGCTGCACGTGCACAACCTGCTGATCGGCGCCGTGACGCCGACTGGCGAGCTGCGGGCGCTTGACTCCAAGGTGATCCTCGACTACATCGCCGCCCTGGACGCGGAAGCGAGCGCCTACCTGGCCGCGGAGCTCCAGGCGTACGGGTTCGAGCTCGAATGGAAGCTGGAGTACCGCAAGGAGAGCGGCCAGCCGCGGATGGCGTGGGAGATCAAAGGCGTGCCGCAGAGCCTCATCAAGGCGATGAGCCGGCGGACCTCGGAGATCGAGGACCTGAAGGCGCAGTACCGCAAGGCGACTGGCCGCGAGGCCCTGGGGCCGAGCTGGGACGCGTTCGTGGTCGCCCAGCGAGGCCAGAAGGCCAAGCTCAGCCCGTCCGAGCTGCGGGCGTGGTGGCTCGTGGAGGCCGAGGAGCACGGGCTTGACGCGGCGACCGTGGACACGTTGGTCGCGGAGGCTGCCCAGCGGCGGGCTGCGGGCATCCGCAAGCCGGACGAGGACAGCGAGGAGGCCGCTGAGCTGCGCCGCCTGATCCTCGAACACGTCTGCCGGCAGCACGCGTTCGTGCCGGTTGCCGAAGTCGAGAGGCTGGCCTGGCAGCTGGCGGTGACGCGTGTCGACCCGCGCACGGCCGGCCGGGTGCTGGCCCACATGGTGGGCGATGGCGACCTGATCGTGACCACCGACCAACAGGTCACGACGCTGGAGGTCTTGGCCCACGAGCAGCGGACGCGACGAGCCGCGGCCGAGCTGCTGGCCGCTGAGCCAGAGTCGCCGGTTGCGGCCGACCTGGTCGAGGCGGAGCTGGAACGGAGGGCATCGGAAGGCCGCCCTTTCGATGAGCATCAGGAGGCGTCGCTGCGGCTTGCCGTGAGCGGCGCCCGCTTCGTCTCGATCTCGGGCAAGGCCGGCACGGGCAAGAGCAACACGATGGCGGCGATGAGCGCGCTCTGGCACGAGCAGAGGCGGCGCGTGATCGCGACGGCCGTTCCCGGCCGCACGGCGCAGAAGGCGGCTGTCGACAGCAACGCGGATCTCGTCCTCAACCTGGACCAGTTCCGGGTCCAGGTCGAGAACGGCCAGCTGCGCCTGCGGCCCGGAGACGTGGTGCTCGCCGAAGAGGCAGGCCAGATCGACCACCACCGGTATGCCCCGCTGGTCGAGGCCGTGAGCCGGAGCGGGGCGACGCTGGTGCAGCTCGGCGACGACAAGCAGCTGTCGCCGGTCGGGCCGGGCGGGCTGTGGACCGTCCTGCACCGCCAGGCCGAGGCGGCCGGGCGAGCGACACAACTGCGCGTGGTCTACCGGGCGCACTCGGCCCGAGAGGCGGAAGCCTGGGACGATCTTCGAGACGGACGGATCGCGCGGGCGCTGACCTGGATTCGCGACGAGGGTCGGCTGCACCTGTACGAGACGCGGCCGGAGCTGCGCGCGGGCGTGGTCGAGGCGTGGTGGGCCGGCAACCGCGACGGCATGATGATCGTGGACACCTCGAACGAGGAGCGCGACCAGCTCAACGCGCTGGCACAGGCTAAGCGCCTGGAGGCCGGCGAGCTCGGCGACCAGGTCGTCGAGCTGGCGAACGGGCGGCAGGTACACCGCGGCGACCGCGTCCTGTTCAGCGCGATCTACGACCCGCCCGGGCTGCCGCACTCGCTGCGCGTCGAGAACGGCACGCCGGCCCGTGTCCTGCGCGTGGAACCGGAGCACGGGCGGATCGAGCTGCAGTTGGAGGAGCCGAAGCAGGAGCGCCGGCTGGAAGTCGGCGCCGATGCCCCGATGGAGCTCGGGTACGCCCGGCACGTCCAGAAGGCGCAGGGGGTGACCGTCGAGGACACGGACATCGCCGTGAGCCGGCGGACCCGCCGCAACCAGCTCTACGTCATGGGGTCCCGGGCGCGCTCGGGTGCCCGCGTGCACGTGCTGACCGCAGACCTGGAGACGGTCACGAGCGCTGACCCGACCGTGTCCTCGCCCGCCACCGCCGAGCGGCCGGGCCTGGCCGCATACGTGGCCTACATCGCCGAGCTGGACGCGCGCGAAGACCTCCGCCCGGCGGAGCGGGCGGCGCTGGCCCAGGCGGCGGCGGCCGAGTTCCTGTGCCAGCCGAGCGGCGAGGCGTCGCCAGCCGGGCAGGATGACGAGGAACCGAGCGATGACGAGCTGGCCGTCGAGATGGCCGCGATCGAGGCCGAACGAGCCGAGCGGGAGGCCATCGCGGCACTGACGATTGAGCAGACCGAGCGCCGCGCCCAGCACGAGTCGACGAAGGAGGCGGTCGGCGACCGGCCGCCCCTGCCGGCCGCGCCTTGGGAGAGCGAGCGCATCGAGCTGGAGGACGACCGCCAGGTAGAAGACGTCCAGCGCGACGAGTCCCGCGACGACCTCGCCGTTCACGTGCGCGAGCGGGGGTGGGAGCCGCCGGAGCGCGAGCCTGCGGCGATCGAGCTTCCCCTCCCTCACCGGGAGCCTGACCTCGCCGCGCTCCAGTTCGACGACGGGACGGCGGTCGCCCGCGGACAGGTCGTCAGGTTCAGCGACCCGGCGGCGCTCGTGGGCGCTGCGCGCAACGAAGTCCAGCCAGAAGACCTCGGCGTCGTCCTCGGCTGCCACCGCGGCGGGGTGACGTTTGACTACGTCACCGTCGAGCTGGTGGGCGGCCGGCGGGTCGAGGTCTGGCAGACGGCTAGCGGGATCACGGTCGAGCCTGACCTGGCGCCGGCGACCGTCCGTGACGCGATCCCGCGGCCGGACCAGCGCGACCCGGTCGCGCTGAACGTCTACGAGCTGGTCAACGGAACCCGCCTAATGGCCGGCGACCAGGTCCGCTTCACCGAGCCCGCCACCCTGGCCGGCGTGGGCCACGTAGACGCGGGCGCTGAGGCGCTGGTGGACGACGTCGAGCGGCACCGGTACAACCGTGCCGTCCTGGCGCTCGGCGACGGGCGGAAGGCGAGCATCTACCGGGCGGCGAAGCTGGAGATCGTGAAGCCCGCGCAGGAGCCGACGCCGATCCCGGCGCCGGGCGCATCGGATTCAAAGCCGGCGACTTCGAACGAGGCAGCGGGGAGACGCGTTCGTCCGAGCATGGCCCGCGCCCTGCCGGCCCGCGACGCCGACGAGACGATCGCGCGGCGTTACATGGAGTCGCACGACATCGCCGGCAGCCTGGCGCGCTACCGCCATGCCGGCAAGCTGCTCCAGGTCCAGGACCCGATCCACCGCGCGGCCGAGCTGCTGATCGCCGACCCGGGCAGTGTCGCCGTCGCGATGGACGTCGAGGCGGAGCTGCGCCTGCGCGAGGCCGTGGCAGCCCAGTTGAGCGCAGGCCCAGCGGGCGGAGAGTCGCAGGCCGCGACCGTCGAGGCGCAGGAGCCGCCCGCTGCGACTCCCGCGGAGGCCCCGACCCAGCTGGCAGCCTTCATCGCGCCGGCCGGAGCCGATGCGGCGAGCCGGATCGTCCGCGCCGATGTGGCCTACGAAGCGCGCCGGCAGCGGCGCGAAGCGTGGCTGCGGGAGGACCCGGCCCGCGCGACCTCGCCCGTGCCCGAGCCGGATGCCGCGCCGCGCGCCTACGTCGTGGCCGGCCATCTCGGAGCGTCGCGTGCGCTGACGCGGGCAGTGTCGGTGGCTGCGGAGTCGCACATGCTCACGACGCCTCTGCGTCCGTGGCTGGCGCAGGAGGTCGACCTCGCCGCTGCGCGCATGATGACCGCCGACGAACAGGAACCAGGGAACCCCGCCGAGGCCGACGCGGAGGCGGAGCGAGCCCGCCGGCAGGCCGAGCGGCACCGCGAGCTCGCGTACGAGCGCCGAGCCGACGACCGGACGCCAGGCGCCGTGCGCGCGTCCGAGCGTGACAGCGAGTCCGAGGCGAGGCGGTAGAGCCGTGGGCCGCCCCCGCAACGGCACCCCGAAGCGCCGGTACTCCACGACGATCGACGCCGCGCTCGCGGCGCGTTGGGAGGCGTTCGCGGGCAAGGGCGCGAACGGTACGGCCGCCCGCCTGCTGGAACGGGCAATTGCCGAGGCGCTTGCCGCCTCGGACGGAAGTCCGGAACTCCGCGGCCGGCGGCCGGAACGTATCGAGCCCGTCGACACCTTCCACCGACAGCCGTACGGAGTTGCCGCAGGCGACCAGGTCGGCGAGTTCGAGCGCCGGCTGGCAGACGCCGAACAGCGGATCGAGGACTTGACCATCGGACTGGTGAAGGCTCAGCGGGCGCAGAAGGCCAGTCCCGAGAAAATGTCGCAGGCTGCGACATTTGCCGACTCCGGCGAGCCCGCCGCCACAGCACGGCCGCGCGGCGCCCGATGGGAGTGGCCCCTTGAGACACTGCTGCAGGACGAGCGCTGGTGGGAGGCGTGGCTGCCGCGCCTGTACGAGCTGCTCGGCCAGGAGCTCCAGGGCCAGTTCGCAGCGGCAGACCAGCTCCCGAGGGACGCTCGCGGCTACATCGACCTGATGTCCTACCTCTTCCCGCCCATCGGCGACACCGATTGGCGCTCGCCTGCGTACGGGGGGGCAGCCCTCGCCGCCTCGGCCGCGCCGGTCGCCGCGCAGACGATGCCGCCGACGCTGGGTCCGCTGCGGGGGCACGTGTGGGAACCGGTCGTTCGACACGTGGCGGAGGCGCTGGCCGCGCTGGAGAGCACGGGGGCGGAAGGGGCGGACGCCTACCTCCGCCTGCGCGCCAAGGCCGAGATCATCGGGCCGTGGTCCGAGGCGCTTTTCCGGCTGCTCGGCGAAGCCGCGCTCCGGGCGCCTTCCCGCCAGCTCGCGTGAGCCGCTACCGCCTTGACGGGCGCGTGGGCCTGTTCGACGAGCCCGACCCCTACAGCACAGTCTACGAGCCGTCCAGCCTCAGCACGGACTTCCATTGGGAGTTCGGCTACAACTCGGGCCGGG
>VBJR01000207.1 GCA_005880175.1 Chloroflexota bacterium
CGGCCTGGAGATGGGCCTCGAGACCGAGAAGGTGGCCTGGCTGCTCGAGATCGCGAGGGAGCCGGTCTCGCTGGAGACGCCCATCGGCGACGGAGACACGGAGCTGGGCGAGCTGATCGAGGACACCAGCGTGGAGTCCCCGATGGTCGCCGCGGCGCGGAGCCTGATGAAGGACGAGGTCCAGGCGGTCCTCGAGACCCTGACGGCCCGCGAGCGGCGGGTGCTGCAGCTCCGGTTCGGCCTGCTCGACGGCGAGCAGCGGACGCTGGAGGAGGTCGCGCGCCGGCTGGGACTCGGTCGAGAGACCGTCCGCCAGCTGGAGCGCACCGCGATGGCGCGCCTGCGCGAGGCCGGCCGGGCCGAGCGGCTGAAGGCGCACATGGACGGCTCCGCCGCCTGACGCCAGGCCCGCGGGCCCTTCGTGTTCCTCACCTCAAACGCCGGACGCGGCCGTGGCGTCGCGCCCGGCGTCCCCGGGGTCCCCGCTAAATCGGCCATCTTCCGGATGACCACGGCCACCTCGTCCAGCGGCACGCCCACCGGGCAGACGGCGGCGGCCGCGGCCAGGGCGTCGGCGCCGGGGTCACCGCCGCGCAGGTCGGGGCTGGCCGCCGGCAGCTGGCCGGGGTCGCGGAGGTAGGCGCTGGGAAGGTCCGGCAGGCGCGTGTACCCGGCGCGCCGGATCACCAGCGCGCACAGCCCGCAGCCGATGCAGCGGGACATCGCGGGCACGCGCGACCGCTCGCGCGGGGTCAGCGACTGGAGCCCGCCCGTGCCGTAGGCGATCGCCACCTCGGTGGCGTCCACCGCGGGCTGCGGGCTGGTGGCCTGGCGGAGTGACGTCCAGGCTTCCCGCAGTCGAGCCGCCCGCCGGTTCATCATCGGAGGCCTGCCTCCCGCCGTATTGGACGAGGTTCGAGGTAGCCGTAAACAAGGGCTTCGCCCGAGTGTGTGAGTCCGTCTTCCGCATGTCGCCTGGACCTCGGCTGCAGACGCGAAGCGATGCGCCGCAGGCGCTCCGAACGTCCCGGGACAGCGGGGGGGTTCCGGAAGGGGGGGCCTGCCCCCCCTTGCACGTTCACAGTCCTCCGGGCCAGCCGCGGCGGAGGCCGTAGGCCAGCTCCTCCTGGGCCCAGGCCCAGCGGTCCAGCACCGGAGCTCGGTCGTGCCACGCGGCGGTCTGGTAGGCGCGGCACGCGTCCCGGCGCTGCGACGGGTCCCAGCCCAGCTCGTGGCCGAGCACCTCGGCGCCGCGCTCGACGCACGCCGCGCCCGCGCATGGCCCCGCCGCCAGGCCGACGCGCCGGAACGCGTCCGCCAGCGAGCGCACGTGCTCGTGGCGCGCGGCGTGGACCAGCTCGGCCTCGGTCAGCGCCTCGCAGCGGCAGACCAGCCGGCCCCGGCGCGGGTCCTGCAGCACCTCGGCGGCCTCGCACCCGTGCCGGCCCAGCAGCCGGGCCGCGGCCAGCGCCGGGATGCCGTGGTCGCGCGCGAGCTCCCGGGCCGGCGGCGCCGCGCCGCCCGCCCCCGGCAGCGGCCGGCCCGCGGTCGCGCCGCCGGCCCGGACCCCGATGCGGCCGCACGCCACGTCCGCGGCGCGCTCGGCGCACAGGCGGTACAGCGGAAGCGTGCCGCCGATGGCGCTCACCAGGCCCGGCACGCCGTCGCGCCGCTCGTGGTCCAGCACGTCGAACCGGCGCGTGAGGTCGCCCGCCGGCGTCCGCCACTGGAACAGCGCGGCTCGGACCGACGCCACGGCGCGCACCGGCCGGTGCTCGCGGACCGCGGGGAAGACGCGCTCGGCCGCCTGGAGCAGGAAGTCCACGTCGTCGGGCTGCGCCTCCGCGCCATCGGGGTCGCCGTAGTGGTCGGCCGCGGCGGCTCCGAGGAGCGTGACGCCGCCGTGCGGGAGCAGCACGACCTCGCCGCCGTCCACCGACTCGGCGGAGATGGCGAAGTCGGAGAGCTGCCGGTCGAACACGAGGTGCACCATACGGGCTGGCCGGACCGGGACGTGCACGTCCGCCAGGGCGCCGAGCCCGGCCGCCCAGGGGCCGGCCGCGTTCACCACCACGCGGGCGCGGACCTCGGCTCCGCTGCCGTCGGCCGCGCGGTACCGCACCCCGGTCACGCGGGCGCCTTCGCGCAGCAGCGCCTCCACGCGGCTGTGGTTGCGGGCCACGGCGCCGGCGCGGACCGCGTCGAGCACGTTCGCCCACGCCAGCCGGAGGGGATCGACCGTCCACTCGTCCAGGACGAGGGCCTCGGTGACGTGCGGCGAGAGGCCCGGCTCCAGGCGCCGGGCCTCGACGCCGCCCACGCGCATGTGCGGGATCGCCCCGTTCAGCGGCGGCAGGCGCTCGTCGGGCAGGGCGGGGACGAGCATCGCCCGGCGGCGGACCAGGTGGGGCGCGATCGCCACGATGCGCTCCGCCTCCTCGCGGGCGAGCCGGGCGTTGTCCCAGTCGAGCTCCAGCGAGCGCGGGTCGCCGTGCAGCATCCACGAGGACGCGCCGCCGCCCCAGTCGTCCTTCTCCAGGAGCAGGACCGAGGCGCCGCGCACGGCGAGGTCCCGCGCGATGCCGGCGCCGGTCAGGCCGCCGCCGACCACGATGGCGTCGAACGGGCCCATCAGCAAGGGGGGCAGGCCCCCCTTCCGGAACCCCCCGCCTTCCTGGACGTTCGGAGCGCCTCCGGCGCATCCCTTCGGGCCTCGACGCCGCACATCGGCGATCCAGCGAAGACGGACTCACACACTCGGGCAAAGCCCTTGTTCACGGCGACCAGTGCGGGTTCAGCGATCGGGCCTACGGGCTCGATGTCTCCTTCTGGAACGCGTCGATGAGCTGCCTGGCCAGGTGCGCCGGGAGCTCCTCGTAGTGCGAGAACTTCGCGCTGAACGAGCCGCGGCCCTGGGTGATCGAGCGCAGGTCGAGGGCGAAGCGCTGCAGCTCCGACTCCGGCACCTGCGCGTGCGCGATCTGCCAGCCGCTGTCGGGCTCCGTGCCGGAGATGCGGCCCCGCTTGGTGTTCAGGTCCGACATGATGTCGCCCAGGTACCGGTCGGGGATCCGGATCTCGACGTCCTGGACCGGCTCCAGCAGGACCGGGCCGGCCTCCATCGCCGCCTTCCGGATGGCCAGCGAGCCGGCGATCTGGAACGCCATGTCGGAGGAGTCCACCGAGTGGACCTTGCCGTCGACCAGGCGGACCCGCACGTCCTCCATCGGGTAGCCGGCCACCACGCCCTTGGCCATCGCGTCCACGATGCCCTTCTGCACGGACGGCCTGAAGTTCTGCGGGATCGAGCCGCCGAAGATCTTGTCCTCCCACACGAAGCCATCGCCCCGCGCGGTCGGATCGACCTCGATGACGCACACGCCGTACTGGCCGTGCCCACCCGACTGTTTGACGTGCCGGCCCTCCGCGCGCGCGTGTCCGGAGATCGTCTCCCGGTACGCGATGCGGGGCAGGGAGGTCGTCGCCTCCACGCCGTACTTGCGCTTCAGCTTCTCGAGGACCACGTCGAGGTGGACGTCCCCCAGGCCGCCGATCAGCATCTGGTGGGTCTCCTCGTTGCGGTTGACCCGGAGCGTCGGATCCTCCTCGGCGAGGCGGGCGAGGCCGGACGAGATCTTCTCCTCGTCGCCGCGCGACTTGGGGAAGATCGCCACCGTGTACGCCGGCTGCGGCATCGTCACCTCGGGCACGGCGCCGTTGGCGGTGCCCAGCAGGTCACCGGTCAGCGTCTGCACCAGCTTGGCGACGGCGCCGATGTCCCCGGCGCACACCTCCTGCGTGTTGACGTGCTCCTTGCCGCGCGGGAAGAACAGCTGGCCGAGCCGCTCGTCGCCGCCGCGCGTGACGTTGGGCACGTGCTGGTCGGACTTCAGGCAGCCGCTCAGCACCTTGAAGTAGCTGACGCGTCCGAACGGGTCGGCGTACGTGTTGAACACGACCGCCCGGGCCGGGCCGGAGGCGTCGCCCTGGGCTGCGGGGAGCAGGTCGCAGAGCGCCTGCAGCACGGCGCGTACGCCCACCATCTTCGTGGCGGCGCAGCACACGACGGGCGCGACCTTGCCGGCCGCGACGCCGGCTCGCAGGCCCCGCTCGATCTCGGCGTCGTCGAGCGTGCCCTCGTCCAGGTACTTCTCGAGCAGGCTGTCGTCGCCCTCGGCGGCGGCCTCGATCAGCTGCTCGCGGCGCTCCTCGACGACCGCGGTCATGTCGGCCGGGATCGGCCCCTCGGCGGCCTTCCCGTCGGAGGTCGTCGTGTACGCCTTCATGCGCATCAGGTCCACGACGCCCTTGAAGTCGGCCTCGGCGCCGATCGGGACGTGGAGCGCCACGGGCTTGGGGTCGAGCTGCGCGCGCAGCGCGTCCAGGGCCACGGCGAAGTCCGCGTTCTCCTTGTCCAACTTGTTGACGACGACCATGCGCGGGGCGGCCGCGCGGTTGAGGCGCTCCCAGGCGATCTCGGTGCCGACCGAGAGCTGGGCGCTCGCGCTGACGACGACCAGGGCGCCCTCGGCGGCGGCCAGCGCGCTGTTGACCTGGCCGGCGAAGTCGAAGAATCCGGGGGTGTCCAGCAGGTTGACCTTGTAGCCGTCCTGCTCGACGGGCGCGACGGAGAGGTTGATGGAGATCTTCCGCTTCTGCTCCTCGGGCTCGAAGTCGAGGGCGGCGGTGCCGGCGTCGGTGGAGCCCATGCGGGCGAGGCCGCCGGTCGCGAAGAGCATCGCCTCGGCGAGCGTGGTCTTCCCTTCATGGGAGTGACCGAGGATCGCAACGTTCCGGATCTTGTCCGGCCCGTACTTGGGCATGAACCCAGAGTCTAAGCCGGAATTCACCAAGATGCTCGTGTTCTGTCGGATGTCCCGCACGGGTTGGCGTCGCCCGTGCGCGGGTATGATCGGTTCGGCACATGGCGACCGCACCAGGCAAGCGCAGCGCGACCGTCGAGGAGGTCCTCGCCGCCATCGAGGCGGCCCGCGACAAGGTCATGGCGGACGAGATCAAGTCGCTGACCAAGCTCGGCATCCCGAAGGCGATGGCCTACCAGATGATCTCCAGCCGCTTCCACCAGGGCAAGAGCGGCGGCACGGAGGAGGCCGAGCCCGACCCGTTCGAGGCGACGACGAACAACAGCTGGGACGAGATCGGCTGATCTCGGGGGGCCCCGCGGGCTACACCCGGTAGAGCTTCCGCGCGTTGCCGGCGAGCACCAGTCTGCCCGCCGCCAGCGCCTCGTCCATCGTGAGCAGCTGCCGCGTCACCAGGTCGCCGAACGCCTCGGCCAGCGCGTCGCGGTGCAGCTCCGCGGCGATCACGTAGACCTCGGGCAGCCGCGACGCGTCGGTCGCGTACAGCAGCTTGGTCCACGGGCAGAGGCCGACGACCTCCCGCATCGCCCGCGCCCCGTCGCTGGCGGCCATCCAGACGCCCAGCGACAGGTCCATGTACACGCCGCCGAACACCGAGCACAGGTACGCGGCCTCCCGGTGGTACGGGTAGCAGTGGAGCAGGACCATCCGCAGCTCGTCGAACCGCTCGTGCACGAGCAGCGGCCGCAGCCCGAGCGGTGAGCCCTCGGCCAGGTCCGTGTCGGTGTCGCCGATGCCGCAGTGGACCTGGAGCGGCACCCCCAGGCGGGCGCACTCCTCGGCCGCCACGAAGACGAGCGAGTGGCACAGCGGGTCGCCGGTCAGGCGCGGGCGGTCCTGCCGGCCCGACGTGCGCATCGCCTGCCGGAGCACCGCGTACTCCGCCCGGACCAGGTCGTGGTCCGGCCAGCGCAGGCGCAGGCTCGCCCGGTAGGCCACGATCGTCTTGACCGCCACGGCCCCCCGCCGCACCGCCTCGGTCAGGCCGGTCCGCACCGCGTCGAGCCAGTCCTCGGGCCGCCGGTACAGGGCGACCAGGTCCTCGGCCAGCGTCTCGACCCGCACCACCTCGCGCTGGGGGATTGGCACGACCGACTGCTGCTCCTGGAACGTGAGCGTGTCGTCGCCCGCGAAGCCGGTGTCGAGCAGCATCAGGCCGGTCCCGCTCAGCTCCATCAGCTCGCGGGCGTACTGGCCCGGCTCCAGCATCCGCCGGGCGGTCAGGATCGCAGCCTCGTCGGGCGGGCAGCCGAACACGGGCGCCAGGCGGCGCAGCAGCAGGCGGTACAGGGGCGTGTTGATGACGTGGTCGGCGAGGATGCGCGGGTCCCGGGCCTCCGTGAAGCAGGCCCGGAACTCCTTCGGGTCCAGGCCGCCGGGCCCGCGCCGGAGCAGGTGGCAGTGATGGTCCACGGCCCGCTGCGCCGACCACGCGGCGAGCAGGCCGGCCCGGGGTCCGTCAGTACCTGAATCGATGAGTTGCGTACTCGAAGGAATCGTCCTCCGCGCCGAACCCCTCGATGTCGGACCGC
>VBJR01000208.1:0-11194 GCA_005880175.1 Chloroflexota bacterium
CCAGAAGCCGTACCCGCCGATCTGGATCGGGGGCGGCGGCGAGCAGAAGACCCTCCGCATCGTGGCCGAGCACGCCGACGTCTGGAACATGGCGGGCGGCGACCTCGAGACGGCCAACCACAAGGTCGAGGTGCTGCACCGGCACTGCGCCGACGTGGGCCGCGACCCGGCCGAGATCCGGCTCTCCGTCCAGCTCCGCTTCGACGAGAGCGACCCCGACGCCGTGCTGCGGAGCGCCGAGTCGTTCCTCCAGGCCGGCTTCACGGAGCTGATCGTGATCGTGGGCGGGGACGAGCCGCGCGCAGCCTCAGAGGCCGTGGCCCGCGACGTCCTGCCCCGGCTGCGCGCGTGACCGAGCCCTTCCGCCTCGACGGCCGGGTCGCGCTCGTCACCGGCGCGGGCTCGGAGCGCGGGATTGGCCGCGAGGTCGCCAGGACGTTCGCCCGGGCCGGCGCCCGGGTGGCCCTGGCCGATCTGGACGGCGACGGCGCGCGCCGCAACGCGGAGGAGCTGGGCGCCGCCGCGATCGGCCTGGCCGTGGACGTGACGGACGCGGTGTCGGTGACCGCGGCCGTCGGGGAGGCGGAGCGGCGGCTCGGCCCGGTCGACGTGCTGGTCTGCGCGGCGGGCATCAGCCGCGCGACGCCGATCTGGGACATCGGCCTGGCGGAGTTCGACCAGGTGATGGCGATCAACGTCCGGGGCACGTTCGCGTGCCTCCGGGCGGTGCTGCCCGGCATGCGCGAGCGCGGCTGGGGCCGCGTCATCATGCTCGGGAGCCAGGCGGGCAAGCAGGGCGGCGGCGTGTTCGGCGCCGCCCACTACGCCTGCAGCAAGGCGGCGCTGCGTGGCCTCTGCCAGGGCGCGGCCCGCGAGCTCGGCCCATCGGGCATCACGTGCAACGTGATCGCGCCCGGCATGATCGATACCGACATCTTCGCGGCCGCCGGCGCCGCGCCCGGGCTGCGCGACCAGATCGCTGCCAGGGTGGCGGCCACGGCGCCGGTCCGCCGCGCCGGGCGCACCGCCGACATCGCCGCGGCGGCGCTGTACCTGGCCTCCGAAGAGGCGAGCTACGTCACCGGCGAGGTGCTGGACGTCAACGGCGGCGCGTACTTCGACTGACGGCGGGTCGCCCGCGCCCTACGGCGGCGTGCCCTCTCGGATCCAGGCGCGGAACCGCTCGATCTGCTCCTCGGTCCACTCGCCGTCGCACGGCATGTCGCCCGCCTCCAGGCGCTCGAGGATCCCGGGCGCGTTCTCCTTGACGTCGTCGTAGTCCCACAGGTCGAATGCCCACTCCATCTCCGTCCGATCGAACTCACGGAACAGAGGCTTGATGTCCTGATCGAAGCCGGCCAACGACGTCCTCCTTGCGAATGCGTCTGGCGGTCCATGCCAGATGCCAGCATAGGGTCTACGTCGGCCTCGCCGTGGGCGTGCCCACGGGCGTCGGCGTCGCGCTGGGCGTGGCCCGCGCGGTGGGCGTGGCCGTCGGCCGCGGCGTCGCGGTGGGCGTCTGTGCAGGCGTGGCGCTGGCCGCCGGCGTCGGTGTCGCGGTCGGCGCGGGCGTCGGCGTGGACACCGCGACGGGCGGGACCTGGCGCTGGATCGGCGGCAGGTCGGCCGGCGGCGGCGGCCGGTTCGAGGCCCCCGGCGCCAGCAGCAGCAGCGCGGCCACCGCCGCCCCCACCAGCGCCGCCGGCACCGCCACGCGGAGCGCCACCGGCACCGTGCTCTCCGGCCAGTCTCCCGTGCTCTGCGACGAGCGCCGGTACGCGGCCCGCAGCGGCGTCAGGTGGATGCCCTCCGCCGCGAAGCTCGCCCACGGCGCGCTCGAGAACTGGAGCGCCAGCCACAGCAGCAGGACCGCCAGTGCCACCGTGCCGACCGACAGCGTGCTGATCACGATCGCGACGCCCGCCACGGCCGCCAGCGCCGCGATCACCGACTCGGCGCGCGAGGCCCGGATCGCCTGCCAGACGGACCGGCGCTCGGCCCGCTTGGGCGTGCGCAGGAACGCCGCCTCGCGCCGGACCAGGCCCCGCAGGCAGGCCAGCGTGACGACCCAGCTCAGCGCGAACCAGCAGCGCAGGCACCGCACCGCGTCGCCGAAGCCGCATCGCGCGGTGACGCGGATCGCCCACAGGGCGCGCCCCACCCCGGTCACCAGGAAGAGCACGGGCACGAGGGCCAGCGGACCGACGATCTCGCGCACGGGCAGCCGGTGGTGCACGACCGTCACCGCGGCCGTCAGCAGCAGCAGCACGGTGAAGGCCACGGTGAGCACGTCGCCGAACCACTGCACGCTGCCCAGCAGGTAGTGGATGCGCTGCCCGACCGTCAGCCGGAGGCGGTGCGGCGCGAACGGGAGCAGCTCGCGCCAGTGCATGCGCAGGATCTGCACGCCGCCCAGCGCCCACCGGAACCGCTGCTTCTTGAGCCCGTCGAAGCTCAGCGGCATCAGCCCCGACCCGTACGCCCGGGGCTCGTACACCCCGATGTACCCCTGGCCCAGCATCCGGAGGCTGGCCTCGGCGTCCTCGGTCACCGTCGCGGTGCTCCAGCCGCCGATCCCCTCCAGCGCCGACCGGCGCATCAGCCCCATCGTCCCCGCGAAGATGATCGCGTTGCGGTGGGCGCGCGCCGGCATCGTGACGTCGAAGAAGTAGCGGTAGCTGTAGAACAGCCCCCGCAGGTAGCTGTCGTCCTCCCAGTCCCGGTAGTTCTGCGGGGTCTGCACGAACGCCACCTGAGGGTCCGCGAAGTGGCCCACCGTGTCGCGCAGGAAGTCGGGCTCGACGACGTAGTCCGCGTCCACGATGCCGACCACCTCGACCTCGCGCGGCAGCCGGCGCGTGGCCTCGTTCAGCGCGCCGGCCTTGTAGCCGGGCCAGCTCTCCAGGTGGATGAACTGGAAGCGCGGGCCCAGGTTCTCGCACAGCGCCTCCAGCGGCCGCCAGACCAGCGGGTCCTTCGTGTTGTTGTCCACCACCTGGACGAGGTAGTTGGAGTAGTCGAGCTGGGCCAGCGACTCGAGCGTGCGGCTGACGACCTCGACCGGCTCGTTGTACGTCGGCACCTGGATCGCGACCAGCGGCCGGTGGCGCGGGTCGAACGGGTGCCTCGGCCCCTCCCGCCGGCTGAGCACGTCGAGCACCTCGAACGCGTACGACAGCGAGAGGCCGAGCGCGACCAGCTCCAGCAGCAGCAGGAGGACCGTGCCGATCCACACGATCGGACCCAGCGGGTCCACCACCCCGGCCAGCACGGAGTAGACGAGGTACGTGAGCCCCGCCAGGAGGACGCCCGCGAACAGCAGCGCCGCGAGGTAGCTCCACCGGTCGAGCAGCAGGCGCGCGACGATGCCCATGACCACCGCCCAGACCAGCAGGAACTCGGCCGCCGAGAGGTCGCCCGTGAGCCACCACAGCGTCGCGGAGGCGGCCGCGGCCGCCAGCGCCCCCAGGGGTACGCCGAGCCAGGCGCGGCTCCGCACCACGCCGGGCACGAGGACGACGAGGGCGGTGGTCACCAGGGACAGCAGGGCGAAGAAAGTCAGCAGCTCCGCTATCACGTTTCATCATGGTAGCAGTAGGTCGCGGGCGGGAAGCGGGTCGGGCTAGACCCCTTCCTGGCTGCGCCCGCGGCCCGACGGGGCCGGTTGGAGGAAGCCCGGGATGCGGTTCAGGAACTCGTCGTCGGGCGGCCGTTCGGGCAGCACCTTGTGCGGGTTCAGGATGCCGGCGGGGTCGAGCATCCCCTTGAGCTGCCGCATCATGCCCATGGCCAGGCTGCCGTGCTCGGCCTCGGCGTGGTCGCGCTTCAGCGCGCCCAGGCCGTGCTCCGCGCTGATCGTGCCGCCCAGCTCGATCGCGTCCCGGAAGATGCGCGCCGCGGCGCCGCTGACCAGGTGGCGCTGGCCCTCGTCGAACAGCAAGGTCGGGTGCAGGTTGCCGTCGCCGACGTGGCCGACCGTCACGATCCGCAGGCCCGTCTCGGCGGCCAGCCGCTCGATCCGGCGCGCCATCTCGGGGATCGCCCCGATCGGCACCGCCACGTCCTCGGCGAAGAAGTTGTGCGGCATGGCCATCAGCACCTTGCCGAACGTGCGCCGGGCGTCCCACAGCCGCTCCCGCTCCAGGCTGGACTGGGCGATCCGGTCCCCCACGCCGTCGAGGAGCTCGACCATGCGCATCAGCTCGAGCTGGACGAACTCCTCGTCGTTGCCGTCCTGCTCGACGATCAGCACCGCGGCCAGGTCGGGCTCGAAGCCGGGCGGCAGCTTCTCCCGGACCAGCTCCAGCGTGGCCCGGTCCAGCAGCTCGACGGCCGCCGGCAGGTGCCCCGCGGCCAGCATCCGCGACACCGCCGCCCCCGCCGCCTCGACGCTCCGGAACCCGACCATCGCCGTGGCCTGGTGGCGCGGCAGCGGCACGAGCTTCACCACGACCTCCGTGACGATGCCCAGCGTGCCCTCCGAGCCGATGAACAGCTGCATCAGGCGATAGCCCGAGGACCGCTTGCGCAGCCGGCCGCCGAGCCGCAGGACCTGACCGTCGGCCAGCACGACGGTCAGCCCGACCACGTAGTCGGCCGTGACGCCGTACTTCACGCAGCGCAGGCCGCCCGAGTTGCAGGCGACGTTGCCGCCGATCGTGGAGAGCTCGACGCTGGCCGGGTCGGGCGGGTACATCAGGCCGTGCGCGTTGGCCGCCTCGTCGAGCTGGCGCGTGATCACGCCGGCGCCGGCCACGGCCACGGTGTTGGCGACGTCCACCTCCAGGCCGGTCAGCCGGTCCAGGCTCACGACCACGCCGCCGGCCAGCGGCACCGGGCCGCCGACCAGGCTCGTGCCGGAGCCGCGCGCGACCACCGGGGTGCCGGTCTCCGCGCACGCCGCGACCGCGGCGGCCACCTCGTCCGTGCCCGCCGGCCGCACCACGGCCAGCAGGTCGTGCTCCATGAACGTCGCGTCGTGGGTGAACTCCCCGGCCGCGTCCCCGGTCAGCACGTGCTCGGGGCCGGCGATCGCGCGGAGACGCTCCAGCAGGTCGGAGGACACGCCGTGAGAATACGATCAGCCGATGCCACACGCCGACGTCAACGGGCAGCGCATCTACTTCGAGGACAGCGGCGGCGCCGGCCTCCCGCTGACCCTGGCCCACGGCCTGCTGATGGACCACGAGATGTTCGCGCCGCAGGTCGCCGCCTTCGGCCGCGACCACCGCGTGATCACGTGGGACGCGCGCGGACACGGGCTGACGGAGGCGGCGGGACCACCTCGGCATCGAGCGCGCCGTCGTCGGCGGCATGAGCCAGGGCGGCTTCGCCTCGCTCCGCTTCGCCCTGCGCTACCCGGAGCGCGTCGCGGGGCTCGTGCTGCTGAACACCCAGGCCGGGCTGGAGGACCCCGAGGCCCAGCCGCGCTACGAGATGATGCTGGACGTCTGGGAGGCCGACGGCCCCAGCGACGTGATCGCGGAGGCGATCGCGGCCACGATCATCGGCGGCGACCGGCCCGAGTCGCCCGCCTGGATGGCCAAGTGGAAGGCGCGGCCGACGGGCGAGGCGCGGTGGATCTTCCGGACGCTGGTCACCCGCGACGACCTGACCGGCCGCCTGGGCGAGATCGAGGCGCCGGCGCTGGTGGTGCACGGCGAGGACGACATCGCGATCGAGATGGCGCGGGCCGAGGCGCTGGTGGCCGGCCTGGCCCGGGCGCGGCCCCTGGTGCGCGTGCCCGGCGCGGCGCACGCCGCCAACCTGACCCATCCCGAACCCGTCAACGCGGCGATCGCGGACTTCCTCCGGGACGTGCGATGAGCCTGGTCTCGGCCATCGACGCGGCCTGGCTGCGGATGGAGGACCCGACCAACCTGATGATGGTCACCGGGGTCCTGCTGTTCGACGGGCGCCTGGACCAGCGGCGCCTGCGGGCCGTGGTCGAGGAGCGCCTGCTGGCGTTCCCGCGCTTCCGGCAGCGGGTCCAGGAGCCGCCCCTGGGGGTCGGGGTGCCGAGCTGGGTGCGCGACACCCGGTTCGACCTCGACTATCACCTGCGCCGGGTCGCGCTGCCCGAGCCGGGCGACAAGGCGGCGCTGGAGGCGTACGTCAGCGAGGTGATGAGCACGCCGCTGGACTTCACGAAGCCGCTCTGGCAGTTCGTGGTGGTCGAGCACGCGTCGGGCAGCGCGCTGGTGTCGCGCATCCACCACGCGATCGCGGACGGCATCGCGCTGGTCCGGGTGCTGCTGTCGCTGACGGACACGACGGCCCGGCCCCGGCGCCGCCGCCCGGACCATCCCCCGGACCTCGAGCCCGCCGGCGGCTCGTCGCTCCTGCGCGCGGGCGGCTGGCTGGCGCAGGCCGGCTTCGGCCTGGTGCGCGAGCCGGGCCAGGCGCTGCGGGCCGCCGGCATCGGGGCGGACGCCGCCGCCACGCTGGCCCGCGTCGCGCTGATGGCGCCCGACCCGCCGACCGCGCTGAAGGGCCCGCTCGGCGTGATGAAGCGGGCGGCCTGGTCGGAGCCGATCCCGCTGGACGCGGTGAAGGCGGCCGGCGTCCGGGCCGGGGGCACGATCAACGACGTGCTGGTGACGGCGGCCGCGGGGGCGCTGCGGCGCTACCTGGCCAGCCGCGGCGACGAGGTGGAGGGCCTGGACGTGCGGGCGGCCGTGCCGGTCAACCTGCGGCCGCTGGACGACGCGCACCGGCTGGGCAACCAGTTCGGCCTCGTCTTCCTGGCCCTGCCGCTCGGGGTCGAGGAGCCGGACGCCCGGCTGGCCGAGGTCAAGCGGCGCATGGACGAGCTCAAGTCCTCGCTCCAGCCGGTCGTCGCGTTCGGCGCCCTGACCGCGATCGGCTACCTGCCGCCGCCGCTGCAGCCGCTCCCGATCCAGTTCTTCGGCAGCAAGGCGTCGCTGGTGCTGACGAACGTGCCGGGCCCGCGCGAGCGCCTGTACCTGGCCGGCGAGCCGCTGCGCCGGGCGATGTTCTGGGTGCCGCAGTCCGGCCGGCTGGGGCTGGGCGTCAGCATCCTCAGCTACGCCGGCGAGGTGCTCGTCGGGGTCGCGTCGGACGTCGGGCTGGTCCCGGACCCCCAGACGATCGTGGAGGGCTTCCAGGTGGAGCTGGAGGCCCTGACGGCAGGCGGCTGAGGCCGAAGGCGCCGTGGACGAGGCCCGCGGCCTCCTCCGTTTCTCCGCCCCCTTACCCTGTCCCTTCGGAATGGAAGACGTTCTCTTCGAGGTCGAGCGCGGGCTGGCCTGGATCACGATCAACCGGCCTGACCGCTACAACGCGTTCCGGGGACGGACCGTCGACGAGCTGATCCGCGCGTTCAAGATGGCGTGGGCCGACCACGGGGTCGGCGTGGTGGCCCTGACGGGCGCCGGCGACCGCGCCTTCTGCGCGGGCGGGGACCAGAAGCAGCGGCAGGAGACCGGCGACTACGGCCCGACGGAGAGCGGCATCTTCGAGGTCGAGACCCTCCACCGCATCATCCGCGACATCCCCAAGCCGGTCGTCGCGGCCGTCAACGGCGTCGCCATCGGCGGCGGGCACGTGCTGCAGGTGCTCTGCGACCTCACCATCGCCGCCGACCACGCGAGGTTCGGCCAGGCCGGTCCCCGCGTGGGCAGCTTCGACGCCGGGTTCGGCACCGCGTACCTCGCGCGCATCCTGGGCGAGAAGCGGGCGCGCGAGGTGTGGTACCTGTGCCGCCAGTACCCGGCCGAGACGATGGAGCGGTGGGGCCTCGTCAACGCCGTGGTCCCCATGGCCGAGCTCCACGCCGAGGTCCGCCGGTGGGCCGACGAGATGCTGGAGAAGAGCCCGACGGCGCTCAAGGTGCTCAAGCACTCCTTCAACGCCGACAGCGAGTCCATCGCCGGGCTCGGCACCCTGTCCTTCGACACGCTCGCGCTGTTCGTGGACAGCGACGAGGCGCGCGAGGGCGTCCAGGCGTTCACGGAGAAGCGTCCGCCGGACTACTCGGCCTACCGCTGAACGGCACCGCTCACACCACCCGCAGTCCGGGCAGCCGGCTGTCCAGCACCAGCTCGGCCAGGTCGGCGAGCGCCGCCAGGTCGATCGTCTGGGCTCCGTCCGACCAGGCCTCGGCCGGCGTCGGGTGCGCCTCGACCAGCAGCCCGTCGGCGCCCACCGCGAGGGCGGCCCGGGCCAGGGCCGGCACCCACTCGCGCCGCCCGGCGGCGTGGCTGGGGTCCACGATCACGGGCAGGTCGGTCAGCTCCCGCGCCACCACGACCGCGCTGACGTCCAGCGTGTTCCGGGTCCGCGTCTCGAACGTGCGGATGCCGCGCTCGCACAGCACCACGTTGTCGTTGCCGCGCTTGCGCAGGTACTCGGACGACGCGACCCACTCGTCGATGGTGGCCGAGAGCCCGCGTTTGAGGATCACGGGCCGTCCCAGGTCGCCGAGCGCCTCCAGCAGCCGGTAGTTCTGCATGTTCCGGGCGCCGACCTGGAAGCCGTCCACGTGGTCGCCGATCGCCTCCGCCTCGGTCGGGGACATCACCTCGGAGATCAGCGGGAGACCGGTGAGCCGCCGGGCCTCGGCCAGGAGCGGCAGCGCCTCCAGGCCCATGCCCTGGAAGCTGTCGGGGTGCGTGCGGGGCTTGAACACGCCGGCGCGCAGCCCGTCCACGCCGGTCTCGGCCAGCACCGACGCCTGCGCGACGTAGCCGGGTTCGACCGAGCAGGGGCCCGCGATGAGCACGGGACGGGACGCGCCGATGGTCAGGGTTCCGATGTGGACGACACGCCGGCTGTCGGTTCCGGCCTTCTGCAGCTCCAGCAACGGTCTCGTCTCCTCTGATCTGATCCACCCCCTGCAGCCCGGTGGTGGCCGGCGGGTGGAGCGGGGACGAGGGGGTGCGCTACTTCGTCCGGCTCCGGCCTCCCGCCGGCCCGGTAAACGCGAAGTAGTACTGCCAGTAGCTGGATCCGCTGATCACGGTGGCGAGAGCTTAGCATCGCGGCCCGCTAGAGTGTGCTGTCAGATGGGAGAACAGCCCCGCGTCTGTCTCGTCACCGGCGCCACCACCGGCATCGGCCTGGCCACCGCGGAGGGCCTGGCTCGCGCCGGCATGCACGTCATCCTGGGCGCCCGCACCCGCGAGCGCGGCGAGGCGGCGCTCGCGCACGTGGCCGCGGCCACCGGGTCCGACCGCCTCGAGGTGGCCGTGGCGGACCTGAGCGTGCAGGCCGAGGTCCGGCGCCTGGCGGCCGGCGTCGCGGCGGCGCATCCCCGGCTGGACGTGCTCGTCAACAACGCCGGGATGATCTTCTCCGGGCGGCAGGTGACGGCGGACGGGATCGAGCGGACGTGGGCGCTCAACCACCTGGCCCCGTTCCTCCTGACCAACCTGCTGACGGACCTCCTGGTGGCCAGCGCCCCGGCCCGGGTGGTCACGGTCTCCTCCAACGCGCACACGCGGGCCACGCTCGACCTGGACGACCCGCAGTTCGAGCGGCGCGGGTACGCCGCCTTCACCGTGTACGGCCAGTCGAAGCTGGCGAACATCCTGTTCACGCTGGAGCTGGCGGAGCGCCTGCAGGGCCGCGGGGTCACGGCCAACTGCCTCCACCCCGGCTTCGTGCGCAGCCAGTTCGGGATGCGGACGAACGGCCTGCTCGCGGCCGGCATCCGGGTCGCCCGGCTGTTCGCGATCACCCCGGAGCAGGGCGCGCGCACGTCCATCTACCTGGCCACGTCGCCCGAGGTGGCGGACGTGACCGGGCGCTACTTCGTCAACCGCCGGGTGGCCACGCCGCGGCCCCAGGCGACGGACGCGGAGCTGGCCCGCCGCCTGTGGGACGCGTCGGAGCGGATGACCGGGCTGGTCCCGGCGACGTAGCGCCTCCGCTCGTATTCGGCCGCTTCGGCCGCCTCCCGGCCCGGAATCCGCTCGTGGCGCCCTGATCCGGCGCCGGCCTACTCCCAGAGCCGGCGCACGCCCCCCCTGGGGTCGTCCGCCGTGCCGGCGCCGGGACCGAACACGCGCGTGGCCCGCCGGCCTTTTTCGTAGCGGTCCCAGCCGGGGTCGCCCGTGCCGGCGAACGCGGTCCACACGCCGTGCATCTCGGCGGCCAGGGCGTCGGCCTCCGGGCCGGAGCCGGTGAACCCGGCCGAGCCCTCCTGCAGGGTGTTCCAGACGAACGGGATCTCCAGCGCGTGGCACGAGCCGAGGGCGCCGTCCAGCGCCGGCGACGACCAGGTGAACAGGTACATCCATACGTCAGCCGTGTGGCGGGCCTGCGCCGACGCGAGCCGGATCGCCGGGATTCGGAAGACGCGGTCCGTCTCGACCGCGACCCACACGTCGGTCGGCCGGGGGCTCCCGCCCAGCTCCGCGCGGTACGCGTCGTAGAGCGAACGCCCGCCGCCCGGGTTGGACCGCTCCAGCCGCCGCACGACGGTCTCCTCGTCCACGTCGTAGGGGGCCGGTCCGATGTAGTGGAACAGAGCCATCTCGTCGCGCGTGGTCCCGGTCAGCAGCCTGACGTTCGCCGCGCTGCCCGCGCTCACGCTGTCCAGCGGCAGGCGGGGCAGCACGGCGCCGTCCACCACCGGCATGTACGGCAGGTCGCCGGCGCCGCGCCGGAGCTCCATGATGACGTCGGTCTGGATCTCGACCAGCCGCTCCCACGGGGCCGTGCGGAGGGCGTCCATGCCGCCCGCCTTCGCGATCGTCAGCTCGGCGACCTGGGCCGCGGCCTCCGGCGTCTTGACCGTCGACGCCGCGCCGCTCTGGAGGACCGCCTGCTGGAACAGGCCGGACGCGGCCGGCAGCCCCAGCAGCGCGCCGATGCTCATGCCGCCGGCGGACTCGCCGAAGACGGTGACCTTCCCGGGGTCGCCGCCGAACGCCGCGATGTTGTCCCTGGCCCACTCCAGCGCCGCGACCTGGTCGAGGAGGCCGCAGTTGCCGGAGCCCGGCAGCTCGTCGCCCAGGTGCAGGAAGCCGAGGGCGCCCAGGCGGTAGTTGACCGTGACCACGACCACGCCGTGCGCGGCGAACGAGGCGCCGTTGTACCAGGCGTTGCGGCCCGACCCGCCCGTGAAGGCGCCGCCGTGGATCCAGACCAGGACCGGCCGCGGGTCGCCGTCCACCGCGGGCGTGAACACGTTGAGGGTGAGGCAGCGCTCTTCGTCGATCTCCGGCTG
>VBJR01000208.1:11225-25024 GCA_005880175.1 Chloroflexota bacterium
CGGCTGTGGCGGGCACCAGCGCAGGTCCCCGACCGGCGGCGCCGCGAACGGGATGCCGCGGAACTGCAGCACCCCCTGCCTCTCGATTCCCTCGACCGTGCCGCAGCGCGTCTGGACCAGCGTCATGGCTCCCTCCTCGATGGCTCGTCCCAGAGTAAGAAGTATGGCCGGATCAGCGGATGTCCCCGTGCGCTAGGCCGGGCGGCGCCGCACCAGGAGGCCGACGCCGAGCGCGGCCAGCGCGAGCACCACCAGGGCGCCGACGACGATCACGGCCACGTTGGCCGAGGCGCCGCTGCTGTTGACCGCCGGCGCGTACCTGGGGTCGAGCGCGTTCGTGAGCGCGGCGGCGTGCGCGTCCCGGCTCTCCAGCGGGGCCAGGTCCCACCGCTTCTCGATGGTGGCCAGGATCGAGGTGGTGTCGTACTGCGTGTGGTCCACGACCCCGCGCCTGGCGAACGGCGAGATCACGATCGTGGGCACGCGGAGGCCGGGGCCCCACTTGTCGATCTTGGGCGGCGCGACGTGGTCCCAGCGACCACCGTGCTCGTCGTACGTGATCACCACCATCGTGTCCTTCCAGTTCGGGCTCGACTGGATCGCCTGGACCAGGTCCGCGACGTGCTGCTGGCCCTCGAGCAGGTCCGAGTAACCGGGGTGCTCATTGTCCTCGCCGACGGGCTTGATGAACGAGACCGCCGGCAGTGAGCCGGCCTGCGCGGCCGCCATGAAGTCCTGCTCATCCTTGAGGTGGTCCTTCTTGAGCTGGGTGCCGTCCGCGTAGTTGTTGAAGTACACGAACGGCTGGTGGTGGAACTGGAACAGGGGATCGGGGTGGCCGGCCATCGCGTCGTTCCAGCCGCCCGAGTACCAGGCCCAGCTGATGTCCTTGTCGTTGAGCCGGTCGCCGATCGTGGGCAGGCTCTGGTTGGGCAGCAGCGCGGAGGCGGCGACGGTGGACGGATGCGGGGTGTTGACGCTGAACGTGGTGTTGACCGCGAAGCCGTCCGGGGTGACGGAGCCGTCCGCGACCATGTTCCCGCTGGCGTCGAGCTTGGCCACCGCGCTGGCCGGCGCGTTGAAGAACGACGGGGCGCAGGCGCAGATCAGGTAGAAGTGGTTGAGGAACGAGCCGCCGAACGCCGCGTGGAAGAAGTTGTCGTCCATGACGTACTGCTGCGCCAGCTTGCCCTCGGGCAGGTTGGTCGCGTCGTAGTAGCTCATGGCCAGGCTCCCCGCGTCGCTGACGGCCACGAACTTGTCCATCTTGCCGCCGTCGATCTGCATCTGCTCCTGGTAGTAGCGGTGCACCAGGTCACCCGTCACCATGTCGTCCGGCACATATTTGGCCGCGTCGTAGGGCTGCACGGGCAGGCCGGCCGGGAACCGGGGATCGGGGCCCGGCGGCTTCAGGTTCGTGTTGATCGGCTGGGGCAGGGTCGCGTACGGCTGGCCGGTCGTGTCGACCTGCTTGACCGTGCTGGCGTCGTTGGCGAGGCCGTTGGCGCCCGGGAAGTTGCCGTACAGGCTGTCGAAGCTCCAGTTCTCCTGGTAGATCACCACGATGTGCTGGACCTTCGCCAGCACGTCGGCACCCGAGGCGGCGGCCGCCGGCACCGGCATGATCACCGGCAGCAGCACCGCGGCGACGACGACGAGGAGCATGGCGCGTCTCATGCCAGAAGACTCACCGAGAGAAGTTAAGGCCGGAGGGAGGGCTGGTTAAGTCCTGCGTCAGGCAGCGGTGGTCGAGGAGCGTGCCAGGTCGCGCGCCGATTCGGCGCGAACGAGCGACCGCCGGATGAAGCGCGCGGTGGCGATCACCAGCAGCGCGTTGCGCACCGCGATGAGGCCCGGGAAGAACCAGGGATAGCTCGCGGGCGTGCCCGAGCCGTGCAGGCCGGCCCAGTCGTACGCGTAGGGGAAGATCAGCGTGGTCAGCGCGCAGATCCCCAGCCACAGCCCGTCGTAGTCCCGCTCCGTCAGCGCGACCATCGGCACCACCCACATCAGGTACTGGGGGCTGAACACCCGGTCGGTGCAGACGATCACGAGCAGGCAGACCGTCAGCGCCCGGCCGAACGCCATCCGGCGGTTGAGCTGCTGCCAGTACACCCACAGGCAGCCGCCGACCAGCCCGACGTCAGCCAGCAGGCTCAGCTCGCGGGCCGCGCTGCCGACCAGGTTGTACGAGTGGAACGAGTGGTCGGGGGCGACGTGCAGGCCGAACGCCCCGCTGAGCCAGAGCAGCGAGGCCGAGACGGACTCCACCTGGAGCGGCCGGCTCGCGTTGTAGACGAACGGTCCCAGCCAGCCGCCGGGCTCGAGCACGGCCGCGATGCCGAACGCGGCCACGATGACGCCGCCCACCAGCGCCACGCCGCGGACGACCGGCCGGGGCGGCGCCACCCGCAGCGGGTGCAGGTCGAGCGCCCGGTACTGCTCCAGCACGACGATCGGGACCAGCAGGACCGGGTACAGCTTGAGCGCGGCGCCCAGGGCCAGCATCGCGTACGCGAGCGTGAACCGGCGCTCGCGGGCCGCCCAGTACGCCACGACGGTCGCGGCGGCGGGGACCAGGTCGAAGCGGCCGAGCACGGTGGCGAAGCAGCCCAGGGCCAGGTAGACGCCGCAGACCTCGGCGGCGCGGGCGGAGTCGTGGCGCCGGATCGCGAAATAGCCGGCCACGAAGAGCCCGAGCATCCACAGGGCGAACACCGACACGTAGTCGTGGAGCGGGGGCAGCAGCGTCAGCGTGAACGGGACGAGCGAGAGGAGCGGGTACTCGGCGGGGAGGGCGCGGAGCGGCGGGGAGCCGAGCCAGAACGCCTGCGCGTAGCGGTGGTACTCGGTGATGTCCCCGTGGCCGAAGGCGCTGTGCATGTAGAACACGAGCGAACCGAGCAGCGCCGCGACCAGCGCGGCCAGGACGAGGCGATCGCGCGTGAGCCAGGCGGAGGGGCTCGACGTCATCAGGGGATGATGCCTGATCGTCCGTGACCGCCGCCGCGACACGCGGCTCTGCCGCGTGCCGGGGCGGCCGAGGGTCCAGGCCCTGGGAAGCGGTTGAACTTCGCGGCCGGCCTGGAAGCGGGCGGGAAGAAGGCGGTTCGGGGCGGCTGACGGGCCGGGACTCCGCCCGCGCCGTGCTTCCAGGCTCCGCCCTCATCACCCGTCCCGGCTTGCCATGACGAAGGCAGGATGCTGGCACCCCGCCGGCTGGCGTCGACCATCACGCCCGGGGGGCAGCGCGGCGCGATTCCCCTGCAACCCCGAGGAGGGAAAGGTTGAAGTGTCGATACCTGCACGCCTCGAGCGGTGGGGAGACGTTGAAGTTCCGACACTTCAACCTCTCCAGGACTGCCCCGATGTTCAGCAGCTTCCTAGATGCGGCCGGCCAGGCGGATCTGGCGGCGCAGGGCCAGACGGCTCAGGACGTTGACCAGCAGCGTCAGGAGCACCAGCACGAGCGCGGCGCCCCACGCCGTCTGGATCAGGTCCGGGTACGGCGTCAGCGCGTCGTGGTACAGGATCAGCGGCAGCGCCGACATCCGCTGGGTCGGGTTGAACGTCAGGAAGACGTTGCCGACGGTGGTCAGCAGCAGCGGCGCCGTCTCGCCCGCCGCCCGCGCGACGGCGAGCAGCGCGCCGGTCACCACGCCGGGGATCGCGGCCGGCAGGATCAGCTGCAGCACCACGCGCCAGCGGGCCAGGCCGAGCGTCAGGCCGGCCTCCCGGAGCGCGCCGGGCACCAGCGCGATCGCCGACTCGGTCGTCCGCACCACCACCGGCAGCATCAGGATGGCCAGCGCCAGCGAGCCGAACAGGCCGGTGTTGGCGTGGAACGTGACGACGAGCAGGCCGTAGATGAACAGCCCGATCACGATCGACGGGATGCTGACCAGCATGTCGCAGGCCAGCCGGACCGCGTCCGCGATGCGGCCGTGGCCGTACTCGACCAGCTGGACGCCGGACACGATGCCGATCGGGATGGCGATCACCGACGCGATGCCGACCATGATCAGCGTGCCGGCGAAGGCGTTCGCGATGCCGCCGCCCGGGATGCCCTCGGGCCGCTCCGCGTTGAAGAAGAACTCGATGTGCATCAGGGCCGGCAGGCCCTGGATCACGACGTAGAGCAGCACCAGCCCGAGCGGCAGGAGCGCCAGCACGGCGAAGAGGTACATGACGACGCGCGAGACGGTGTTGGCGATCCGCCTCCGGGCGTTCCGGTTCATGCCCGTGCCTCCCGGGAGACGCGGTGCACCAGGATCAGGGCCAGCAGGTTCACGATCAGCGTGACGATCATCAGCATCAGGCCCAGCTCGATCAGCGCCGCCGGGTACAGCGTCCCGGTGGCCTCGTTGAACTCGTTCGCGATCTTGCTCGCCAGCGTGTAGGCGGGATAGAACAGCGACGTCGGGATGTCGTTCTTGTTCCCGATCGTCATCGTCACCGCCATCGTCTCGCCCAGCGCCCGCCCGAACGAGAGGATGGTCGCGCCGAAGATGCCGCTCCGGGCGGCCGGCAGGATGACCTTCCAGACGGTCTCCCACCACGTGGCGCCCATCGCCACGCTGGCCTCCCGCAGCCCGCCCGGCACGGCCCTGATGACCTCGCGCGAGATCGAGCTGAGCGTGGGCAGGATCATCACGGCGAGGATGACCGAGGCGATCAGCATGTTCAGCTGCGAGGCGGGCGCCGCGAAAGGCGGGAAGGCGCCGAGGCGCTCCGCCAGCGGCTGGCTGATGTGGTGGAGCAGCCAGGGCGCCAGGATGTAGAGGCCCCAGATGCCGTAGACGACGCTCGGGATGGCCGCCAGCAGCTCGACGCCGATCCCGATCGCGCCCCGGATCGTGCCCAGCCCCTGCTCGGCGAGGAACAGCGCCACGCCGATGCCGACGGGCAGGGCCAGGATCAGCGCCAGCACGCTCGTGATGACCGTGCCGTAGATGAACGGGAGGGCGCCGAACTGCTCCTTGGGCGGGTCCCAGACCCGCGACGTGACGAAGCCGGCGCCGAACGTCCGGATGGCCGGCAGCGCCGTGAGGATGACGACCAGGACGATCAGGATCAGCACGACCGGGGCGGCCAGGCTGATCACCGTGGTGATGCCCTTGAACCCGTCGGCCGGGCGGGGCGGCGCCCCCGCGCGGACGTCCGTGGCCTGCGCCGTCGCCATCAGCTGGCGACCTGCGACGTCAGCCTGTCCAGCCGGTAGCCGGCGCCACGGACGGTCACGATCTCGAACGGGACCCGGCCGGCGAACTTCTCGCGCAGCCAGCGGACGTGTACGTCGACGGTCTTGCGATCGCCCATGAAGTCGACTCCCCAGACGTGCTGCAGGATGACGTCCCGCGACTGGACGCGGCCCGAGTGCGCGACCAGGAACGACAGCAGCTCGAACTCTCGGGCGGTCAGCTTCACATCGTGGCCGTCCACCAGGACGCGGCGGGCGGGCCGGTCGATCGCGAAGTTGCCGATCGGCGTTGACCCGGGCCAGCACCTCGCGGACCGAGAACGGCTTGGTGACGTAGTCGTCGGCGCCGAGCTCCAGGCCGACGATCTTGTCGACCTCGGAGTCCTTGGCGGTGACCATGATGATCGGCACGCGGCTGCTGCGCCGGAGCGCGCGGCAGAACTCCATGCCGCTCATGCCGGGCAGCATCAGGTCGAGGAGGACCAGGTCGGGCCGCGAGGTCCGCGCCAGGCGCAGGCCGATCGCGCCGTCCCTGGCCTCGGTCACCGCGTAGCCGGCGGTGGTGAGGTGGTACTTGAGGGTCTCACGGATGCCGTCGTCGTCTTCGACGATCAAGATCCGGTCTGTCATTCAGTCCAGCTCCACGACGAACCCGGTGGACAGGAAGATGATGTCCTCGGCCACGTTGACCACTCGGTCGCCGATGCGCTCCAGGTTGTGGGCCACGTTGATCAGCGTCACGGTTCGCAGCGCGTCCTCGGCGTCCTTCTCGCCGCTCATGTCGTCGACCAGGCTGTCGAACAGGCGGTTGTAGAGGCGGTCGATCTCGTCGTCCTTGGCCGCCACCTCGCGCGCCCGGTCGCCGCTCTCCTCGATCAGCGCGTCCAGGATGTCGCGGACCTGCTGGCTGGCCAGCTCGCCCATCAGGCTGAGCTCGGGGCGCAGGTGGTCGTGCGGCAGCCCGGCCAGGGTCGAGGTGCGGCGCGCGATGCGGACGGCGTAGTCGCCCATCCGCTCCAGCTCGATCGCCACGAACTGCACGCCCATCAGCGTGCGCAGGTCGCGGGCGACCGGCTGCTGGGTGGCGATCACCTGGAAGACCTGCTCGCGGAGCTGCCGGAACAGCTCGTTGATCGCCTGGTCGTCGATCTGCGACTCCACGAGTCCCGCCATCCGCAGGATGGACTCGCGCAGCGCCGCCAGCTCCCGTGTGAACGCCTCTCTGGTCACATGGGAGACAGTAGCTTGGGTCTCAGCCGAACCGTCCAGTGATGTAGTCCTCTGTGCGCTTGTCCTTCGGCCGCTGGAAGAGCTCCACGGTGGGCGCGAACTCGATCAGCTCGCCGTGGCGGTCCTCTGGATTCATCAGCATGAAGGCCGTGTAGTCGGCCACCCTGCCCGCCTGCTGCATGTTGTGCGTGACGATGACGATCGTGTAGTTCTCGACCAGCCGGCCCATCAGGTCCTCGATCTTCAGCGTCGAGATCGGGTCGAGGGCCGAGGCGGGCTCGTCCATCAGGATCACCTGCGGGTTGACCGCCACGCACCGGGCGATGGCGAGCCGCTGCTGCTGGCCGCCCGAGAGCGAGGCGCCTGGCAGGTGCAGCCGGTCCTTGACCTCGTCCCAGAGGGCGGCGTCGCGCAGGCTGCGCTCGACGGCCTCGTCGATGACGCGCTTCTTCCACCCGAGCAACTTGGGGGCGAAGGCGACGTTGTCCCTGATGGACATGGGGAACGAGATCGGCCGCTGGAAGACCATGCCCACGCGCTGCCTCAGCTGGAGCAGGTTGCGGGTCGTGAGGATGTCCTCGTCGTCCAGCATGATGCGGCCTTCGGCACGGCTCCCCGGCACCATGTCGTACATCCGGTTGAGCATGCGCAGGAGCGTGCTCTTGCCACATCCGGACGGGCCGATCAGCGCGGTGACGCGCTTCTCCGGGATCGCCAGCGTGACGTCCTTGAGGGCCCGGAACTTGCCGTAGTAGAAGCTGACGTCGTCGATCGAGACCTTCGTCGGGGACGCCCCGGGCAGCGTCCTCAATACGACGGGGGCCACTTCGGTCCCAGCTGTGGCCCTCCCCTGTCGTGGCTGCTCCACCCGGCAGACGATACGGTTAGGCGATTAAGAGGTGGTTATGGTGTCGTTAATGGCGATTCGGGTGGGAATGGCCAGTCCGAAGATCTGACCGCCCTCGCGGGCGGCCTCCGTCCAGACCCGGCCGCTCTGGGCCCGGACCAGGTGCTTGGTGATCGAGAGGCCGAGTCCGGAGCCGGTGGTCGCCCTGGCCGCGTCGCCGTCGTCGCGGGAGCGGGCCGGGTCGACCTTGTAGAAGCGCTCGAAGACCCGCGGCCAGTGCTCCGGGGAGATCCCGGGCCCGTGGTCGCGCACCGTCAGCCGGAACTCGTCGCCGTCCACGGACGCGTCCACCTCGACCGGCGAGCCGGGGGGCGAGAACTTGGCGGCGTTGTCGAGGAGGTTGACCAGCGCCTGCGCCATGCGGGTGCGGTCGGCCGTGACGTGGAGGCCCCTGGGGATGGAGAGCTTCAGCGGGCGGTCCAGGCGCAGGCGGTCGGCGGTCTCCTGGACCAGCTCGCGGACGTCGAAGTGGGTCAGCGCCAGGACGGTCCGGCCGGCCTCGATCTGGGCCAGCTCGCGCAGGTTGGCCACGATGCTGGCCAGGTGGTCGGTCTCCTTCAGCGCCCGGGCGGCGAACCGCCGCCGCGCGGCCGCTGGCGGGGCGGGCTCGCCGAGCAGGCTCTCGACGGCCAGGCGCAGCGAGGTGAGCGGCGTCTTGAGCTCGTGCGAAAGGTTGGCGACGAACTCCTGGCGGACGGTCTCCAGCCGGCGCAGCTCGGTCACGTCGGTCAGGAACATCAGCGTGTCGCCGGGCTTCGGGCCCCGCACCATCCGGACCTGCACCGTCAGCTGGCTGTGCGTCAGGCGCAGCTCGTCCTCCGGCGTGCCCGCCCGGAGCGCCTCCAGCAGGCGGCCCTCCCGGGTCGCGTCGAGGAGGCCGAGGGGCAGCTGCTCCGTCTCCAGCCGGAAGAACTGGCGGGCGGCCAGGTTGGCCGCCAGCACACGCCGGTCGCGGTCGAGCAGGAGGGCGATCACGGGCGCCTCCTCCAGCAGGTCCTCGAACGGACCGCACGCCGGCAGGGCCGCCTCGCCCTCCGTGCGCAGCCGCTCACGCCAGCGGTCCCAGATCACACCGCCGGAGTATAGGAGGCGATTTCGGAAGCCGGTCGACCAGAGTGCGGCGCGCCGGACCTTTAACTGCTGGGTAACCCGGCGTTAACCGGCGCGCGCTTAGGTTGGCCTCATGCGAATAGAGCGATTCTCCGGATGGCTGATCGCTGCGGCAGCCATGGCGCTGGTCGCGTGCGGCGGTGCCCCGTCGGCGTCGAACTCGCCGACGCCGGCTGCCGACGTGGGCAGCGGCCAGCTGCAGGGAGCGGGCGCCACGTTCCCCGGGCCGTATTACACGAAGGCCTTCTACGCGTACAACCAGCACTACAGCCAGGTCTCGGTGAACTACCAGGCGATCGGGTCGGGCGGCGGCATCCAGGCGTTCACGAAGAACACGGTGGACTTCGGCGCCTCGGACGTGCCCATGACGGCCACCGAGATCGCGGCGGCCGGCGGCGACGCGACGCTCGTGCAGCTGCCGACGATCATCGGCGTCGTCGCGATCGCGTACAACCTGCCCGGCATGGACAACGTCAAGCTGGACGGGACGACGCTGGCGAACATCTACCTGGGCACCATCAAGAAGTGGAACGACCCGGCGATCACGGCGCTGAACAGCGGGACCAACCTGCCCAGCACCGACATCACGGTGGTCCACCGCGCCGACTCGTCCGGCACCAGCTACGCGTTCACGGACTACCTGAGCAAGGTCAGCCCTGACTGGAAGACGAAGGTCGGCGCCGCCAAGGCTCCGGCGTGGCCGACCGGCATCGGCGGCAACCAGAACGCGGGCGTCGGCCAGGCGGTCAAGACCACCGAGGGCTCGATCGGCTACGTCGAGCTGGCGTACGTCATCCAGAGCCAGCTGCAGTACGCGTCGCTGAAGAACGCGAGCGGCAAGTTCCTGAAGGCGTCCCTCGACGGCGCGACCGCGGCGGCGGGCACGGTGTCCGGCGTCAGCCCGACCAACTTCTCGATCACGAACGCGTCCGGCGACAAGGCGTACCCGATCGTCAGCTACTCCTGGGTCATGATCCGCAAGGACCAGACGGACGCGACGAAGGGCAAGGCCGTCGTCAACCTCTTCAAGTGGGTGGTCCAGACGGGCTACACCGATCCGCTGGTCAACGGCAAGTCGCTCCAGTACGCGGCCCTGCCGAGCGAGGCGCAGAACTACGCGCTGACCCAGCTGAAGAGCATCACGAGCGGCGGCAAGCCGATCCTCAGCTAGAGATCTACCTCTTCTCTCCCGTTCCGGCCGGGGCGCCTCGCGGCGCTCCGGCCTTTGTCTTGCCGCGGCGGGGGCCGCCGAGGCCGCCGGGGAGGAGATCAGTCCAGGTACCCGTGGTCCCGCCTGGCGGCGCGCAGTCTCCGGGCCCGGGGCCCCTTCGGGAGCCACAGTGCCTCCCGCTTCGTGGTGATCCCGCCCTCCTCCAGCGCCTTCACCTTCTCGGGATTGTTCGTCAGCAGCACGCAGCGGTCGACGTCCAGCAGCTTCAGGACCCGCACGGCGTCGATGTAGGAGCGCCTGTCCTGCTCCAGGCCCAGGTGCGAGTACGCGCCGAAGGTGTCGAACTGGAGCCTCTGCGCCAGCTCGTACGCCAGCGCCTTGGTGACCAGGCCGGCGCCCCTCCCTTCCTGCTCGAGGTAGATGAGGATGCCGCTGCCCACCGCTCGCATCCGGGCCAGAGATCGTTGGAGCTGGTCACCGCAGTCAGACTGGACGCGCACGTGCGGTTCGGGCGAGCGCCGGCCGACCGTCAACACCGTCACGTAGCGGCCTTCCTTCTCACGGCTCAGCAGGACATGAACCCGGACACGACCCGCTACGGCCAGGTCGTCGTAGTGGGCGGCCACCACCTCGTGTGGCGGAACCACGAACTCGTGCGTCGCGGCCGGCTGCCCCATCCGCCTGCCACCTCGTCCCATCATCGAGGTCAACCGCGTGAGCTCGGGCGCTGCGACCCCGAGGCGACCTCGCGTCCGCCACCAGCGATATCCTGGCCGTGGCAACCTGTGGGGAAGCTTGCGAACGCGGCGCCCGAGCCTCGTTGGCGATCGACGACCGGTCCGGTTCGGTCGGCGCAAAGGTCCGGAGCATGCCGGTATCTCGTGGTGCGACCGAGGCTGACTGCCACCACCCGGCACGCGCGGACGCCCGCGATCTTGTCGTTCCTCATCAGGTGTCTTGTCAGCGACCTCCTCTCTCTACAGGCTGCACGCGATCGCGGCGTCCTGTCAGCCACCCTCGTGTCGTCGTTTTCTTTACGGCGCTCGTGAGGCGACGGTGCCTTCCGACGAGCCCCTGACCCTGATCTCGGTGATCCGCCGCTTCGTGCCGCAGGGCACCACGATCGAGGCGTGCGCCAGAGGCATCGGGGTGAGCCGTCCGACGCTGTTCAGCCAGCCGCCCAGCCCCGAGACGGTGCGCCGCACCCGGCGATGGCTCCATCAGCAGGTCAAGCGGCACGGCGCCCGCAACGAGGTGGACGTGCTCCTGACGCAGCTGGTGACCGAAGCCGCACTCCAGCGTGCCGGCCTCGTGATACCAGTGCCGGAGCGTCGCGAGCCCGACTCGTCCGTCGTCAGCGCCGTGCTGCGCGCGACCAGGCAGGGCCTCCCGATTCGCCAGGCGGTCACGATGCTCGAGGCGCTGGAGGAGAGCCTGCGCGACACGTACGGCGAGTCTGGGCTCGAGGTGTCACGCGAGATCGTGCTGGGGTACTACCGCCTCGGCTGGTACAGCGCGATGATCGAGGCGATCGACGCGACGCTGGCGACGTACGGCCAACTGCTGCCTCGACAGGACGAAGGGGTCCTCCTGATGATTCGGGGCTACGGGCTGCTGCGGGCGGGTGCACGTGGTCGGTCGGAGGCAGTCATGTACCAGGAGGCGGAGGCGGAGCTGCATCGAGCGATGGCGATCAGGAGCGGCCTTGGCGGGATCTGGTCCACCGGATACCGCCACCCCGAGCACTACCTCGCGAGGCTCTACGGCGAGCGCTCGCTGCGAGCGGTCCACGGACAGTCGGCCGGCGCCGATTACGAGCGGTCGATCGCGATCTTCGACCTGTCGCGCGACCTCCATGCACGGGGCAGCGACAACGATCGCTGGCTCGGGCGAGACGATCTGTGGGAGGCCCATCTGGAGCATCAGTGGATGAGGAGCGGGGGCCATCCCCGTGGCCGTGTCGATCCCGGCCGTGTGCACGGCCTCCTCGCCAGGGCCCGCAATCGCCTCGGGATCCACGGCGTCGGCGGGGCGTGGGTGACGTGGCAGAACCTCCTCATGACGGTGGACGCGAAGGAGCTGCCCGTCCAGCGGGCGCGAGCCCGCGCGGACGAAGTGTTCGCGCAGTGGGCCGACGAGGGCTACGGTGCCGGGATTCCGGACGGACTGGTGGAGGTCGCCGAGTGGCTCGCGGCCGCCGGGGATCTCGCGAGGGCTCGCCAGGCGGTGGCCGCCGCGCTCTGCATCGTCGTGAACCGGCCGGATCCCAGGCTCCTGGCCCGGGTCAGGCGGCTCGGCCTGACCGTCGCGACCACCGACCGGGCGGTCCAGCGCCAGGCCGACACCATGCTCGCCGCCGCGAACCGTCTCGAGTGGCCGTTCGGGCACATCAGGCGCCTCGGATTTTCGCCCGCGATTCGCCTCCGCTGGGTCTTTCTGCGTCATGACCTCTTCGGGCGACCGGTGCCTCACGTGGAGCTGGCGGAGCCCCCACGCGACGAGGAGCTCGACTAGTGTCGTCGTAGCGCGCCGAAGCGGCGATCCACTACGCTGCCCCGGCAAATGTCGACCTCGCTCTTGGACCCCGCACAAGCAGACGTCTCCGCACTGCGGCAGCTCGACCAGTATCCGTTCGACCAGGTGCGCGCGCAGCTCCTGGCCGACGGCATGGAGCCGGCAACGGTGGAGCGCAGCATCGAGGAGCTGCGCAAATACTTCAAGCTGATCGCGCATGGCTATCGCGATCTGGGCATGACCAGTCCGGAGGTGGACGCGGCCTGGCACGCGCTCATCCTCCACACCCGTGACTACGCCGAATTCTGCCAGTCGGTGTTCGGGCGCTTCATTCACCACCGACCGCTGCGCGGCGCGGAGGTCGCGGATGTCGCACCTGCGGCGAACCTGCACCGGGCGTACAGCGCGGTGTTCGGCACCCCTGATCCTCGTGTCTGGCAGGAGGTGACCAAGTGCAATGGCGGCGGGAAGTGCCAGTCCTGCCAGGACGAGTGAGCGTCTCCTGAGCGCCGGGACGGCTGACCTCGGTCAGCCGTCCCGCCCCAGCCCCCCGGCTGGGGTTAGGGCGATTTGGCGCCAAAACCGGCGCTGCCCGGCGTCAGCAGGCCTCCTGGTGGCCCCCCGTCAGGCGCTCGTACTCGGCCTCCAGCTGCACCGTCCGGCCGTGGGCCGGGCCCAGCGCCCGGCGGCTGATGTCCAGGGCCTGGCGGAGCAGGCCCGTCGCCTCCGCCATGTCGCGCCGCGCCTCCGCCACGCGGGCCAGCACGCTCAGGGCTCGGGCCGTGTTCGCGTGGCCGCCGCCCAGCGCCTGCCGCCAGATCGCCAGCGCCCGAGTCGCCGCGGCCTCCGCCTCGTCGAGCCGGCCCTCCCGCTCCAGCACGTGGGCCAGGCTGGCCAGGTGGTACGCGATGGTCGGGTGGTCCGGGCCCAGCGTCCGCTCGCGGATGGCCAGCGAGCGCCGGTACAGGTCCTCGGCCACGTGCAGGTCGCCGCGGTCGCGGTGGACGCCGGCCAGGTTGTGCAGGGTGACCGCCACGTCCGCATGGTCCGGCCCCATCGCCTGCTCCCACAGCGTCAGGGCGCGCCGATAGCACGCCTCCGCCTCCTCGTACCGGTTCTGGTCCGCGAACACCACCGCCAGGTTGTTCAGCACCATCCCGACGCGGGGGTGGTCGGGCCCCAGCTCGCGCTCCCGGATCGCCAGCGCCCGGCGCAGCAGCGGCTCGGCCTCGTCCCAGCGGGCCTGCGTCCGGTACTGCATGGCCAGCAGGGTCAGCGTGTACGCCGTGTTCGGGTGGTCCGGTCCCACGGTGTCCTCGTGGACCTGCAGCGCCCGCCGGAACAGCGACTCCGCGTCCGCGAACTTGCCCTGCTGGGAGTAGACGCTGGCCAGGCCGGTCAGCGTCCCCGCCGTCTCGGCGTGGGCGCGGCCCAGGACCCGCTCCTGCACGGCCAGCGCCCGCCGGTACAGCCCGACCGACTCCTCGTAGCGGCCCGCGTCGCTGGTCAGCCGGGCCAGGTGGGCGACGCTGGTGGCGGTCAGCGGGTGGTCCGGCCCGAACAGCGACTCGCGGATCGCCAGGCCGCGCCGCAGCAGCGCCTCCGCCTGGTCGTACTGGACGCACTCGCGCAGGTAGCAGCCGAGCTGGTCGAGCACCCGGGCGGCC